>NZ_JBVISA010000032.1:0-108873 GCF_055575755.1 Kitasatospora sp. NPDC034035 | reverse complement strand
AGGCGGGCCCGCTCGGGGGTGAGGTCGGCGAAGGAGGCGTCGTGGTCGGCGGTGAAACAGACGACCTCGCAGCGGCCGGCGCCGGGACCGCCGGTGTGCAGCGGGTCGGACTCCGCGGGCACGTGTGCGGCCGCGTCGAAGGAGAGGGACGGGAAGCGGTTCTCGAAGACCGCCGCCTCGTAGTCCAGGGCCGGGATCTCGCTCGACCGGTCCGGCCGGGAGGGGCAGAGCGGGCACTCGTCGGCGGGCGGGAGGTGGGTGCGGGCCTGGCGGTGGGCGGCGATGGTGACCCAGTCGCCGGTGGCGGGATCGAGACGGATCGCGGAGAGGCTGGTGGTGGCCTCCGGCGGCCGCAGGTCGGTGGCGTCGCGGACCACGGACTCGTCGGTGTCGTAGTAGATCAGCTCGCGGCCGTCCGCGAGCTTGGTGGTGGTCTTCTTCACTGTTCTGCCTTCCGGGACCTCCGGCACGTCACGGAGGTCGGCGTTTCCAGGATGGTCGGCGGTGCCCATGGCGGAGGCCGCCTCCGGTGGGGGGCGGAGGCGGCCTCCAGGGGGCTCGGGAGAGGGCGGGTCAGGCCGGCAGGCCGACCGCCCGCTCGCGGCCGCGCCGCTGCTGGATGACCACGGCGGCGACCAGCAGCAGGCCCTGGGCGACGTTCTGCCAGAAGGTGTTGATGCCCTGGACGGTGAGGCCGTTCTGCAGGGCTCCGAGCAGGGCGACGGCCAGCAGGGTGCCGCCGATCCCGCCCTTGCCGCCCTTGAGGGCGCAGCCGCCGAGGGCGGCGGCGGTGATGGCCTGGAGTTCCAGGCCCTCGCTGCCGGAGGTGGGCTGTCCGGAGCCGGTGCGCGCGGTGAGCAGGACACCGGCCACGGCCGCGACCATGCCGGTGAGCGCGTACACCGAGAGCAGGTACTTGTTGAGGTTGATGCCGGCCAGCCGCGCGGCGGTGTCGTTGCCGCCGAGGGCGTAGATGTTGCGCCCGATGTCGGTGTAGGTGAGCAGGACGTGCACGGCGGCGGCGATCAGGATGAGGATCCACACCATCGTCGGCAGGCCGGCGATCTTGCCGCGGCTGAGGAAGACGAACAGCGGGTCGCCGAGCACGTAGCCCTGGGCACGTCCGTCGGAGATCAGCTGGGCGACGCCCTTGTACGCGGCCAGTCCGGCCAGGGTGGCGATGGTCGGGTTGACCCGGCCGTAGATGATCACGGCGCCGTTGAGCAGGCCGACGGCGGCGCCGACCAGCACGGCCGCGCCCATGCCGAGCAGTGCGCTGGAGCCGGTGGAGGTGAACACCATCGCGCTCACCACGGAGGCGAGGCCGGCCTGGGAGCCCACCGAGATGTCCAGGCCGCCGCAGATGATCACCACCGTCTGGACCACGGCGAGCAGCCCGGCGATGGTCGCCGCCTCGGCGATCACCTGGATGTTGTTCCAGCTCAGGTAGTTGATGTTGAGCGAGCCGAACAGGGCGAGCACGGCCGCGAGGGCCAGCAGCAGGATGAGGTTCTGGCCACCGACGACGTCGAGCAGCGCCCGCGGACCGGTCGGCCGCGCGGGCCCGGCCGGGGCCTGCGGCCGCTGGTCGGCGGTGGCGGAGGGGGTGGTCATCGGGCAACTCCGGTGGTGGCGTCGGTGTCGGTGGTACGGGGGCCGGTGGCGAGGTCGTCCGTCATGGCCAGGGCGAGGACGGCCTCCTCGGAGGCCTCGGCGCGGCCGAGTTCGCCGGTGACCCGGCCGTTCTGCATGACGAGGATCCGGTCGGCCAGGCCGAGGACCTCGGGCAGCTCGGAGGAGATCACCAGGACGGCGACGCCGTCGCGGGCCAGGTCGGCGATGATCTGGTAGATCTCGGCCTTGGCGCCGATGTCGACGCCGCGGGTCGGTTCGTCCAGGATCAGCAGCTCGGGGCGGCGGGCGAGCCAGCGGGCGAGCACCACCTTCTGCTGGTTGCCGCCGGAGAGCGTCCGGACCTCGGTCTCGATCGAGGGGGCGCGCACCCGCAGCCGGTCCGCGTACTCCTGGGCGAGCTGCTTCTCGGCGGCGCGCTTGACGAAGCGTCGGCGCCGCAGCCGGTCGAGGCTGACCAGGGAGGTGTTGTCCCGGATGGCGCGGTGCAGGAACAGTGCCTGGGCCTTGCGCTCCTCGGGTGCCAGGCCGAGGCCGGCCCGGATCGCGTCCTTGGGGGAGCGCAGGCGCACCGGCCGACCGCCGAGGATGATCTCGCCGGAGCGGATCGGCGCGTCCCCCGCGAGGGCGAGGGCCAGTTCGGACCGGCCGGCGCCGATCAGCCCGGCGAGGGCGACCACCTCGCCGGCCCGGACCTGGAGGCTGACGTCGCGCACGTCGTCGGTGGTGAGGCCGCGGACGTCCAGCACCACCCGGTCGGTGGCGACGTCCTGGCGGACGAACAGGCCGGCCAGGTCGCGGCCGACCATCAGCCGGACCAGCTCGCGCTCGTCGGTCTCGGCGGCGGGCAGGACGCCGGTGAGGGTGCCGTCGCGCAGGACGGCGATCCGGTCGGCGAGCCGGAAGATCTCCTTCATCCGGTGCGACACGTAGACGATCGCGATGCCCTGGTCGCGCAGCCGGCCGATCAGGGCGAACAGCGCCTCCACCTCGTGTTCGGACAGGGAGGAGGTGGGTTCGTCGAAGGCGATCGCCCGGGGCGGCACGGCGCCGGTGAGCGCTCGCATGATTTCGACCAACTGGCGTTGTGCGGCGGTGAGTTCGGATCCGAGCAGGTCAGGGTCGAGGACCTGGTCGAAGCCGAGTGCGGCGAGGTCGGCGGTGATCCTGCGGCGCAGTTCGGCGCGGTCGAGGCGGCGGCCGGCCCGGCGGGGGAGGCTGCCGGCGTAGACGTTCTCGGCGACCGACACGTGCGGGATGATCTCCGGCTCCTGCGGGATGATCCGGATGCCCGCGCGGCGCGCGTCGGTCGGCGAGGAGAGGTCGAGGGGGACGCCGTCGAGCAGGACCCGGCCCTCGGTCGGGCGGTGGTCGCCACTCAGGATGCGCAGCAGGGTCGACTTCCCGGCGCCGTTCTCGCCCATCAGGGCGGTGACCTGCCCGGGCGGGAAGGCGACGGTGACGCCGTGCAGTGCCCGGACACTGCCGAAGGCCTTGCCGACGTTCTCGGCGGCCAGGCCGAGGACGGGCTGCGGGGACGGTCCGCCGCCGGGCGGGGATTCGGGTGCGGTCATGTGTGCCTCGCTGGAGGTGCGAATCGGACGGTTCTGGTGCGGCACCGTCAGTTGCAGGTCATGCCGCTGTTCTGCCACGTGGCAGCGTCGACCATGGTGGTGGGGGCGAAGCCCTCGGCGGGGAAGTCCTTGTTGTTCTTGAGCTTGTCGTACATGGTCTGGACGGCCAGTGCGCCGACGTCCTTGCCGTTGATGAAGAGTGCGGCCTTCATGCCGGTGGGCTTGCCGCTGGTCCAGTCCTTGCAGGCGAGGTAGGCGCCGAGGCCGACGCCGGCGATGTCGTCGGGGCTGACGCCGGCGTTCTGCAGGGCGGTGACGGACCCCTGGACGTTCTCGTCGTTGCAGCCCCAGACGATCCAGTGCTTCACGCCGGGGTTGGCGGTGAGGGTGGCGGCGGTCTTGTCCTGGGCGCCGGTGGGGGTGTTGTCGGTGGCGACGTCGATGTTCTTCACGCCGTCACCCGCGGCCTGGGCGAATGCGGCCTTCGCGGCCTTGACGCGGTCGCCGCACACGGTGACGTCCTGCTTCCAGGCGGAGATGATCCGGGTGTCGGCCGCGTTCCAACCGGCCTTCTTGAACTCGGCGGCGGCCCGCTTGCCGACCTCCCCGCCCATCTGCTCGCCGCTGAACCCGACCCGGGGGACCAGATCGCTCTTCGCGCAGGCGCCCGGGGCCGGGCCGGTGACGCAGATCTGGTCGTCGGAGGTGAGGAGGGCGACCTTGGCGTCCTTGGCGGTCTGCACGACCTGCGGGCCCACCGCCGGGTCCGGCACGACCACGATCAGCCCGTTGCTCTTGCCGGCGATCGCCGACTGCACCTCGCTGACCGTCTTATTGGCGTCGTTGCCCAGGTTCACGACCTTCAGGTCCACCCCGAGCTCCGCGGCCTTCGCCTTCGCGCCCGCCGCCTCGCCGACGAAGTACTCCTGGTCCCCCTGCTTCTGCAGGTACGTCAGCGACACCTTGCCTTCGACCTTCGCGGTGTCACCCGCGCCCGACGACGACTCCTGGCCCGTCGAGCAGCCCACCGCGGCTACCAGGGACACACAGCCCAGCACGGCAACGGACAGAACCCGACCACGACGAATGAACATGCGAAGACTCCCGGTAAGGAGAGAAGGGTGAGGGAAGAGCCCGCGGGAAACATCCGCGGAGCCGGTAGCGCTTGAATCAAACACAATCGATCAGAACCAAACTTGATCAAACGTGCTCGCACAGGAAACTCCCCTGTCGGGCGTTCGTCAAGACCTTCGTTCCCGCTCGCGTCGATTCGAGACGATCCCGTTATCCGCATCCGCCGGAGCCGCGCGACTGCGCCCCACCCGCTCTCCCCACCGGGAGTCGAGGAAACAACTGCCGTGACCAGAGGGTCAGTTGACTGACTCTGCGACGATCACCTCGCCCACCTGCTCGGCCACGACGGTCCGGCGCTCGGCGGACAGCCCCTCGTCGGTGACCAGCACGTCGACCTGGTCCAGGGCGGCGAAGGTGGCCAGGCCGACGGTGTCCCACTTGGTGTTGTCGGCGACCACGACCACCCGGCGCGCGGAGCCGATGAACACCCGGTTGGTCTCCGCCTCGGCGAGGTTGGGCGACGTCAGCCCGGCCTCGACGGAGATGCCGTGGCAACCCAGGAAGAGCACGTTGACGTGCAGCGAGCGGATCGCCTGGTCGGCGAGCGGGCCCACCAGGGCGTCGGAGGGCGTGCGGATCCCGCCGGTGCGCAGCACGGTGGTCCCGGCCCCCGCCCCCGGGCCGGCCTGCTCGAACACCTCGGCGATCCGCAGGGAGTTGGTCACCACGGTCAGCCCGTCCACCGACGCCAGCTCCCGGGCGACGGCGTGCGTGGTCGTGCCCGCGCCCAGGCCCACGGCCATCCCGGGGCGGACCAGTTCCGCGGCGGCCCGGGCGATCGCCTCCTTGGCGGAGAGCTGCCAGGACGACTTCGCCTCGAAGCCCGGCTCCTGGCTGCTCGGGGCGCCGGCCGGGACGGCGCCGCCGTGCACCTTGTCCAGCAGCCCCTGGCGGGCCAGGGCGTCCAGGTCCCGGCGGATGGTCATGTCCGAGACGCCGAACTCACGGGTGAGTTCGTTCACCCGCACCCCGCCCCGCTGCCGGAGCCAGTCGAGGATCATCGCGCGCCGTTGCCGCGCCAGCAGCTGTGCGTTGTCAGTCACGTGGCACTCCTAGGTACGCACGCGGACGCGGCCGGCCCGCGGGCGGTACGGCCCGACGGCCCGACCGTTTCGGGTGCGTCTGTTGGTGGTGGAACGTGTGACTATACGTGTCCGGGTCGTCGGCCTTTCTCCCGATGCCGACGGGTGGTGGTCCCGTGGCCACGGGGTGGTGGAAGGCGGCGGTGCCGGGTCAGGACAGGGTCGTCCAGCCCTGCGCCGCCGAGGAGTTGGGCTGATCGGTGACCACGGCGGAGGTGGCCGCCGGGTTGGGGGCGTCCAGCACCAGGCCGGTGGCGACGTTGGTGACGGTCAGCGCGCCGGTGGCGGTGTTCTGGACGACCCGCCACTTCTGCTGGGCGTTGTTCGGGTCGTAGCCGTTGGTCACGTATGCCGCCGCGCCGGCCGAGCCGGGTGCGGTGAGGGTGCCGTGGACCTGCGTGCCGGTGGAGCAGTTGTCGGTGATGTGCACCGTGCCGTCGGCGTTCGCGGCGAAGTTCCACTGCTGCGAGGTGTGGGTGTTCCACCACGTGTTGACGTCGACGATCGCACCGTCCGCGGCACTGCAGGTGCCCTGGACCTCCAGGGCCTGGCCGCCGGTGCCGCCCGCGCTGATCCCGTGGTACTTGCCGTCACCGATCACCGCCGCCGCCACGGTGGCGGCCTGGGGGGAGAGCCGGAACATCGCGACGCCGTGCGGGGCGACCCAGTTGCCGCCGACCGTGCCGCCGGCGGCGACCGTGCCGGTGGCGCCGGTCCACAGCTCCTTGTACGTGTAGCCGTTGCCGGTCAGGCCGAGCGAGGCGAGGCTGCTGCCGATCGTCTGCCAGTTGTTCGGGTCCTGGTTCACCAGCAGGACGGCCGTGTCGCCGCCCGCGAGTCGGCGCTTGAGGACCACCGGGCCGGTGCTGCTGTTCGGCGCGGCGCCGACCAGGGTGGCGGGCTTGGCGAGCGCGTCCTGGTCGATCCGGATGACGTCGGCGTTCTTCATGATCGCCAGACTGGCGGCGGTGATGCCGGTGGACCAGGTGGTGCCGCCGTCGGTGTGCTGCGAGTCGGCCGCGGCGCGCAGGTCCGCGCCGGACACGAGCGGCGAGGCCATCATCGACAGGACGGACACCTCCGTGCGCGACTCGTCGTCGGTGAACGGCTTGTGACAGGAACAGGTGTCGGTGACGCCCCACGAACCGTAGACGTCCTGCCAGCCGGCGAACATCATGTCCATGTCGTTCCAGCTGCCCGGGCGCACGTTGCCCGGGTACTGCAGCGCGGTCTGCAGCTGCCCGCCGTACAGCACGCCGCTCAGGTCGCTGGCGCGGTCGCCGCCGATCCGGCACATGTTGGCGACCTGCCCGCACCAGACGCCGGTCGGCGCATAGCCCGGGGACTGGTACGGCGGGGTGCCGGCGGCCTGGACCACCGGGTCGGTGCGGGCCGGGTCGTTGGCGTTCAGCAGGTACGGGACGCCGGTGTGGACGGGCTGGGCGGAGAGGCTGAGGGCGACCTTGGGCCTGCCCCGGGCGGCGGAGGCGGCGTCGAGCGCCCGCTGGAAGGTCTGTACCCGGGCGTACATGGACTGGGTGAGTTCCTTGCCCTCGCCCTGGGTGCCGTAGTTGTGGCCGTCCGGGCCGGTGATCGGCGGGCCGTACGGGCAGTCGTCGTACTTGACGAAGTCGACGCCCCAGGAGACGAAGTCGTTCGCGTCGGTCGTCTCGTGGCCGAGGCTGCCGGGGTGCATCTGGCAGGTGAGGTAGGTGTCGGTGGCGTACAGCCCGAACTTCATGTTCTTGCTGTGGGCGTACCAGGCCAGGTACTGGATGCCGTTGACGGTCTGCCCGTTGACGGTCTGTGAGGGGAAGGTGTCCGCGCGCGGGACCAGGTGGCCGGAGGTGGGGTCGTTGCCGGTGCCGTCGGTGCCGGCGACCGGGTTCCCGGCCGCGTCGTAGAGCTGCATCGAACCGTACGAGGTCCGCACGAGGTCGGTGCTCTGGCCGTCGCGGTGCCACAGCGACCAGCCGTCGTCGATCGTGACGGTGTCGTAGCCGGCCGCCACCAGGCCGTTGGCGGACATGAAGTCGATGGTCTGCTTGACCTGCTGCTCGGTCACGTTGGTGCCGAGCGAGTTCCAGGAGTTCCAGCCCATCGGCGGGGTGAGGGCGGTGCCGTTGTCCAGGGCGGCGGCCGGGGTGGCGGTGGTCAGCGCGACGGCGCCGAGGCCCGAGGTCGCCAGGGCGAGCGACAGCAGCGCACCGGCTATGGCGCGGGGTGACCCTGCGGTGAATGAGCGCAGGCGTGGGCGCAGGCGTGGGCGCATGGGTGCTCCAAGATGGTGGGCAGTGGGGGTGCCAGAGCGATCGCCTGTTGAGATGTGTTGAGTAATGTCGAGAGCCGACGGAAGCCACTCAGGCCTCAACAGGGGCAGGCGCAGGCTAGTGGCTCGCCCCGGTCCGACTCAAGTGCCGTTCCCAGGAGCGATAACGAGCGGGTATCGGCCTGCATCTCGTCGTCGCGAGATCTTGACGGCCAGGTGAACGTGGCGTTTCCTAGCAGCTCTGCGTTCGAACACGTTGGCTTCTGATCGGTTTGAACGTTCAAACCGTCACATTCGCTCTGCCTTGCCCTTCTGCGCTCCCACGCTCCTACGCTCTTGCCCTCCTGCGCTTCGCACTCATCCGCTCCGCCGGCCGCACACCGGACGGTCGCCGTTCAAAGGAACCAGGCCATGCGCTCCACTCGAGCCCGCCGACCGGCACCCGCCGCCGCGGCCGGCGCGGCCGCTCTCGCCCTGGCGCTGACCGGGTGCTCGGGCGAAGGGCCGGGCACCTCGGGCCACGGCCCGATCTCCATCACCTTCCTGCAGAAGCAGGGCGACCAGGGCTACTTCGTCGACGAGGCGGCCGGGGCCAAGGCCAAGGCCCGCGAGCTCGGCGTCGAGCTGACCCTCGTGGACGTCGGCAACGACCGCGACCGCTCGCTCACGGAGGCCAAGAAGGCGATCGACCACAAGACGGGTGGCCTCATCGCCGTCGTGCCCGACCCATCCGTGGGCCCCGAACTCGTCGCCCTCACCCGCCAGGCCGGCCTGCCCCTGCTCTCCGCCGACGACCAGATCTGCGCCGACTACACCGATCCCGGTGCCTGTTTCGCCAACGGACTGGTGCCCCGGGTCGGCTTCAACGGCGCCACCATGGGCGCCGCGGTGGGTGAACGCGCGGCCGGCGAATACACCAAGGCCGGCTGGAAGGCCGCCGACACCTGGACGCTGTCGATCGGGAACAGCGACATCCCGGTCTGCCGGGACCGCATGAACGCGGCGGTGGACGCGTTCTCCGTCCACGGCGGTGCGGCGCTGAAGACCGCGAAGGTGTGGGCGGCCAACACCGTCGAGGACGCCCGCCGCCGAACCGCCTACGCCCTCACCTCCAAACCCGGCGTCAAGCACTGGGTGGTCTGGGGCTGCAACGACGAGGACACCGAGGGCGGCATCCAGGCCCTGAGTGAGGCGGGCTTCGGACCGGACAACGTCATCGGCGTCGGCATCGGGGCCTACCTCGCCTGCAAGGACTGGCTGACCGGCAAGCCCGCCGCGATGCGGGCCGCGCTCCTCCTCAAGGGCTCCCAGGTCGGCGCGCTCGCCGTCCAACAGATGGTCGACCGGCTGAAGGACGACAAGGCGCTCCCGCGCGAGACCACCGTCCCCGCCACCATGGTCGACCCCTCCAACTGGCAGGCGTCCGGCGCCGTCTGCGCCTGACGGCCCTGGAAGCGACAGCGGTCGGGGCCGGTCTCAGCCTCCCCGCCCGGACCGAAGGCCGTTCGCACCCGCGTCCGCGTCGGAACCTTCCCGGGCAGGGCGGTCGCGCTAGGCTCGCGTCGTTGCGGAGCTCCGATACCCGAGGAGAGCGGCACGGCACACATCAACCACGAGCGCCTCACCAAGACGCTGACGTTCTGGTTCCGTCCGGCTTTCACGCTGCGCGTCGTCAACCGCTTCCAGCGAATCGTCGGCTTCGACCGGTCGATGGCGCTGGCTTCCGGGGCATTGGCGGCGCTGGTCCCGCTCGCGATGCTCACCAGCGCCCTCCTCGGCCTCGTCGGACACCAGGACGTCGCGAACCCGATCATCAGTCGGTACGGCCTCACCAGCGGTGGAGCCGAGGCGGTCAGACAGCTCTTCTCGTCGGCCACCGACGCGACCGCCGGCGAGGGCGTCCTCGGGACTCTCTTCCTGGTGATCTCCGTGTTGAGCTTCACCCGGTCCGCGCAGCGGTTGTTCGAACAGACCTGGCAGCTCAAGCCGCTCAGCGTGCGCAACACACCGAACGGCTTGCGGTGGGTTCTCGTCCTCCTGGCGTACCTGGTCGTCACCGGCTGGCTGCGCGTCGAGCTCGGTCGTGGGCGCCTCGAACTGACAGTGTCTCTGTGCCAGGCGCCGCTGACGGCAGGTTTCTTCCTCTGGAGCGGCCGGCTCCTCTCCGCACAGCGGATCGCCTGGCGGGAGCTGCTCCCGTTCGCCGTCGTCGGGGCGGTCCTGACATCGGCCTACTCGGTCGGCGCGACCGTCTATCTGCCGCACCTCTTCGATTCCTACACCACTCGCTACGGCCCGGTGGGCGCTGTCGTCGCGATGATCTCGGCGCTCTTCACCGTCATGCTGGTCGTCGTCGGATCGGCGGCCCTCGGACGGGAGGTCGGCGACGAGCTCGGCCGGATCCGTCGGGGGCAGCGCCCTCCCCACGACGAGGTCCTGCGCGAGTGGGAGAGCCTGGTGGAGCAGATTCGATCGCATTGGCGTCCGGCTCGGGAGCAGTTCTCCCGGCACCACGGACCCGAGGACCCGAAGCACCGCTGACCGGCTCCCGTGGAACGCCCACGCCGTGCACGGCAGGACCCAGGAACACCTCCTTAACCCGGACGTCAGCCCACTGACCCTCACCTACCAGGCCTTCGCCGTACGCGACGCCGGCCCGGTCAGGACCTCACTTGGCGCCCGCGTGAACGGGAACCCGGGATTCCTGCTGATCCGGACCATCGACCGGGGCGGCGGCACGCAGCGCCGCCTCGACCCGGCGGTTGCTCGTCATGGTCGACGTGACGGCGGTCATGGTGAGGAGGAGGCCGGCGGCGGCGTAGAGCGGGGTGCGTACGTCGTAGGTGGTGGCCAGCCAGCCGCCGAGGAAGGCGCCGAAGGGGGCGGCGCACATGCCGAGCATGCGGGAGGTGGAGGCGACCCGGCCCATCAGGTGGGCGGGGACGATCGTCTGCCGGAGGGAGGGGCCGAGCACCATCGTGGCGCCCATGCCCGCTCCGCAGACGGCGAGCGCGAGGCCGGCGACGTACGGGTTCGGGGCGGCGGCAAAGCCCAGGATGGCGAGTCCCTCGACGGCGGCCGTGCAGGTCAGTGCGGCGCCGGTGCCGAGCCGTCGGCCGAGGAAGGAGGCGATGCCCGCGCCGAGCAGACCGCCGGTGGCCTCCGCCGTGAGGAGCAGGCCGAAGCCGAAGGTGCCGACGCCGAGACGATCGTGCGCGAAGAGGGCGAGTACGGTCTCCACGGCGAGGAAGGCGATGTTCCCGACCGCCGGACGCAGCGCGAGCCCCAGCAGCAACCGATCCCGGAAGACGTACGACGCGCCGGCCCGGGCCTGCCGCAGCAGCGACTCACGGGCCTGCGGTACGGGCCGGGGTGCGGCAGGCAGCGACCGTACGAGCACCGCGGAGAGCGCGAACGACACCGCGTCGGCGAGCAGCGGAAGCGCCCGCCCGAGCGCGAGCAGGGCACTGCCCGCGGGCGGCCCCGCGAAGCCGGACGCGGCGGTCTGGGCGCCACGCAGGCGGGAGTTGGCGCGCTCCAGGAGCGCGGTGTCGCGGCCGAGCAGATCCGGCAGATAGGCCGTGGCGGCCGTGTCGAAGAAGAGTCCGCCGAGGCCGAGCAGGAAGGCGACGGCCGCGAGCAGCGGAATGCTCAGCACGTCGAGCGCGGCCGCTGCCGCCGGTATCGCAAGCAGCACCGCACGCGCCGCGTCCGTGACCCACATCGTGCGCCGACGGTCCCAGCGGTCCACCAGCGCACCGCCGAGCACCCCGAAGAGCAGCCACGGCAGCGTTCCGGCGGCCGTGACGACGGCGAGTGCCATCGGATCCCGCGTCAACGTCAGCGCGAGCAGCGGCAGCGCGGCATGCGACACCCCGTCACCGAGCGAGGACACCGTCTGAGCGGTCCACAGCCGTCCGAACCCGGTCGGCAACTTCTTGACGTCGTAGGTCACTTGGCGTCCCCTTCGGCCTGCGCGCGCTGTGCCGGGTGGAAGAGTGCGAAGACGAGTGACGCGTCCGGCAGCGACGGATCGGACAGCTCCCGGTACTCGTCCGCCAGCGCCTGCAGTCGCGCCCCCAGCTCGGCGAACTGCTCCTCGGTGAGCCGCAGATGCGCCATCCGTACGTGGCGCTCGCCGTCGGCCGGCGACGCCTCGAGGTCCGCCACCGCATGCCGCATCAGCACGTCGGGCCCTCCCTCGCCCGGATCCGGCAGCTCGATCGACCGCGCGGCCATGGCGTAGTACCGCTCGGTGACCCCCCGGACCTTCCGGGTTCGCACCACCTTCACCAGGCCGGCCCGTTCGAGCAGTCGTACGTGGTAGCTGGAACTCCCCTTCGCGAGGCCCACCCGCTCGGCGATCTGCGTGATCGTCGCGGGCTCGAAGCGGAGCACGGCCATGATCCGGTGACGCGTGAGATTGGAGACGGCGCGTAGCTGCTCGTCCGTGGTGACGTGGAACGTCTCGGGAAGATCATCGGTAGGCATGCGAGTAATGGTCAACGACTCTTGACCATTGGTCAAGGGGGTTTCGCCCGGCCGAGCGCAGGCGGTGCAGCGTGTTTGCCCCGGTTGTGGAGCATTTGTTGCCAATATCTCCGTACATGTCCGTGACTGCAGAGGAGGAGCCATGTCCGTGATCCTGACGTTGGAGGTCGCCGGCGATCCGAAGGCGTTGGAGCAGTACGCCCAGGACAACAGGAAGACCTTCCACGGGGTCCTCGAAGCGGCGAAGCGTCATGGGCTCATCGCCCACCGCTTCTACGGCACCGAGGACGGTAGCCGCCTGATGGTGTTGGACGAGTGGCCCGACCGGCAGAGCTTCGAGTCGTTCTTCCAGGAGCAGGACTCCGAGATCCGGCCGATGTTCGAAGCCGCAGGAGTAACGACGCAGATCGAACCGAAGGTCTGGCGGGAGCTCTCCACCCAGGACGCCTACGGCTGGGGCGCCTGATCCCGGAGGTACCACGTCGGCCGAGAGCCGACCTGCCACGCCGGGTGCCGCGCGGGCGGCAGCCCAGGGCGTCGGAGCGTCCGAGAAGGTCGGCGAGGTACCAAAGGTCGGCGTGGTACCAGATGACGGGCAGCCCCATCTCGGTGCCCTGAAGCCCGGGTTCGCGTCAGCGGTGACGTACGCGTGGACGCCACCGCTGACGCCCCGGAGCCACTGGTCGCCCGGGCGCTCACCCAGCGGTAGGCGGGTCGGCAGGGAGGTCGGCCTGGCACGGGCCGCGCACCGGACGAAGCGTCAGGGAAACGTCCGGCCAACGTCGTTCCTCGACCTGCCGGTGCACGGGCAGACTGCTGTGCGGACAACGACAGGGGGCGCCCCATGCCAGAGGTCGCTGTTGTCCACCGTTCCAGTGCCCCGGGGCCAACGAACCACGGAGGAACCATGCGTCGTCGTATCGGAGCAATGATCGCTGCCGCCTCGCTGGCCGGCATCAGTATTGTCGGCATGTCGGGAACCGCCCACGCCGGCACGACCGGTTCGGTCAGCATCTCGGTTCCGGGCTGCATCGGCCATCTGAACCTCGCGGCCAACTGGGCCTACGGCCACCTGGACTCGTACACCACCACCTGCTGGCTGACCATCTTCGATCGGAACGACCAAACCCATGCGATGAGCTCCCAGACCATCTCCTTCGGGCCTGGCGGGAGCGGTGACACGGGCCAGTTCTACCACGACAGCGTCGTCCACGCGGTGGCCATGGCGATCTCCAACGGCAGCCAGAGCAACGACACGGCCTGGTACCACTGAGGCCGACGATCCGGTCGGACGGGCCGGCCAACGGGCCGTCCGATCTGTGATCGTCCTCGACGCGTCCCCGCCGGAGTGGGTGGCCGGCGGCGGGCGCGCCGTAGTACTCCTGGGGAGACAACGTCAGGTTCGTTCCCCGTTTGGAGTCGTCGATGGCCGTTCGCCGTGTCGTGCCCAACATCCGCTCCGAGGCCGCGCAGGAGAGCCGGGAGTTCTACGGCCTCCTGGGCTTCGAGGAGGTCATGAACCACGGCTGGATCATGACCCTCGCCTCCCCGTCCAGCCCGGCCGCGCAGATCAGCGTCATGACCAGTGACAAGACCGCGCCCGTCGCCCCCGACATGAGCGTCGAGGTGGACGACGTGGATGCGGCCTACGCGGTCATGCGGGAGAGCGGTGCGGAGATCATCCACCCCTTGCAGGACGAGGAATGGGGCGTACGGCGATTCTTCGTCCGCGACCCCAGCGGACGGGTGGTCAACGTGCTGGGCCATCGCTGACGGCCCGCGCGCCCGGTGAACGTGCCGGCCACGGCCACTCGTCGAGCGGACCGGTCGTGCCCGCCGGCCCGCGGTCCCCGCGGTCCCGCGGTGAAGTCGAGCCATCCGTCGGCGCTCGGGGGACCTCCCCGGCCGGGGGCGCTGCGGGGCGGCGCGGGTGGGGCTGGCAGGCTGTGCCGGTCGGGGCGCTGCCGGGTGCCCCTCGGCGAGGGGGTACTGGTGGCGGGTGAGCCGGGGGGTCGGCGCGTGCCCCCTCTTGACCGGCAGGTGCGGGCGGCGGTGGCGGCCGCTGGTGAGCGGGCGCGGGAGGTGCTCACCCCGGAGCGCCTGACGGCGTGGCAGGAGCGGGACGTCGCCGCCCGGCCCCGCCCGACGCTCGACCGGTTGCGCGATGGGGGCCGGTTCGAGGTGGAGGAGCTGCGGGTGCCGCGGGCCGACGGCAGCGACGTCACGCTCGTCAGCGCGCGGCCCGCCGGGGTTCGCCAGGCGCTGCCGCTGCTGTACTACCTGCACGGCGGCGGGATGGTGACGGGCAACGCGTGGTCCGTCCTGCCTCGGCTGCTGCGCGCGTGGGCGCTGCCACTGGGGCTGGCGGTCGTGTCCGTCGAGTACCGGCTGGCGCCGCGCACCCGCTTCCCCGGGGCCGTCGAGGACTGCTACGCCGGACTCGCCTGGGCGGCCGAGCACGCGGACGTACTGGGCGTGGACCCGCGGCGCGTGATCATCGGCGGCAAGAGCGCCGGGGGCGGGCTCGCCGCGGCCCTGGCCCTGCTGGCCCGCGACCGCGGCGGTCCGTCGCCGGTCGGCCAGCTGCTGCTGAGCCCGATGCTCGACGACCGCGGCGACACCTTCTCCAGCCACCAGATGGCCGGCCACGACACCTGGGACCGCACCTCCAACGCCACCGCCTGGCAGGCCCTGCTCGGCGACCGGTACGGCGCCGCCGACCTTTCGCCGTACGCGGCCCCGGCCCGGGCCACCGACCTGTCCCGGCTGCCCCCGGCGTACGTCGACGTGGGGTCCGCCGAGACCTTCCGGGACGAGGCCGTCGGCTACGCCAACGCGATCTGGCAGGCGGGCGGCGAAGCCGAACTGCACGTGTGGCCCGGCGCCTGCCACGGTTTCGACACCATCGCCCCGAACGCGGCCCTCACCCAGGACGCCCACGACGCCCGCACCCACTGGCTGCGGCGCGTCCTCCAACGGTGAACCCGGCTCGGACCGGCCTTAACCGGCTCGAACCGGCGTGACCCCCCGGCCCGAGCCGGCAGACACGGGCGGCACGCGGCACGCAGCACGCGGCGTGAGGTGTCGGCCCCGTCGGCACGGGCCCTCTCCAGCACACCGTCTGCGGAGACCGTGCCCCCAGGTGGTCGGAAGCCTGTCGGCGGTGACGGTGATCTGTCGGCGGCATGTCGGCGGCATGTCGGCCGTATGCCGACCGTATGCCGGTGGGGGGTGCGACCTTGGGCGGGCTGGTGCTCGCCGTGAGCACGCAGCCCCCCGAGTACAAGGAGTCGGTCACCGTGTCTTCCTCATCCCAGGGCCGACCGTGGAATGTTCACCGCCTGCCGTCCGCCGAGGGCAGGACCGTCCTGGTCACCGGCGGTAATGCCGGGATCGGCTACTTCGTCGCGGAGCAGCTCGCCGCGACCGGCGCCGTCGTCGTGCTCGGCAGCCGGGACGCCGCGAAGGCCGAGGCCGCCATGGCCTCGATCCGCTCGCGCGTCACCGGCGCGCACGTGCGCCACCTTCGGCTGGACCTCGCCGACCTGTCGTCCCTGAAGGCCGCCGTGGACAGGCTGGACCTCGATCACCTCGACGCGGTGGTCCACAACGCGGGGGTCGCGCTCGACGACCCGCCGCGTCGAGAGACCGCGGACGGCCATGAGCTGATGTTCGCCACCAACCACCTCGGCCACTTCGCGCTCACCCAGTGGCTGGCCCCCCTGCTGTCCGCGGCGCCGAGGGGCCGCATCGTGACGGTGGGAAGCTTCGCGGCAAGGTCAGAGCGACTGGACCTGGGCGATCTGCAGTCGACCCGGGACTACCGGCCCAAGCGCACCTACGGCCGGTCGAAGCTGGCGCAGATGTGCTTCGGCTTCGAACTCGACCGCCGTCTGCGCGCCGGCGGCAGCACCGTGCTCAGCGTGGTGGCCCACCCCGGCGGCGCACTGGACTCCCTCACCCCGTCCCGCCCGCCGGTGCGCGTGACTACCCCCGGCGAGCGGCTGCGCGGCCTGCCCGCCGGGCTCCTGGTGCAGGGCAAGGACGCCGGGGCATGGCCCGTCGTCCGTGCCGTCCTCGACCCGGAGGTGCAGGGAGGGCAGCTGTGGGGGCCGAGGGTCTTCGGCCTGCGCGGCACACCACGGCGTGAGCCCGTCCCCGCTCACATGGCCGACCCGGCCGTCGCCGCCGGCCTGTGGGCCGCCAGCGGTGAGCTGGTCGGCGCCGACGAGCACCTCGGCTTCCGGTAGGCACGCAGCCGCAGGACGGGGCGGCCGTCCGGTCGCCAACTGCCCTTCTCAGGGCGGTTGGCCAGCGGAGACGGCATGGAACGGCCGTTCGGTTGCCGTTTTCTGGGAGCTTCCTGGGAGCGCTCGAGGGTCGTTCCGATCCGCCTGCCGTCGGCGTCGGTGATCCGGGCCCGGACCGAGGGAGCAGTATCATCCCAGCTCAGGCGCCCGTTATTCGATCTCCGACTGCACCGGGGACGAGGATCGGCCAGCAGGGCGCGAAAGCACCCGGAGCGAAGGGACCCACCCGTGTCAGCCGACACCTGGCCGGAACTCCTGATCCACTCCGAGCGGTTGACCGCGCTCTACTCCGAGCTGCCGCCCCTGGAGCACCTGGTTCTCAGATCGGTGCACCTGAGTCCGTACGGCGCCGCCGTGACGTTGCGGGTCGAGTTCCCGCGCTTCCCGGACCTCGCTCCCGCGGCGTGGACCGACGCCGGATGCGACCGGTTCGAGGCCCAGATCGAGTTCATGGGTGTGGACGAGGACCTCCGGATGCGGGGTGTCCCCCACCACACCGTGGTCGACATCGGGCTCACCCCCTTCGTCGAGGGCCGAGTACGCCGGATCACGGTCGCGGTGAGCGGGCCGGGGCTCACGCTGGACTTCACCGCGCATGCGGAGCTCAAGGCCGGCCATCTCAACGCCTACCGCTCCGGCGACGCCGATCCCTATGCGGCCCCGCGGTGGTTCGAGAGCCGGCTCGACCAGCGCCGGCACCCGAACCAGGTGCTGCCTCCCACAACGGCGAAGGTGTTCTATGAACGGTGCCCATGACTGGTCTGCCGAGTTGACCAGCCCCGAGACGGTCCGCATGGTCCTCGGCTCCCCGCCGCCACCACTGAGCGACTACGAGCTGACCTCCGTCCTCATCGACGAACGCGAGGCGTCGGTCACGCTGAGGTTCTTCGCCTTCGCCGTCCCGGCCGGCGCCGCGCAGCTGTGGCAGGAGCGAGGCCACAACGCGGTCGAGTTCGTCCTGCTCTGCCTCGGCGTGACGAACCTCGAAGTGGACGCCTGGTCCGGCTGGCCCACGACCACCGCCACCCTCACGGGGAAGACGGTCGTACTCGGCGGCCGGGGCAAGCAGGTGTCCTTCCAGGCCGCCCGGATCCGCGCCGAGTCCCCTATCGGACGGCTGGCCAGCCGAGCGCAGTGACGTCACCCGAAGGTCGAACAGGCTCCCTCAGCGGCTGTTGTCGTTCCGATCTTTTGGGTGTTGGTCGAGCAGGAGTCTCGATCGGGTGACTGTGGGATCGGGTGACGGTGGCGGGTGCCGGACAGAGCAGGGCCTCTTGGCAGTTCGAAGGCTGTCTACGCCAACAGGCTGTCCAGGAGGCCCTGCTGTCCCTCTTCTACGCTCCCGCCGTCGCCGAGCGCGATGATTGCTGCAGCGTGTCGTGCAACCCGACGTGGCTCAGGTCAGTGCGCACGTCGGTCGGAGCGCCGAGGAGCTTCGAGTGTTTCGCGACGTCGACGGATCCGGGTCCGTGGATGGTGAGCTCGAAGTCCTGACGCACCTTGGCGTCCAGAGCCGGCGGCAGGTGGATACGCCCGTCCCCGACCATGCGTCGTATCTCGGTGCGGCTCAGACCGAGCCCGATCATGAGCAGTCGTTCGACGCGGACCGGCGCGGGCAGCTCGAAGCTGACCAGCACCTTGAGCGGTGTCGGGTCGTCGAGTGCGTAGAGGGGCGTGCGGGTCTCCAGTTCCCAGGTGCCGGTCCAGTCGAGGCGGTAGCCGTTCTTCGCGGCGAGCGACGCACTCATCGTCAGCTCCCGTACCACGGCCGGGTCATTGCTCTCGTACGCCACCCGGCGAGCGGGCTCCAGCGACGAGACGTGGACGCGTTCGTGGACGGGCACCTTCGACGTACGGTCGCACGCTGCACAGCTCAGGAGAAGCCAGACGTCGAGGAGCTTGCCGTTCGCGTTGACGCGGATCTTGCCCGAGGGACGGTGACGCGTGCCGGAGCAGTCCAGGCAGGGTCGTACGACGGTGGGCAAGGCGGACTGACGCACGGCCCACAGGGCCTTGCGGTCGGTATTCATGGATGTGGTTGCTTTCAGGACTCAGCAGGAGCTCTCTCGCAGGCCGGGCTGCGGCTCCTGGGATCTGACGGATGCACACGAGGGCGCGAGTCATCGCCTCGGGGCCGAGTCGTCAGACTCCGAGGTCGACCGCGCGACAGGTTGGCTGGTGCTACGTGGCAGCCGTTACAGGTCCATGCGGGCGATCGTGATCGAGGCCACGTCCCGCAGGCAACTCATTTTCCGCCGCCCGCCCGCCCGCGAGCCCTGGCAGCGCCAGTGATCAGTCCTGTGGCCGTGGTCGGGCACCGTCGCGTGTGGACAATGCCCTCCCGTGACTTCAGATATAGGCCGCCCGAGATGGTGGTCCGCGCTTCGAGGCTTCCTGCTCTTCTTCGTGTGTGGCGGGCTTGGCTCCTTCGGCTATGGGGTGATTCGGCATCGCCCGGTCGACGGGATGCCGTGGGGCGGGCTGCTATTCGGGGCGATCATCTGTGCGATGCTCAGCGCCCTGATCCCGGGGCGACGGCGCCGCTGAAGTCCCTCTCACCCGAGGGAACGCGTTCAGGCCACGTCAGCCAGGGGCCGCCCGCCCCAGCGCAGTCTTTTCTCGCTGCGGATGCGGGCGCGTTCTCGGCGTTGGGCTGCGAGGACGTCGGGTGGCGGGCGTCGGCGTTGCGCCGGCGCAGGTAAGACACCAGCTACCAGGGAGGGCGCCGAGCAGGCTCCCTCAAGGAGAACCATCCGGACCTCAACCCGCTGCCGTGCTGCGAGACTTACCGGGACAGCTGCTCGATCAACAATTGAGTTTCGCGGTCTGTTCGGGGCTGATAGCGTCCTCGACGTGGCAAAGCTGAACCAGATCATCGCCGTTGAAAAGGGCGTCAAGTCCAAGTCCTTCCAGGAGCTGACGCAGGCCCACCAGGACCTGCAGAAGCCCGCGCTGCTGGCCGGGATCTCCCGCACCTACCAGCCCAAGGACGAGGAGGGCGAGCAGCTGCCGCCGGAGTCGACCCGTGTGCAGCTGAAGGCCGAGGACATCCTCCGGTCCACCGCGAACACCCTCACCCGGCTGTTCGACGTGACGGCCACCAAGGACTGGGCCAACATCGACGCCAGTGCCGACGTGGTGGTGGACGGCCAGGTGCTCCTGGCCCAGGTGCCGGTGCCGTACCTGCTCTTCCTGGAGAAGCAGCTCACCGACCTGTTCACCTTCGTGAAGAAGCTCCCGGTGCTGGACGCCTCCGAGTCCTGGAACCTCGACCCGTCCACCGACTCCTGGAAGACCGAGCCGGTGCGCACCATCCGGACCAAGAAGGTGCCGCGCAACCACGTCAAGGCCGAGGCCACCGAGAAGCACCCGGCCCAGGTCGAGGTCTACTACGAGGACATCGCGGTCGGCTACTGGACCACGGTCAAGTTCTCCGGCGCGCTGCCGGCCCGCCGGGTGAACGAGCTCGCCGAGCGGGTGGAGAAGCTCCAGCAGGCCGTCAAGTTCGCCCGCGAGGAGGCCAACGCGGTCGAGGTCACCGACCGGCGGGTGGGCGACGCCGTCTTCGGCTACCTGTTCCGGTAGCCTCACGATCACCCGCCCGGGGAGCCGGGCGGGTGCGCCGAGCGCGCCAAGGACCCCGTCCCGGGAGACCGGGCGGGGGGCGCTGCGCGGTGCGAAAAGCTGACACTGATGTTGAAGCTGACCAGGGGTCACAGTGGAGGTTCGATTCCTCCCCCCGGCACCACCGGCCGGGGTAGCCCAAGCCAGGCAGAGGCAGGCCCCTTGAATCTCAGACTCTCGCTCCAGTCTCAGCATTCGCCGCCGAACACCGGATCGACCGGGTGCGGACGAATATCGACGAATGCAGGTTCAAGTCCTGTCTGTGCCGCTCCGTGGCACGGTAGTTCAATGGCAGAACGCGTCGATTTCAATCTGATCCGCGACCCTTAAACGTGCCGGTGTGCGCAATTGGGCGGCAAACAGGGGCCCGGGAGCTGGCTACGCTCCCGGGTCCTCTCGCGTTTCCGGCACGGCCGACACGGCCGACACGGCGGGACCACGGCTGGGTTGCAGAGCCGCCGAACGGAGTCGCGGCAACATCACGCTCCATCCCTATGAACTCTGACTGCGCATCAGGGATGATGGCGCCGGCTCGGATGAGGCCGGCGCCACCGTTCCGGGCGGTTCCTGGTGGGGCAGGCTGCCCGGGGTCGACCCGGGGAGGGTCAGATCGACTCAAGCCACCAGCCCTGGTTGCTCCAGCCGTTGCTGTCCCAGAGCTGGACCTTGGTGCCGTTGGCGCCGATCGTGTTCAGGTCCGCGTCCAGCACACGGCCGTTGTAGCCGTTGACCCATCCGTAGCTGGCCGCGTTCCACCGCTGGTTGGTCCAGCCGTTGTAGTCCCAGAGCTGCACCTTGGTGCCGTTGGCGCCGATCGTGTTCAGGTCCGCGTCCAGGTAGCGGCCGCTGTAGTTGTTCTGGATGTAGTCGATGTTGCCGTCGGTCCACAGGGTCCAGTTCTGGTTGGTCCAGCCGTTGCAGTCCCAGAGCTGCACCTTGGTGCCGTTGGCGCCGATCGTGTTCAGGTCCGCGTCCAGGCACTTGCCGTTGTAGTTGCTGTGGATCCGGTACTGGCCCACGTAGTTCAACGCCGCCACGGCGCGGACCGCACCGGGCTTCGCGTTCGTACCGGACGCCCGGTCGGCGGCCGCGCCGCCGTCGGCAGCCGAAGCCGACCCGATGCCCGCGCCGAGGGCGGCCGCGGCCAGGGCCAGGATTCCGAGGCCGGTGCAGATCTGCTTGCGCATGAACTCTCCTCGCAGAATGAGTGAGCGTACGGAGCATGTGCACGATCCGGAAGCAATGCCGACCGGAGACCCGTCCCGCAGGTGTCCGTCCGCACGGGGATTCACCGCGCTGACCCTGCCTGACCACGACCGGGCCGATCCGGTGCCGGGCTCCGTGGCGCTTGTCGTGCCAGCCGACCGGCTGACACGACACATCCTCGCCGCGGCGGGACACCTGCGGCCACGACGTTGACCCGACGTTCGCCCGACACTTGCGCCCGGCCGGTCCGCCACGAAGGACGGGGTCTCCGACGAGCGACGAACGGCCCGAGAACGCGTCCGGGCCCGGCCCCCCGTCGGACCGGGGGCAGCCCCTCTCCTAGGGTGGCGTACGCACCGAGCCCGACAGGGAGACCGCCCATGACCAGCAGTTCTCGCCCGACAGCAGCCGTGTCGCCCGTCGAGGCCGGCAACACGCCTGCCCGGGTCAGTTTCTGGTCGGCTGCCCTGGGCGTCGGCCTGATCGTGGCCGTCTTCGCCACGCCGATGTTCTGGCTCTTGTACGGCGGCTACTACACGTTCGCCATGTTCGTGTCCGGGGTCGTCGCCATCCCGGCCGGGCATCTGGGCCGTCGCCGTGGCAAGCGCCTGGGCGGCCGCGACCGCGGTCTGGCCCTGCTCGGCATCGTGACCGGCTGGCTGCTGATCTTCTGCAGCCTGCTGCTGGTCCTGGTCTACGCCGGGGCGACGGCCGGACTCGGGTTCCTGGTCGACTCCGCAGGCTGAGCCACTGCCGCCCGGGCACACGGCCGCCCGGGCACGCGGCTGCGCGGGAGCGACCGGCCGGGCGCGGCAGGGGCGTGGAAGCGGTCGTCACCCGAGGGCTGCGGGAGCGCCTGCCCACCCGGCCGGCCGTCGATCCCGCTACGGTCGGTCAGGGAGGGAAGGGCCGCTCCGGGGGTATGTCTACGCACAGTCACCCCAATTGATGCGTGGTCGAACCGGGAATAGCCTGGGAGGACCGAGGGGCCGGCGGTTGCCAAAAGATGTCGGCGTGCCCTGGTCGTCGTCCGCGCTCCCCATCCCGGGGTCCCCGGGGTCCGCTGGTTCGGCTGGTTCGGCTGGTTCGGCCGGTTCGGCCGGTTCGGCCGGTTCGGCCGCTTGAGCGCGACGGCATCGAGGGCGGTGCGGTCGAGGGCGTGCGGGTCGAGGGCAGTGTGGTCGCGGTCTTCGCCCTCGGCGCCGCTCGGCACGTGGTGAGCGTCCCGGGGCCGAAACCCGACAGTCGCCACAACCCGACAGTCAGAGAAGGCGATCACGGTGGTATTCCAGATGTTTCCCGACACCGGCCAGCTCAGGCTCGCGAACCAGGCCACCACCGGCCTGGTCGCCTTCGACGTGGATCCGACGGTGTCGCCCTGGTTCCTGCAGGTGGTGGCCGTCGGGCCGAACTGCCAGCCGCTGCGCGGAAGGGCACCGGACATCGAACTCCGGGCGGGCCAGGGGCTGATCACGGCCATTCCGCAGAAACCCGCCGAGGCGGCCATCCCCGACGAGACCGGGAAAACGGTCGCGACCGCGTCCTGGACCCGGGACACGAGCGATGTCTTCACGGTCCAGCTGGACGTCGCCGCCCCCGGCGTCTCCGCCTGGAACCTGCGGATCACCAACAACGACCCGCAGGAGCTGGGATTCGTCTGGACCTCGGCCGGGTCCGTCGCGGACGGTCGGCAGCCGCGGCTCCAGATGAACACCACCGTGAAGGTGACCGTCCAGGGCACCGCGCCCGACCAGGTGATCCCCGTGGCCAACATCGGCCCGGGCACGCTGACCTTCGCCGGACCGGTCGAAGCGGACATGGGCGCCGGATTCGTCCTGCACAGCTTCCCCGACAGTCTCGCCCCCAACACCTGCGGCCAGCTCGTGCTCAAGGTCACCCCCGGCGGCCACTTCGCCGCACCCACGCAGACCGCGCACTTCACGCTGAACTGCAACGACACCACGAGCGCCGACAAGACCCTCCAGCTCACGCGCGAGCAGGTGAAGGACGGCAAGGACGGCAAGGACGGCAAGGACGGCAAGGACAAGGAGGGCAAGGACAAGGACAAGGAAGGCAAGGAGAAGGAGCACAAGGACCACGTCGGCAAGGAACTGGAGACGCACGTCAACCCGCTCGCCGGGCCCGCATCCGGTCAGCAGTCCGAACACTTCATCCCCGCGGACCAGCGCCCCGACCTCGCGGACAGCGCCCTCAGGAACGAGGACCCCGAGACGGGCCCGGGCAGAGGCTAGGCCCCGCATCATGTGGCTGGTGCTCTGCGATCCCGGCGACCAGGCGGCCCTGTGGGCCCACGAGGGACTGCGAAAACGCGGACTGGAACCGCTGGAACTGCTCTCCCCGCAGGCCCTGCTCGGCTCCACCAGGTCGGCCCACCGCGTCGGCCGGCACGGAGCCGCCTTCGACATCGCCCTGCCCGACGGGCGCGTCCTGGCCAGCCGGGACGTCTCCGGCGTGCTCAACCGGGTGGCCGCCGCACCCTTCGGGCTCCTGCCGTTCGACACCCACGCCGACGCCCGGTACGCCCAGGAAGAACTGAGCGCCCTCCTGCTCAGCCTGCTCACCTGCCTCGCCCCGGTCTCGGTCAACCGGCCCGGCGCGACCGGCCTGTGCGGAGCCTGGCGCTCGACTGCGGAGTGGACCGTCCTCGCGGCCAGGGCGGGACTGCCGGTGCCACCGGCCCGGATCTCCAGCAGCCCCGAACCCGAGCCACCCTGCGACGCGCCCGGCTCCGGCGGTGTCCTGGTGCTCGGCGAACACGTATTCGGCGAACACGGCTTCGGCGCGACCGCGGCCGAGGACGAGAAGGCGTACGTACGCCTCGCCCGGCTCGCCGGCACCGACCTGCTCGGGCTCGACCTGCACCGTGACGGCGGGCAGCAGGTGGTCTTCGCAGGAGCGACCCCGCTACCCGACCTCCGCTCCGGCGGCGACCCGTTCCTCGACCGCCTGCTCGACCACCTCACCGGCCTTTCCGGCCCTTCCGGCCTTTCGGAAGAAACTCGATGATCATCCTCTGCGGCATCGCGAGCGAGGCGCCGATCGCCCGGGTCACCGCCGAACTCGACGAGTTGGGCCTTCCCTACACGCTTCTCCACCAACGGCTCTTCCTGGAGCTGCCGTTCGAGCTGAACGCCACCGCCACCGGCGTCCGGGGACGGCTGACCGGGAACGGCGGATCCGTCGACTGCGCCGAAGTGACCGGCATCTACGCCCGACTCATGGACTGGCGCCGACTGCCGGAAGCCCGCGAAGCGAACGAAGCAGGCGCGGCCGGCCGGGACACCCTCCGCAGGTGCCAGGCCTGGCACGAGGCCCTGAGCACCTGGATCGAAATCGCCCCGGGCCGCGTGATGAACCGGGCGGCCGCGACGGCGTCGAACCTGTCGAAGCCCTACCAGTCCCAGTTGATCCGCCACGCCGGATTCCGGGTGCCGGAGACACTCGTCACCAACGACCCCGAGCTGGTCCACGACTTCAAGGCACGCCACGGCGAGCTGGTCTACAAGTCGATCAGCTGCCAACGATCCGTCGTCCACCTCCTCGACCGGGACGCGATGGACCGCCTGCCCCTCATCCGCTCCTGCCCCGTGCAGTTCCAGCAGCGCGTCAAGGGCACCAACATCCGCGTGCACACCGTTGCCGACGACGTGTTCGCCACCCGGATCGACACCGACCGGGTGGACTACCGCTACGCCCACCAAGACGGCGGCCGGGCCGAGCTCTCCCCGTGCCAGCTACCCGACGACCTGGCCGAGCGATGCCTGCACCTCGCCGAGGAACTGGGACTGGCCCTGGCCGGCATCGACCTGATGCTCGCCGACGACGGCGACGTCTACTGCTTCGAGGTCAACCCCAGCCCGGCCTTCAGCTACTTCGAGTCCCACACCGGCCAACCCATCGCCCGCGCCATCGCCCTCGCCCTCCGCTGACGGAGTCGCTGGAGGGCGAGCAGCTCACCCGGGCCGTCCGGCACGTTCACCCGAACCGCCCACAACCCCCGAACCCGATCCACCACGGCTCGGTCCTTCTGAACCGTCCTTCAAACCCCACCCCGAAACCCGGCCGCTCAACGAACCACTGGGCCACCACGGCCAACAGGTCACACCCAACGCTGAGCCGTCATACCTCCGAGCAGATGGCGCGCTGCCGATCGGACTATCAGCCCCAGGCATCGGACCGGCTTCCGGGAGAGGCGGGAACCATGGATCCACGCCACCTCAGGCTGCACATGGTGCGCCGGCTGGACGGCTGGGCGGCCGGGGTGTGGGGGCGGGGGTGAGGCCGGGGTGGTCAGGTGCCGGGGGTCGGCGTGGGGCGGCCGACTTGCAGGTGGTAGTCCGCGGCGGTGGCGAAACCGCCCGCGCTGCCTCGCAGGCTCAGCTCGTGGCGGCCGGGGGTGAGCGGTTCCAGCCGCACCCACAGGCCGCACGCGTACTGGTAGAGCTTCCCGGAGCCGGCGGTGAAGGGGTTGCCCTTGACCGCGTCGAACCCGATCGGGGTCGGGTCGATCGTTTCGACGGTGAGTGCGTGGCCGTCCAGGGTGGCGCTGCCCTCGGCGGCGGTCATGAAGTCCAGGCAGTCGCTGCGGACGCCGATCAGGTTCACCACGGGGAAGATGATCGGCATGTCGGCGGGGACGGTGCAGGAGCGTGTGACGGCTCCGCCCGTGGTGCCGGCGAGGAACCAGAGGTCGGCCTTCTGCCCCTGGCCGCAGAGGTGGCCGTCGCGGTCGAGGACGGGATTGCGGGCCTGCTCGATCGAGGCGGCCCAGCTCCACCAGCTCGACTGGACGTCGTACGGGAGCATGGCCCGCACCCTGGCCGTGTAGGCGGGGTTCGCGTCGGGCGGGGGGTCCTGCGTCGCCGGGGCGCTGGGCGAAGGAGCCTTGGCGGCGGCGGGGCTGGAGGCGGCCCGGTCGGAGGCGGTCGGGCCGGAGGCGGCCCGGTCCGATGCGGCGGGGCCGGAGGCCGGTGAGCCGGTGCAGGCCGCGGTGAGGGCGAGGGCGCCGACGAGCAGCCCGGCCAGTCGTCTGGGAAGCATGATCGCAAAGCCTAGAGGGCGGCGAGCCGACGGCGCCCGGAATATTCCTGGAGTGGCGGCCCGGCCCGGACGGGGCGAGCGGGACGAGTGAGCGGCAGCAGGACGGGGACCGCGGCCAGGAACCCTGTCGCCGGCAGTCCAGCGCCGTGACGCGCCCGGCGGATAATGGCCGGGACCGCAGGCCGGCTGCGCCGGCGGCACGGATCGATGGAGAGGCGGAGGACGGATGACCCTCACGGAAGGCCGGCGCGTCAGGTTGGCCGAGGACCTCGGGATCGGCGAGGCGGTCGCCGGGGAGCCCGGGGCCGTCGTCGGGTTCTTCTCGCTGGGAGCCGGGCTCGAGGGCACCGTCGAGCGGGTGGACGGGGAGCTCCCGGAGAGTCATGAGATCCGCGAGTACCAGCGACTCAAGGCCCTGTTCGAGGACTACGGGCACACCATGCCGGTGGCGAGCCGTGAACGGCTGGAGGCGGAGATCGCCGTACTGGAGCCGGAGTGGGCCGCGCACCGGGAGCGGGGGAAGCAGGTGACGGTCCGGGTCCGGCTGGACAACGGCTTCGTCCTCGACGGGGCGCACCAGGACATCCTCACCCCGCTGTGAGGGAGGACGTCCTGGTGCGGCGGCGGCAGGCCCGCCGGGCGGGCTGACGGCGTCGCCGGGCGAGTGGACGGCGTCGCCGGGCCGGAGGTTGTCGGTCGGCGCGCCGGACATCGGGCGCGGTTCGGCAGCGACCGTGTCGACGCCCTGTTCGCAGGGGGCGTCGCCGCCGGGAGCCGGCTGCGAACAGCGCCGGAGCGCCGGCCACTGTGGGTGAACTACGGTGCGTGCGCGGGTTCGTCAGCGGGTGCGTCGGCGGGCGGAAGGTGTCCGCCGGCTCCGCTCAGCAACTGGTGGAGCAGGTCGAGCACCTCGGTGGGCTGCGCCCCGGCGAGGTGGCCGAGGGTGCCGGCCGAGCGGGCGAGGATCACCCCGCTGAAGGCCGCGGCGGCGAGTTCCGCCCGCAGTTCGGGGCGGTCCAGGCCGTCGCGCTCGAAGCGCTCGCGCAGCGGGTCGACCAGCCGCCGGTCCAGGTGTGCCTGCGCGGCCTCCTGGACGGAAGGGTCGCCGGAGGGCTGCATGACGATCTGCAGGATCGGGCTGGTGCGGCGTTCGAAGAGTTCGAACAGGTCGCCGAGCCGCTGTGTGTCGAGCAGGTCGGCGGGGGTTTCGTCGCCGTGCTCGGCTTGGACCAGGGCGAGGTAGAGCTGGGTCTTGCCGCCGAAGTAGCGGGCGATCAGGGCCGGGTCCACACCGGCGCGTTCGCCGATCTCGCGGGTGGTGGTGCGCTCGAATCCGCGCTCGGCGAAGAGTTCGCCGGCCGCGTTCAGCAGTTCCTCGCGGCTGCGGGCCGCGTCCCGTCGGCGCGCCCGGGCGGGGGTCTGGCTCACCCGCGCGCTCCGCTGTCGCGACCCGAGGTCGCCCTGGTCGTGCTCTCGTTCACCAGCAACTCCTTCACCGGCAACTCGTTCACCGGCAACTCGTTCACCGGCAACTCCTTCACCGGCAACTCCTCGTTCGCGGACCGCACCGACGGCCTTCCGCCCGCTCCGGCGGTCGCGCCGGGGTCCGTCGCGGCACGGCGCCGCGGCAAGACGATGGTAATCACCGCGACGAGGATCCACACCGCACAGCCGATCAGGGCGGCGACGCGGTAGCCGTCGCCGGAGGGCAGCGCGTTCCCAGGCGCGGTGTGGGCCTGCAGCACGGCGGCGCTGAGCGCGCTGCCAGTGGAGTAACCGACGTAGCGCAGCACCTGGTTGAAGGCGACGGCGCTGCCGGTCTGGTCGGCCGGTACCGCGCCGACGATGAGTCCGGGCATGACGGCGAAGGTGCAGCCGACGCCCAGCCCGGCGATCGCCATGACCGCGAACGCTTCCCAGAGCCGGTCGCGGGCGACCAGGAACACCAGCATCGACAGCAGCGACAGTCCGCATCCGATGGGGAGCACCAGTGCCGGGGAGGTGCGCCGGGCCAGCACCGGGACGACCTTGCTGGAGAGCACACTGGCCACCGAGAACGGCAGCAGGACCAGGCCCGCGACGGTGACCGAGGCGCCGAAGCCGTAGCCGGCGGAGCCCGGGGTCTGCACGAATCGCGTCAGCAGGGACATCAGCAGGTACATCCCGACGCCCACGACCAGCGCGGCCACGTCGGCCGTCAGCACCACGCGGTGACGCAGCGAGCGCAGGTCGACGAGCGGGTGGGCGGTGCGCAACTCGTGGCGGGCCCACCAGGCCAGCAGCAGCACGGCGCCGGCGGCCAGGGCGAGCAGGCCGGGCGCGGTCCAGCCCCGGTTCTCGCCCTCGCTGAGGACGAGCAGCACGCCGCTCAGGCCCAGGCCGAGCAGGACGGCGCCGAGCGTGTCCAGCGGCTCGGGCCGACGGTTCGCGGCGGCCACCGGCAGCACCAGTGCCCCGGCGGCCAGGGCGACGGCGCTGATGGCCGCGCCGAACCAGAAGCCGGCGTGCAGGCCGAAGGACTGGGCGAGCAGTCCGGTGAGCGGATAGCCCAGGCCCACGCCGGCCACCGTGGTGATGGAGAGCATCGCCACGGCGGAGCGGGCACGCTCACCGGTCAGGCAGTCGCGGGCGGTGGCGATGGCGAGCGGCGTCAGCCCGAGGCCGACGCCTTGCAGGGCGCGGCCCACCACCAGACACCCGAAGCCCAGCGGGAGCGCGCCGAGCACGCTGCCCACCAGCACGGTGGCGACGGCGATGAGCATCACCGCCCGCCGCCGGGGCCCGTCGCCCAGCCGTCCCATGACCGGGGTGGCCACCGCGCCGACCAGCATGGTGACGGTCAAAGACCACTGCGCGTCGGTGAGCGAGACGTGATCGACGGCCGCGATCGTCGGCACCAGGGGCGCACCGAGGCTGCTGATGACAGCCACCACCATGCCGAGGAACACCAGAACGGGCACCAACGCCTTTTGTCGCAAGCCTGCTGCGTACACGACCCACCACTCTCCCCGCTTTAGTCATCAGTTGATGTCTTCATATGATGACATGAGGGTGGAAGGACCGGTGGGGCAGCCTGGGATGTGCCGGGCGACCGGCGGCGACGGGCGACAGGAAGAGGCGGCCGGTGTTCTGTGCTCCGGGCCCGGGGTCGGTGGTGACGGTCCAGGTGACGGCAGCCGGGCGGGCGCGGTGTGCGGCGACGGCGGCGAGCAGCCGGTTGACCGGGACGAGGGTGTCGGCAGGCAGGAGCACCGCGAGCGGGGTGTCGGGCAGGTTGGCCAGGGCGGCGTAGGCGGCTCCGGCGGTGCCTAGCGGCTGGTGCTCGCGGTGGATGGTCAGCTCCACCTGCCGGGCGCAGTGGGTGAGGGCGTAGGCCTCGACGTCCTGGGCGCCGGTGGCAGGGTCGGTGCTGGTGAGCACCGCAATGCGGCGCATGCCGATAGCGGTGAGCTGGGTTAGGGCGTGACCGAGCATCGGGGTCGGGCCGTTGGTGGTGTCGATCGGCACGAGCACCTTCGGCGTGGACTGCAGCTCGGGGTCGGCGGCTACGCGCAGCCGGGTGCCCCGGCCGCCGGCCAGGACCAGGGCGACGGTTCGCTCGGGCAAGCAGAGCAGGGTGCTGCTGTAGTACTGGATGGTGGTGGTGGTGGGGGTGGTGCTCCATTCGGTCACGGGGGGTCCTCCCAGGTAGCGGGCGGGCGTGGTGTGGTCGGCCCGGCCCCCGTGCCGCTGACCTCCGGCTACAGGAGCTGGAGGTGGTCGAGGGCGAGGTAGGCCGCTGCGGTGTCGGTCATCGCTCCCAGGCGCAGCACGCGGTCGCGGAACTCGTGCAGGGGGAGGGTGACGACGTCGATGAACTCGGTGCGTTCGGGGGTCGGTTCAGCGACCCTGACGCAGTCGGTGGCGAGGAAGACGGTGCGGCGGACGTTGGAGTAGGCGTCGTGCCAGTAGGAGCCGATCTCGGCGATCGTGCCCTGGTAGCCGGTCTCCTCCAGCAGTTCCCGGGCGATGGCGACCGCGGCCTGCTCGCCCGGCTCGATGAAGCCGCCGGGGAGTTCATGCAGGACGCGCTCGGGGCCGGGCCGGTACTGGCGGGCGAGGATGACGTGCCGGTCGGGAGTGAGGGCGAGCACGGCGCCAACGGGCCGCTCGCGCTTGAGGTAGAACTCCTCCTTCCGTCCATCGGGCATCTCGAAGTCGACTTGATCGACGGCTCGCCCGAACTTCAACTGGGACACCGACGTCTGCAACTCCCCCGCACCGGACAGGATCGACGGCTTCGACTTCAGTCTCGCCTGCATCCGCCACGACTTCGGGTACCACGACTACAAGGACCTGTACGGAGAAGATGGCTTCCGCAACAGCCTGACCGGCCCCTCCCCCAAGGCCCGTGTCGACGGCGTCTTCCTCCAGGACCTGACCGAGGCCTGCGAGGCCCCGAGCCGGCCGCGCGTTCACACCACCGCCGAGCGCGAGGCGTGCCACCGGATCGCCGGCTCGTACTACTCGGCGGTCGTCCTCTCCCGCGGCTGACCCGCCGGCCGTCCCCGGCGCGCCGCGCCGCCGACCCGGAACACCGGGCCGGCGGCGCGGCGCGGTTGAAGGGCGTCCAGCAGGGCGGTCTGCTGATCGGTCAGTTTGCCCTCGGTGCGGGCCTTGTCCTGCTTGCGCAGCCACGTGCCGGGCCGGAACGCCGGGTCGGCCTCGCCGCCGGTGCGGTTGACGGGGCCGGTGAGGGTGCCGCCGGCGGTGAGGTAGGCGAGCAGGCGGCGGTAGGAGCGGTTCCAGTCCGGTTCCAGGCGCCACAGCTCGTCCAGCGCGTCGAGCTTGGCGGCCTGCTCCTCGGTCAGGTTCTCCGCCCTGCGCTGGCGGCGCATCCACGCGCCCACCGCGTAGTCGTCCAGCTTCGCGGTCGCCGGGATCGCCAGATGGCCGTGCTGCCGCTGATAGGCCCTCGCGTAGGCGTGGCCGCGCTCCCACGCGTTGGCGTTCTTCGACCAGATCATGCCGAGCGCCTCCAGTTCGGAGACGCGGGCGGGGTCGAGCAGGCCCTGGCCGTTCAGGTGGCGCTGACGGGCGAGCCAGGAGACCAGCTCGGCGTGCGTCGTCCGGTCGGTGGGGTCGAGGTGGCCGTGCTCCAGGTGGAACACGGCCGCGACCGCGTGCATGCGCTGCCACTCGGTGGCCCGCGGGTTGAACACCCGTAGTTTCACGGCTTGCAGGATCGCGCCGGCGTGGTGCCGGGCGTCGATCCGCAACCAGTCGATCGGCGACTGCGGCGCCGTGGGGCGCTGCTCCCCCTCGCCGGCCTGGGTGACCGCGTTCTCCGGGGTCTCCGTCGTGGTGGCCTCCGCCGTGGTGACGTGCTGGGGCTGGGCGCGGTGGGCGCGCAGTTCGGTGATGCGGCCGACCACCCGGGCGTCGTGCGCCGCCAGGGCGCGCAGGACGCGCCAGATCGTCCGGAACGACGAGGCTTCGATCTCGCTGTCGGCCTCGGCCTTCACCGCCTCCCCGGCCTCGCGGACCTCGGCGGGGTCGGCGTCGGCGGTGTCGTCACCGACCTCCGGGGTCGGCAGGTAGACCGGGATGACGACCCAGCTGACCTTGCCCTGCCGGTAGGACTGGCGCAGCGCCCGGCCCACCGCCTGCACGATGTCGATCACCGACGACTTGGGGTCGGCGAAACAGACCGCGTCGACCGCGGCGATGTCGATGCCCTCGGACAGCAGTCGGGAGTTCGCGAGGATGCCGCACTCCTCGCCCTCCTCGCCGGGCCGCTCGCCGGTGTGGGCCCTGAACTCGGCGAACGCGGCCCGGCGTTCGCGCAGCCGGTCGGTGCCTGCCACCGCCTTCGCCCAGATCCGCTCCGGACGGTCCTCGTCCGCGAGCAACCCGGCCGCCTCCGGCAGGCCGGCGGCGAACTCCCGCGCCGCCGCCACCCGCGAGTGGAAGGTGATCACACGCCGTAGCTGGAGGTCGGCGACTGCGCGCAGCACGGCGATCTGCAGGGCCAGGCGCAGCAGTTCCTCGTTGGAGCGCTGGGAGCGCAGGTCGGCGATGGCGGGGAGGTTGAGGAGGTCCCGCAGGTCCTCGTCGGTGACGACGGGCACCAGGACGCGGTAGTCGGCGAGGTAGCCGTGCTCGATGCCCTGGCCGAGGGTCCAGGTGTAGACGATGGGGCCGTAGATCCGCTCGTCGTCCATCGAGCACAGCGCGGGCAGGGCCTGGGCCTGGGCGTCGGCGTCTGCGTTGGTGTCGGTGTCGGTGTCGGTGTCGGTGTCGGTGTCGCCGGTGAGGTCGTCCAGGCCCGCCGTCGCCGTCCGGTCGTCCGCGATCCTGGGGGTCGCGGTGCAGTAAAGCCGCCGCACGGCGGGGACCTGGTCGTCGTCGTGGACGGCCGCCCACGCCTTGCCCTCGGAGCCGGCCGTACGGTGGGCCTCGTCGACCACGACCAGGTCCCAGGCCGGGAGGCCGAACTGCTGGTGGGCCTGGACGATGCGCTCCAGCGAGGCGTAGGTCGCGTACACGGTGACCGCCTCCCCCGGCCGCACCGAGGCGACCAGGTCAGCGATCCGCGCAGCGTGTGTCGACACCTCCGCCCTGACCCGGCCGCCGGCCTCTGCGCTCTCCAGCGCCTCCTCCCGCGAGCAGGCCGCCACCGCCAGGCCCCTGCGACCGCCCCGCAGCGACCACGCCTCGGCCGTCTGCTCCAGCAGTTCGATCGTCGGCACCAGCACCAACACCCGTCCCCGGGGCGCCAGTCGGCGCGCGCACCCGGCGGCGATCAGCGTCTTGCCGGAGCCGGTCGCCGCCACCACCGTCGCCCGGCCGCCCGTCTTCACGGCCTTCACGGCGGCGGCGACGGCGTCCTTCTGGAACCAGTGCAACGGCAACGGGTTCACCGCCGCGACACCGGGCGCCTGCGCCGGGACCGTGGTCTCGGTGGTGGTGGCGGTGGCGGTGGTCGTCGTGGTGTCCACGGCGCGGTGTCTCCTGTTCTGCCGGTACTGCCGGTACTGCCGGTACTGCCGGTACTGCCGGTACTGCCGGTACTGCCGGTACTGCCGATCATGGCTGCGGACCGATCGTGGGTGCGGACCGGTGGGTGGGTTCAGTCCGGGTAGGCGTAGCGGTTGAGGGTGTCGATGAGAGTTTCGACCAGGTCGCCGAACGGTGTGATCTCCCAGTCGCGGTCGGCGTCGAAGCAGTGTTCGGTCAGGAGGATGTCGCCGAGTTCATCGGTCAGCTGCTGGGCGTCCTCCTCGCCGGGCGGGGTGTCCGGGTCGAGGGGGACGCCGACTGCCCCGGCGGCGCGGCGCAGCAGCGCGAGGGAGTCGTCGGAGCCGGTGAACCAGGCCGGGCGGTCGGGGTGTCGGTCCGTCATGCGGGGATCCAGGCGCGGACTTCGAGGTACTGGATGTCGGCGTCCTCGACGGCGCGGCCGGTTTCGACGAGCCAGGTCCGCATGGCCTCGGTGACGTCGCCGTGGTGGGCGGCGACGCGGCGGGACCATTCGGCGGCGTCGAAGCCGCCGGTGGAGGCGGAGCCGTAGGTGCGTTCCTCGGTGCCGTCGGAGCGGGGGACGAAGCCGCGGCGTAGGCCGCCGGAGTCCTTCTCCGACCCGGCGGAGTAGACGTACTGGTCGGCGCGCATGCGGACGGTGAAGGCGAGGCGGCCGCCGGCCCGGCCGGTCTCGTGGACGACGGGGGCGAGGTGGGAGGCGCCGGAGCGGATGGCCTGGCGTCCGGCGCGTCCGGCCATCGATCCGCCCGCCTCGCCGACGACGTCCTTGCCCCGGACCCGGGCTTTCTGTCCGGTCTTGGTGCGACGGCGCTCCACGTTCTCCTGGGCGATCGCGGTCAGGGTCTCGGTGTCGCGTTCGCCGCCGCGCACCGCGCGGAGGACCTGGCGCAGCGCGTTGACGAAGGCCGCACCCTTGCCCTTGGTGAAGAACTGGGAGACCAGCGAGGCGTCACGGCCGAGCATGGCGGCGATCTGGCGCTTGGTGTAGCGCTGGTCGATCAGCTGCTGGGTGAGGCGGGCGGCCTCGTTGGGGTTGTTCGGGTCGGCGGGGCTCACTGCGGCTCACTTCCGTCCGCGCCCGTGGCGGCACCGGCAGCGGCGTTTTCAACGGCGAGTCCGGCGGCGACTCCGGAGGCGAGTTCGACGCGGCCGCGGGCGCGCAGGGCGAGGTACTGCTCCTGGCTGGTGGGGTGCGGGACGGGCCCGGTGAGGTGGCCCTTGAGGAGGTAGTCGCCGGGTTCGCCCCGGTAGGGCCAGGGTTGGCGTTCGGTCAGGGCGATGCCGTCAGTACCGAAGTAGACGACGGTGCCGGGCCGGGCGTGCAGGGCGCCGGCGCTGCCGACGACATCCTTGCCCTGGCGGTACTTCATGTCCAGCAGGGCGGCCCGCGCTCCGGACCACACGTAGGCGGCCCATTCGGGGTGGGCGTAGGGGTCGCGGGAGAACCCGGCCTGGCGCTGCCAGGTCACCACGGCGTCGTCCTGGCCGAGGATCTCCACGCCGGCCGGCAGGGTCTCGCCGACCGGTGTGGTGCCCGAGACCAGGCGGGGGCGCTGCGCGAAGCCGCCGAGGCCGAACAGCAGGACGGCGCGTACGGCGCGCGAGGCCAGGTAGGCGGCGGTGCGCTGCCGGGCGTCGGTGTGCGCCTTCGAGAGGTTGGTCAGGTCCGCCCAGGCGGCCTTGAGGCGTTTGCCCCATTCGTCGAGCGGCTTGCCGTCCTCCCACACCAGGCCGCCGAGGACCTCGATCCGCCACGGCGCGAGGTGGTTGGCGAGGGCGAGGTGGATCTCGGCGCCGCCCGCCCAGGTCGTGAACGTGGCGCCCGGCTCGGACGGGTAGACCCAGGCGCGGTCGCCGGTGACGGGCGCCGGAAGCAGGCCGACGTGCTTCCACCCGGCGGGAACGGTGACGCGGACGTTCCAGTGGGAGCAGGACATCAGGGCCTTGGTCTGCTCGGCTTCCGTCATGGCGGCGAAGGCCCGCGCGGTGATCCGCTGCGGGGTGCCGACCGGGGACTTCCACAGGTGCTTGGCGTAGGCGAAGGTGCGGTCGTACTCCACCAGGGCGGGCAGCTCGGCCGGGACGCGCGGGGGCAGGACCAGCTCGGTGCGGCCCTGGCCGCCGGTCGCGTGCAGCAGGCCGCGCAGTTCCTCGGACAGCACCGGGTAGCCGCCGGCGAACCGGCCCTTGACCGGGACGGTGCGCGACCACAGGTCCCGTCCGGTCTGCGACGGCGAGCCCATCAGGACGACGTCGTCCCAGTGCCGGCGCAGCGCCTGCCACAGCAGCTTGAACGCCTCGCGCACCGTCACCACGTCGGCGCCGTCCGGGTCGAACCACTCCCCCACCGAGCGGATCTCGGTGCTCTCGCCGTCGGGGGCGGCGGCGGGGGCGTAGCGGCCGACGGGCTGGCGCTGGTGGACGAAGTGCCCGGCGAGCTTGTCGCGGCCCGCGCCGACGGCGGTGGTCCACCGCTCGCAGGGAGTGTTCAGCCAGGCGGCGACGGCGTCCTTGAGCGTGCTGTAACGCTCGGCGCCGTCGTGCCAGGGGGCGCCGGCGGTGATGTAGACGCGTTCGGTGCCCGGGGCGGCGGAGAGGACGGCGTCCAGGATCTCGCCGGGCGTCCGGGCACCGAGCGCGAGGCGCACGACGCGGTCGCGCACCGCGAGATCACCGGTCGCGGCGTCCAGGAACACCGTGGCGCGGGCCTGCTGGGTGAAGTTCGGTCGCTTGGAGACCAGGCCGGTGGTCACGGCCTCGAAGCGGGCGCCCGCCGGCCCCTCGGGGATGGTGGGCAGGTCACGCGGCCCGGCGACGGCCGCCGGGCGCGGGACGGCGGCGACTGCCGGGTGCTCCGCAGCAGCGACCGGAGCGACTGGAGCGACCGAGGCCGCCGGTTCGGCTGACGAAGCGGCGGCGAGGTTTTCGGCGGTGGCCGGCTCGGTGACGGCAGCGGCGGAGCGGGTCAGCGCCGGGGCAACCGCGACCGCCACTACGGGCTCCGGCTGTGGCTCCGGCTGCGGCGCCGCCTCTGCCTCTGTCTCTGTCTCTGCCACGGGCGCCGACGCCTGTACGGGCGCCTGAACGGGCGCGGGCACGGACGCGGGCGCGGGCACGGGCGCGGGCCCGGCGGCGACCCGCTCCTCCGCCGTGGCGGCGCGAACGGCGGACGGGGTCGGGTCCAGCACCGGAGCAAGCCGCACCACGTCGCCGAGCGTCAGGCCGGCGGCCTTGGCGATGGCGTCGGCCCTCGCGCCCTCGAACCCCGCGAGCCCGGTCACCCGGCGCGCGCGTTGGACGGTGAGCTTGTCCAGCTCCTTGCGCGCGGCCGCGACGATCTTCTCCGCGGCGGCGATCTCGGCGCGCAGCTCCCGCAGACCGGCGAGCTCGGCGGTGTACGTCCTACGGTCCATCAGCGGGTCACTCCCCTTCCACGGCGACGGCCGCAGCGACCACGTCGACAGCCGCGGCGGCCGCGCCGACCGTGGGGACGTAGGCAATCGGGCCGCCGGACACCGACGGCAGGCGGGTGCCGAGCAGCAGGTCGGCCAGGCGGGCGTCCTGCGGGTCGGCGGGAGTGGCGGCGTTGGCCGGTGCGGTGAGGTCGGTCAGACGGCCGGCCAGCCGGGACTTCGGGAACCGGAAGCGGGCTGCGGTGCCGGCGGCGCCGTCGGACTCCCACTCCGTCAGGCCGCTCAGCACCGCCACGACGAACCCGGTCACCGTCACCGGCAGCACCCCGCCGGCCGCGACCCGGGCCGGATCGCACCGCCACCAGCCGGACAGCGAGGCCAGCAACTGCTCCTCGTCGAGCGCCGTCCCGAAGCCGACCCACTCCCGGCCAGGCCCGTCCACTCGCCGGAGGGCGTCCGAGCGCAGCACCGCCACCTCCGCCGCACCGAGCACGCTCAGGTCGGCGACCGGCCGGGCCTGCAACGCCTGCAGTGCGGTCAACGGGAACACCTGCCGACCCGTCTCGCGCACCCCGGGCACCACGCCGGTGGCCATCAGCTTCTTCACCGTCGGGATCGAGCACCCGAGCGCCGACCCGGCCTGCCCGGTCGTCACGAACACACCCAGACCTCCACGCGTCTACAGCTAGCTTCAAACACTATCCCAAGCGGCGGCTCCCCTCTGGTAGGCCCCTCGCATACACCGAAGGGTCCGGTCGAGGGCGGTCGAGGGCGGTCCGGGGCCGTCCGGGGCCGTCCAGGGCCGTCCAGGGCCGTCGGCGTCAGGGTGACGGTGGTCGCTGCAGTCCCTGGAGGAGCAGTTCGATCAGTCGGCGGGGGTCGTAGCGGGGGTCGCTGTCGCGTCCGATGCAGAGGTTGCCGATGCCGCGCATCAGTTCGTAGGCGTGCGTGCCGGGTGTGATCTCGCCGGCGTCGACCGCGGCATCGAGCAGCTGCGCGCAGACGGGCACCAGGCGGTCGAGGAAGTAGGAGTGCAGCGCGTCGAAGCCGCTGTCTGATTCCAGGGTGTTGGCGAGCCCGTGCTTGGTGACCAGGAAGTCGACGAAGAGGTCGACCCACCGGCGCAGCGCCGTGAGGGGGGAGTCGGTGTCGGCCAGCAGGGTCGGGCCGGCCTCGGCACAGGCCTCGACCTGGTGGCGGTAGACGGCGACGACGAGGTCGGCCCGGGCTGGGAAGTGACGGTAGATGGTCCCGACACCGACGCCGGCCCTGGCCGCGATCGCGCGGATCGGCGCGTCGATGCCGGAGGTGGCGAACACCTCGGCGGCGGCAGTGAGGAGCGCCTGCTGGTTGCGCAGCGCGTCGGCCCGCTTGCTTCGGGTCGGCGCCTGCGCGGACCGGTCTGCGGTGGACACCACGTTCTCCGTCCGGACGATGGTTGACTAAGCGGAACGTTGTTCCGTATCGTAACTGGAACAAGGTTCCGCTTTGAGCTTAGCCGGAGCGGGGCCCTCCCGTCCGCCGCACCCGCCAGCCGAGCGAGACCGGCAGCAGAGCCGCAGGAAGGGAAAGGCACCTCATGACCGCACCGATGCGTGCAGCGACGACTGCACAGACGACTGCACCGACTCACGCCGCCGACACCGTCAGCGAGCCCGCCCCCGTCCTTTCCGTCCACCCGGTGGTCCTGCCGGCTCCCGGCCGCGCCGTGGACCTGAACCTGCGAGTCACCGCCCCCATGACCGGAGGCGACCTGCCGGTCATCCTCCTCTCGCACGGCCAGGGGCCCTCGAACAACCTCTCCTCACTGAACGGCTACGCCCCACTCGCCGACTACTGGGCGGCGCACGGCTTCGTCGTCATCCAGCCCACCCATCTCAGCTCGAGGACGCTGCGCCTGGATCCCCACACCCCCGGGGCACCGCTGTACTGGCGGTCACGGGCCGAGGACATGACGCGCATCCTCGACCGCCTCGACGCGATCGAGACCGCCGTCCCGCAGCTCCTCGGACGCCTGGACCCGAGCAAGGTGGCCGTGGCCGGGCACTCGATGGGCGGGCACACCGCGAGCCTGCTGCTGGGCGCCCGGCTCACCGACCCCGACCACGGCACCGAGGTGGACCTGGCCGAGCCCCGGATCACGGCGGGCGTGCTGCTCGCCGCACCGGGCAGAGGCGGCGACGCCCTCACCCGGTCCACCGCCGAGAACTACCCGTTCTTCCTGACCACCGACTTCTCCCGGATGACGACGCCCGCACTCGTCGTCGCCGGCGACCGCGACCTCTCCGCCCACCTCACGGTTCGCGGCGCGGCCTGGCACACCGACCCGTACGTCCTCTCCCCCGGCCCCAAATCCCTGCTCACGCTGTTCGGCGCGGAGCACGGCCTCGGCGGGATCTCCGGATACGACGTCGCCGAGACCACCGACGAGAACCCCGAGCGGGTCGCCGCCGTCCGGCGGCTCACCTGGGCCTACCTCCGCAGCGCGCTCTACCCCGGGGATCCCGCCTGGCGCACGGCGCGTGAGCTGCTCGCAGCCGGACCCGACCCGCTCGGACGGGTCGAGTCCAAGTAGCCCGCCGGCGCCACGCATCGCCACCACGCTTCGACCCGTCCGACCCGTCCGACCCGTCCGACCCATCCAATCCGTCATGGAGGAACACAGCCATGCAGTACCGCACCTTGGGCCGCACCGGTGTGCAGGTCGGCTCCCTCGCACTCGGCGCGATGAACTTCGGCAGGATCGGGCACACCACCCAGGACGAGGCCACCGCCATCGTCGACGCCGCCCTCGATGCCGGGATCAACCTCATCGACACCGCCGACGTGTACGGCGGCGGCGAGTCGGAGGAGATGGTCGGCAGGGCCATCGCCGGCCGCCGCGACGACATCGTGCTGGCCACGAAAGCCGGCCTGCCCGTCAGCGAGGAGCGCAACCACCGGGGCGGCTCGCGCCGCTGGCTGGTCACCGCGCTGGACAACAGCCTGCGCCGCCTCGGCGTCGACCACGTCGATCTCTACCAGATCCACCGGTGGGACCCGAGCACCGGCGACGAGGAGACCCTTTCCGCCCTGACCGACCTCCAACGCACCGGGAAGATCCGCTACTTCGGCTCCTCGACCTTCCCCGCCTACCGCATCGTGCAGGCCCAGTGGGCCGCCCGCGAACACCACCTGAGCCGTTACGTCACCGAACAGCCCAGCTACTCGATCCTGCAGCGCGGGATCGAGACCCACGTACTGCCCGTGGCCGAGGAGTACGGCCTCGGCGTGCTGGCGTGGAGCCCGCTGGCCTCGGGCTGGCTGTCCGGCGCGATCCGCGAGGGCCGGGAGGTCACCACCAACCGCTCCACGCTCATGCCGCAGCGCTTCGACACCACCATCCCGTCCAACCGGGCCAGGCTCGACGCGGTCGAGCAACTGGCCAAGGTCGCCGACGACGCCGGTCTGACGATGATCCAGCTCGCGCTCGGCTTCGTGACCGCGCACCCCGCCGTCACCGGCGCGCTCATCGGTCCCCGCACACGGGAGCACCTGCACGCGCAGCTCGCCGCCGCCGACACCGTGCTCTCCGCCGACGTGCTGGACGCGATCGACGCCATCGTGACACCCGGTGTCGACCTCGCCGCACACGAGAAGTCCGACACCCCGCCCGCGCTGCTCGACCCGTCACTGCGCCGCCGCTGACCTGCGCGGGCGCCCCGACGATCGTCGGGGCGCCCGCCGAGACTGCCGGAAGGCCGTGCCACAGCCCGTCACGGCCGCAGGGTGGGCCTACGGACGGATCAGCCCACGCCGACCTCGTTCGTCTGGGAGAGCGGGAAGCAAGCGGGAGTCTGCCTGGTCAGCGAGATCTCCAGGTTCCCGACGGTGCTCGGGTGGACCGCGCCCTTCGGGTCCTTGTCGAGCAGCAGCAGGCTCTCACCGGGCGGGATGGCGGCGGGGTGCAGGACCGCGATGCGCCCGTTGGCGGGATCCAGCGACATCACCGACTCCAGTCGGCTGCCGTCGGTGGCCACCGGGGTGTGGCAGGAGTCCGAGGGCGTCATGACCAGCGCGGGCACGCCCACCGAGCGAAGGGCGCCCTGGAGCCCGGACCAGTCGGCGCCGATCAGCTGGAAGGAGACGGTGCCGTCCTTGTTGGGGGTCACCGAGTAGGAGGCGGTGGTGAGCTGCACCGCGGTCGAGCCGCCGCCGTCCGTCCGGGAGGTGGCGGGGCCGGCCTGTGGCGCGGCGGTCCCGCCGGTGGAGCCGCTGTGCGGCACCAGGACGACCGCGGTGACCGCGGCGGCCAGCCCGAGGCCGGTCGCCACCAGCCTGCGGGTGTGGCGCGGCCGGATCCGAGCCGTGGCGCCGGTGGCGGGCAAGTCCGCTGCACGGGCGGCGAGTTCGGCGCCGAGCTGCTGCCGGAAGTGCAGGGGCGTGGTCACGAGGCGGCCTCCAGGAGTGCGTTCACGGACGTGCTGGTGGTGCTGGACGTGCTGGTGGTCCTGGACATGCTGGTAGCGCTGAACGTGCCGGTAGCGCTGGACGTGCCGGTAGCGCTGGACGTGCCGGTAGCGCCGCTGATGCCGGCGGTACTGGTGGCCTGCGGGGCGGCCTTCTGCAGAGCCTTGCGGGCCCGGTGCAGCCGCACCCGGGCGGTGGCCGCGCTGATGCCCAGCGCCTTGGCAGCCTCACGGACGGCCAGCCCGTCGACGGCCACCAGGTCCAGCACCGCACGCAGCGGCTCGGACAGGGCGGCGTGCTGGGCAGCCAGCCCGCGGGCCTCGCGGGCCGCGTCGATGCGTCCCTCGATCGCGGACACGTCCTGCTCGTCCAGCATCCGCTGGCCGGCGATCCTGGCCACCGCGTTGAGCTCGCGGACACTGCCGCGGAAGTGCGCAGCGATCACGTTGCGGGAGATGCCGTACAGCCAGGCGACGGGCGCGCCACGGCGGGCGTCGTAACTGTCGGCCTGCTCCAGCGCCGTCAGGAAGATGTCGGCCGTCAGATCGGCTGCCAGGTGCACGCTGTCGGTGCGCCGGGTGACGAAGCCGAGCACGGTATCGAACTGCTGCTGGTAGAACACGGCGAACGCCGCCGGGTCACGCGAGGGTGGCGCTATCGGATGCTCCGCTGACACGGATGACTCCTTGGGACGACGAGCACTGCCTTACGTCTCTACTTGGCTCCGACGCCCCGAACCGTTACACGCTGCTTTTCCCACGGCCTGCCACGGCCTCCCGCAGCCTGGCACTGCTTCAGCCCGCCTGCCACCCACCCCCTGCCCCGTCCGGCTGGTCTTCGGCCGGTACGGGCTGCTGAACGTCTTCACCTGCCCCGCCGGGCCGGAACATCCGCACCGGTGGAGCATCCGGCAGGCACTGCCGTGAGACTTCGGGTGGCGCCCGTAGTCCCGAACGAGCCGCCGTCGAGGAGGTGTAGGCGGGTCGTCTCGGCCGAACAGCCCTGTGAGGGGGTGGGCGTCCACGTCCTCCCGGTCGCGCTGCTGGGCATCGGGGAGGGATACCGGTGCGGAACTACTCGGAGCGCTGCTGCGCCGGGTCAGCGGCGAGTCGGCTGGCAGCGCTCGATGCGGTCGAGGTCGCCGGCGAGAAGGTCGCTGTGGCTGATGGTGAAGTCTCCGTTGAGCAGGGCATCTCCTCCGCCGTAGTGCTGGCCCACGACAGCGGTGGGCAGGAAGGAACGCAGGCTGTGGCGCATGTCCCCGGGGTAGTCAACAGGTTCGCCCCACTCGGAGGGAGCCTGGTCGGTGGAGAACAGGACCCAATGATCCACGGGGACGGCGGCGTCGAGGTCCGGGGCTGCTCCTGTGTGGCAGTCCAGCGCGGGCACGGTCAGCCGGTCGGGGTCGAGCGGCTCATACCACAGCAGCAGGGGCTTGGCGCGCTGGGCGTCAGCGTTGTCGAAGCAGCAGACGGCGATGGTGTGGTCGGGGAAGTGGTCGGCGTAGAAACGCATGAGGTCCGGGTTGAGGTCCGGCCGCCGGTGTGACGGCACCAGCTGCAGTGCGGCAGGGATCGCGGTGGGGTCAGCGGCCAGGAGCACTGTGTAGACGTCGTGCTCGAAGATCTTGACGGTCTCTGGCTCCCAGCTCATCCACGTGATCTCGTCGACCGCCACCGCGATGGGTCGAACGGCGGCCACCATGCGCTCAAGAACATCACCGCTGCGTCCGACGGTGAGGAAGTGCCCGGGGGTGAGCCGGCTGGTCGGCACGTGCAGCAGCATCGCGTTCGGACCATCAGCGAGGTTGACGGCAGTGTTCTGGTAGCCCAGGACATGAACGAGACCGTGCAGCGGGTGCTGCTGCCGACCGCAATAGACGATCGTGCCGGAGAACGCGGCCTCACTGGTCGAGATGCACATGGTGGCACGGTAGCGCCCGGGTACAGGTGGGAAGCCAGAGGGTATGCACGCGGACCGAACCGCCGGTGATCCGCCGGTGATCCGCTGGTGAGCGGATCACCGGCGGGGTCGGCACCACACGCGGTTCACGGCGCCGGATCCGGCGTCTGCCACGCCGCCATCTGCTCTCGGAACTTCGGGCATCTGACGATGTCCTCTTCGCTGCACCTGAGGGCGTGGGTCAGGAGCTGATGGGCGTGGTCGAGATCGACCATGCGCTGCTGGATCTCGGTGATCTTGGCGCGGATCATGGCCTCTCGGCGTGGCTGCTCCTGCTGGAACTCGCCGATCTCGGCCAGGCTCAGCCCGGCCTGCTGGCACGTGCGCAGGACCGTGATCCGCTCGGCGGCCTCGGGCGGGTAGCGCCGCTGCCCGCTTTCGCGCTCGGGCGTGGGCAGCAGGCCGTGGCGCTCCCAGTACCGGATGGCCGAAGCGGGCACTTTGGTGATCTCGGCGAGTCGGCCGATCGTCATGCGCACGTTCTGCTCCTCCTGCTCCTCGTCGATCGGGCACTTGACTTGAACCTTAGTTCAAGGAGAAGAGTGGCCGGCACGAGGACAGCGGCGAACGAGAGCCGCTGGCAACACGCTTGGAGACACCGCCATGAGCGACAGAAACGTACGGAACGAACGGGCCGACCAGCTGGTGGAAGCCGCGGAGAAGCTCTTCGCGGCCGGGGTGATGTCCCACTCCGGGCACGCCAACCTGAGCGCCAGGCTCGACGGTGAGCGCCTCCTGCTGACACCGGGATTCGTCCGCGGCCTGAGGCCCGAACAGCTGGCGACCGTCGGCTTCGACGGGCAGGTCCTCGAAGGCGAGCTGCAGTCCGTCAGCGCCGAGATCATCGCCATGCACAGCGCCGTGTACCGGGCCCGCCCCCACGTGGGCGCGATCATCCACACCCACTCGCCCTCCGCGACCGCCTTCGCCGTGGCCCACCGGCCACTGCCCTGCCGCACGGAGCCGATGCTGCGCTTCGGACAGGCCGAGGACGTCCCCGTGGTTCCCTGGGGACCGCGCGGATCGGACGTATCCGTGCGCGGCATCGCCGACGTGCTGCAGCAGCGCCCGACGACGGCCGCCGTCCTGCTGGCCAACCACGGCCTCCTGGTGTTCGGCCCGGACTCGGCGGCCACCGCCCACCTCGTGGTGGCGATCGAGGAGAGCGCCCAAGCCGAGATCGCCGCCGCGGCGATCGGCGGGGCCGTCGACTTCCCCCCGGGCGCCCAGGAGGCCGTGCGCGCCGCGATCGCGCGGGTCGCGTCATGACGGACGACACCCTCGCCTCCCGCACGGAAGCCGTACGCGACCGCTACCGCTCCACCCTCGGCACCGTTCCCGGCGGGGTCCAGGACCGGCTGCGCCTGGCCCAGGAGTTCGGCCGGCTGCCGACCGAAGAGGCGATCGCGGCACTGCGCCACATCGTGCTGACCGACAGCCCGCTGGGAGCACGCGTCCAGCAACTCGTCCACTTCGGGCAGCTGCTGGCCCTCGGCCGCCCACACCCCGCTCGGATCCACGCCCAGGGCGCACTCCACGCCGGAGCCTGCATCGCCGATCTCATCGGCGTCGCCGAGACCGCACTCATCACCGCCGGCGTGCCGGCATACGCACTCGGCACCGAGATCATCGCCGAACTCCTCCCCCACCCAGGCTCCGACGAAGAGCGACCGTCGGATCATGCGAGCGGCCCGGCCCGACTCTGACGACGTTGCCGTCCTTCCGATCCTGCGGAGTGCCAGCACGCCAGCCCGGCTGACGGTCCACCAGGCCAGGCTGGCGTGAGCAGGTCATTTCTGACCCGCGATGTCTACTGACCGTTTACTACGTCTTTTATGTTCTCGGCGTTGAATGCAGACACCGCTCAACGCGAAATCCACGACCGCCCGCAGCTATGAGCGTCTATCCGTCCGGACGAGCCATCAAAGAGCCGCCGTCCCGGTCCGCCAGAAGCCCGTCGCCCGCAGACGCCGGCCTGGCAGCATGTCGGGATGACTGAAGAGGTGCACAACCACAGCGAGGGTTCGCCTCGGAACGTGATCCAGGCGGGAAGCGTCCGCGACATCTATGTGGGCTCCGCCCCCGCTGGCGGACGGTCTGCCTTCGCTGTCAACGCCGAGAACGATGCGCTGGACGGGCTGGCCCGCGAGGTCCTGGACCAGTGGCGTGACGAGGCCAACGTCCGCGGTCTGCGAGAACGGGTTCCGATGGTGATTCCGTGGAAGCTGGACCAGGGACACCAGAGCGGGCCCGGCGAGGAGCACTCTGAGCGGGTCGGGCTCGAGGGTCTGGTCGACCGGGTCAAGACGCTCTCACTACACCAGTTGGTGATCACCGGGCCGCCCGGGGCAGGTAAGTCCTCCCTGGCTGTCCTTCTCGTCGTCGAGCTGCTGGAGGGCAGGGAGCCGGGTTCCGGGGAGGCCGTTCCGGTCGTCCTGTCGTTGTCAGGTTGGGAGCCCGAAGTCAGTCTCCAGGACTGGGTCATCAGGCGGATGAACGAGGACTACGGAGGACTCGTCCGAGGCTTCGACCAGTACATGGTGAAGTCGCTGGTGCAGAACCGACGGATCGTTCCGGTGCTGGACGGCTTCGACGAACTACCCCCGCTGGCCCGCAAGGAAGCCGTGAAGGCGCTGAAACAAGCGTTCGGGACGAGAGATCCTCTGGTCCTGGCATCCAGACCAGAGGCCTACCAGGAGGCCGTCGACGCGGCGCCTTTCCTGCGAGGTGTTCCGGTGCTGCGCGCCTGCCCGGTCCCGCCCGAGGCCGGTAGGGCCTACCTCGCCCAGATGTGCCATCGGGACCGCATCGGATCCTGGCAGTCGCTCTTCGATGCGATGGACAGCGACCCCGAAGGGCCGGTCGCCACCACCCTCTCCTCGCCCCTGATGCTCTGGCTCGCGGGGACGGTGTACGCGCCGAAGGACGCCGATCCTCGTGAGCTGCTCGACGCGACACGGCTGCCCACGCAGACCGACATCGAGGGCCATCTCCTGGACGGGCTGATTCCGGCCGTCTGCGCGCAGGGACCACGGCCGTCCTACCTCCCCGGACCGGTGCGCCGCTGGAGGTCCGGCAGCGCGCCCGCGTACGTCCGCTACCTGGCCGGCGAACTCCACCGCCGACGCACGCAGGACATCGCCTGGTGGCAGGTGCGGAGCCCGCTGACCGAGCCTGGCGTCTGGGGCGCCGTCGTCATCATCGCCGTAGCCGTCTGCGGCACGTCTGCGAGCTATGCGATCGCGGGCCTGGCCGCCCTCCTGGGGGCTTCTCCCCCGCGGCCCGGGCTCGGGATCCCGGGCATGGGCCAGGTGCTCGGGGCCGTCGCCGCGGTCGCCATCATCGCCACGGCGTTCGGAAGGATCGTCACGCGGCACCTGTTCAGTGGCTTCGACGATCGCCCACGACGGCCGGCGCCCGGAATCAGTGGCCGCCTCCTCCTGGCAGTGTCGGCCGTCGCTACGGCAGCCGTCGGCGTGGCCCTGCCCGGCAGCATGACGGCGAACCTGTGCCTCTTCGCTCTTCCCCTGCTCGCCGGTGTGCTCCTGACCCGGTCGGCCGAGTCCGAGATCGCGGCCAAGCCGAGGCAGTTGCTGCGCGACGAGCGCAGGATCGCTCTGGTCGAATCCGCAGTGGTCGCGCCGACCATCGCGGGAACCTCACTGGCGATCTTCCACTGGCTCAACGGCGATCCACTGCTCATCGGCGGCGGTCTCCTCATCGGCTGGTCGTGCTCGGCCGCAGTGCTGATAGCCCTCAGCCGATGGGGCCGCTGGACCGCCACGCGCCTCATCCTGGCGGGGCGTCGGCATCTGCCACGGGACGTTCTGGGCTTCCTCGAGGACGGCCACCAGCTGGGCGTGCTGCGACGGGTCGGCGGGATCTACCAGTTTCGGCACGCCGGGCTCAGAGAGCGGCTCGCGGGCGAGGCAGTCGGCGGGAGGCCCGGCAGTTCCGCAGGGCCACACGAGGTGGTGCTCAAGAGCAGTATGCGGAGCATCGGGGTCCTGCGAGCGTTCGCATTCGACCTGTTGGCGCTGATCTCCGTGTTCCTCCTGGTGGTCTCCCCGATGTCCTCGGGCCCCGGCTTCCGTACCGACCTGCGCCAGACCTGGCTGCTACTGGTGCGGTGGTGGCCCTTACTGCTGGCTGTGCTCGGCGTCCTCGCCCTGGGGGCAATGGCCCTGCGGGCGGTGGCGACGCGGCTGCGCATCGACAGCGAGTGCGTGGAGCTCAACGACGGCCGCAGGCTACGGCTGCGGTGGGATGACGTGGCGGAGGTACGGGTGCTCAGGGTCCGATCCGGCAGGAACGTGGAGACCGGCTCCCCCACTCTGAACGTCTCGTACTGTCTCGCGATGAAGCCGGTGGCCGGACGGGAGACGCCGCGATCCCTCACGGACTCGGACGGCTGGGTGAGGGTGTGGGACCTGGGCTTCACCGAGGTGATACCGCTCGACCTGGAGGTCGCGCTGTCCCGCTTCGCCGCCGATCGCTGGCGCCGTGACGTCTGAAAAAAACCTGAGGCCGTCACGCGCCAGGAGTGCACCGGGCCCACCCCTGGAACCGAGGACGGCTGGAGGCCCCGGCTGTCCGCCCTGAACCTCCACACGGTGCCCTGCGGCCACACTGGACACGAGAAATTTTCCGCGGAAAATCCGAGAGCCTGCTGATCCGCTCACGATCCGGCGCCGCCCATAGGACTGGTCGGTGCCGCAATGCCGATCACCCTGACGGTCGCGGAGCAAGCGCAGTAGGTGGTGGCTGCCTGGGGCTGTCCGTCCGAATCCAGGACATCGGCAGCGCGCCGGGAGGCGTTCGCGAGCGCCTCGAGACGGAAATCCGCTGTCCGAGTACGTGCTGATGAGGTTGCCGCGCACCAGGAGCGCGGCCTCGTGGGTACCGCCCAGGCTGCGCTCACTGTCGGCCTCCGCCCGTCGCCGTCGGGCGATGGCGAGCTGTCCGGCCTGGCGCGCGGCGACCGCGAGGTTGGCCGTGCGATGACCTGGGCGCCGGGTGCGTGCCCGGGCGCTGGGGCCCGGCCGACCCAGAGGTGAGCGAGGACGGGAGGGCTGTCGAGAACGGCTTCGGCGATGCCGTGGACGAGAGGAAGACGGCCATCCCTGAGCATGGGGCGGGCCAGACCAGGAGGGTAGAGGGAGTCGGCGCGTTCGGTGGACAGGTCCCAGGCGGCAGCGCCGGTGTGGGGCTGGTGACTAGGGTCCGCCCCCTGCGGGCTGGCGGGCGGCCACGACCCAGTGAGGTCAGCGGGATCGGCCACCTCGTCCAGGACGGTGAGTCATCGGCAGGACGGCCGCCCCGGTCCCCGGTTCGAGCCAGGCCAGGAACTGCCGTGCCGCCTGCTCGGCATCGGACGTGGCGTTGCCGAGAAGCTCGGCCGACCGGCGCTCCGAAATTTTCCGCAGAAAATCCGGAGTCGTCAGGGGAGCGAACTTGTCCCCCCGGCAGCCGACGCAACGGTGGCCGTCAAGCCGAGGCGACTGCGGGTCGGTGGCGCAGGATCTGTCGACGTCCGGACGAATCGGCACTGGCTCTGCTCGACGTCCGGGATTTTCCGCAGAAAATTCGCGAGGGCAGGGAGTCGGCTCCCCGAACCTGGGAGTGCCGGGAGTGCCAGGCAATCAGTGTCGCCGGCGCCCCTCGCCCAATGCTGTCAGCCATCGTGCCCGACTCCGCGAGGCGGGGTCGTTGGCCGACTGGGGCGGATCGCGGCCCCAACCTCAGCTACCCGAAGTCCCTTCAGAATTTTCTGCGGAAAATCAGTGGGTCAGTCCTGGCCATGGCTGCGAGCCCTCAGCATCCTCCGCGCACCCGGCATGTCCGACGCGGGACCACTTACGGCATGCGATCGGTGATCCCGCCGGAAGCCTCAGTCTCGTCTTCACTGGGCCAGTGCCCCTCGATGTGCAACTGGATGAGCGCGGCGTGGGAGAGCGGGCTGGTGGGATCGTTGACGTCCCCGTTGGTGGTGTAGTCCAGGAGTACGACGTTCTCCTTGCTCCTGAGCAGCTCGACCAGGTCGCCGACGCAGTGCTCGAGGATCCACCGGTAGGCCGGCAGGTAGATCCGGCGCCGAGCCGTTTCGTAGGGCAGCAGCCGCTCGCCGTGCAGACCGGCTCGGTGGCCTTGAACCGGGCCGTATCGGCTCACCGTCCGCTTCAGCCCCATCATCGTGGTGACTGCGAGCTTCGTGGGGTCGACATCGGAGTTCTGGAAGACCTTGAGGGCTTGCCAGATTCCCTCCACCGACTGGCTGGTCACACCGTCGCTATAGGGGACCGGGATGCCGCCGTGAGGATAGAACGGGCTCAACCGCACCCACGGGTCCGGTCCCTTGGAGGTAACGTCGATGATCTCGGCACCGGGGAACCCAGCGGTCAGTGAGGCCATCGAACGACGACGGCTGGCAATTCGGATCGACACCTGGCGGCCCCCTTGCTGGATGACAACAGGCCCTCAGCATCCCCGACAGCACTGACATCTCGCCCTCCGTGCGCCGGATCGGCCATGGCCCTGGCACGGAAGTTTTCCGCAGAAAATTCCTGCCCACCAAGAGCCGCCTGGGCAGAGTGATCGTTCAACGCAGCCTGAGTCCCTGCCCGGCAGCCCGGGGCCCCCACAGCAATGCAGCCACCAGGATCCGCAGGATTTTCCGCGGAAAATCGGAGGGCGGAACAGAAGGAATGACGCCCGGCTCCGGGAGCGGGATCGCGTCCCTCCAGCCCGGGCTGGGTCCCCCAGCGCATCCTGCGAGCGGTGTCAGCCGATCCCAAGGGTCGCAGACGTGAGATCACCTGAAGAGCTGGGAACGACCGACTGACCGTCCCTCGGAGCCGCCTACGGCGATGGCAGCAACATCCCGGGCTCGATACGCGCCGTGTACTCCGACGACCGGGACCAGGCCCCCGCACGACCGTGTTCATGTTCTTCTGTCAGGCACTGCACCAAGCTTCGGTGTCGTCGTCCGCCGTGTCCCCTTCCGCGCACACACGGCGGTACACACCGTCCACGAGCGGGCGGCCTGCTCGCAGCTCCGGCCGGATGCGGCCTCCGTCCACCGCGGTCTCCGATCGACTCTCACGGACCCGGTGCCCGCCATCCGCGCTGCCGCCGCCCTTGGCCCTGCTGGAACCGGCCGAGGCGTCGACGTCCTGCCACACGAGCGGTCGCGCTGGGACCTCGGCATCCTGCTCGTCGCCCTCTCCCTTTCGCTGCCGAGCACCACCCGCCCCGACCCCGCGCTCGCCGGCGACCTCCTCCCCCACGTCCCCACCGCCACCCTCGCGGGCCACCGCACCCAGACGATCTCGGTCACTCGGCGATCCACACCTCGCGACCGACCCTCCTGACCCGATCGCCGCGAGGCACTGGCCGCGCTCGCCGGCCGTACCCTCGCTCCCCCACGCCGATACCAATGCCTCGCCCTACGGCAGCCCACCCGTTCCGGCCCGGGCCGGAACGGGCTCTACGCAAGGCTTCTCCCCCGAGGACGCCCACACCCCTCCGCCCAACCCAGCGCACCTGCTTCGCCACCACCCCGCCCAGTCCCTCATCCACCGCTTCGCCGACTGAGCCTTCCAGGACGCCGAAGTCCTCGTCCTCCGGCGGAGGTCCGGACGCCGCCCTGCGCCTGCTGGAGCTCCAGCTCGCGGACAGCGCCCAGCACCTGGACGAGCAGCTGCGCAAGACGGCACGTCGCATGCTCGCCTGACGTCGCCGACGGAGGACGCCAGCTCCAGCCGGGGAGTGGGTAAGGGGCTCGGAGTCGAGTACGGCTACTCATGAACCGGCCGAACCGGGCCGCGCACACAACGAACTCTGCGGCTCGGCTCTTCAGCAGGGGCGGTCGCGGGAGAGCCGGATCACCTGGCGTACCTCTCGCTCCCGGTCCGCGTCCGCCCGGCGTGACAGCAGGCCGCGCGGAGAATTTTCTGCAGAAAATCCGAAGCCCGGCGGAGACGGACTCTGACGAAGGGGGCTGATGCCACCTGTGGGAGGTTGCCGACGATGCCGAATGGGCTCATGGGAACTACCCGTCGTTCGTGAGCGTGGTGCCGTTGCGCTTCGGCATGCGCCACCAGCAGACGGTGGCCGCCAGCTGTGACGCTCTACTACCGGGAACCGGCACCCTGGCCTGTGTGGCTGTCAACGCCCTGCAGAGTCCGCAGATATGGCTGGACACCCTGCGGTTGGTCCGGCAGGTACGGCCCGAGCTCACCCACCGGCTCTTCGACTACGTGACCGAGCAGGGCCACGGGCACGACGCGCGACTGCGTTCCGAGCAGCGAGTGGAGCGTCCGCTGACGATCTGAGACGTAGCCGGACCCGAGTTCGGCTGAGCCTGCGACGTGATCAAGAGTGTCCGGCCAGGAGGCCGAACTCGGCCGGACACCGCGGACGCTCGATCCCTGGCGTCCGGATCAATCCGGACAGCTACGCCTGACCGTCCGACACGTACTACCCCGCCAGCTCCGCCAGCCATGGGTGACCGGGGTGCACACGCTTCAGCCACCCGCTGAGGATGTCCCGCCGTGCCGGGCTCAGCAGCGGCAGGACGCCGTCGAAGTCCGCCTGATCCTTGGACCGCGCCGCCTTCGCCTTGAACAGCAGCACCAGCTCCGGCACCAGGTAGGGGATCCCCTCGGCTGTCCACTCGATGATCGTTTCGTACGGCAGCCGCAGACTCTCGTCCCGTCGGCAGATCCAGGTCCCGCCCTCGTGCGGCTCGCGGAAGACGTCGAACAGGAACTGATCGGTTGCTGGATCCCGCACCCAGGTCTGGTGTGTGGCCGCCAGCGCCTCGGCTCCCGCAGCCGGCCAGACCCGCCCCGAACCCGCCGCGTCAAACACGTACTCGGGGAAGCGGTCCCGAATCTCCGGGTATCCCGCCGCCGGCACCGCAATCTCCAGATCGCCGTGTGGCCTCGATTGCCTCCCGCGGAACAGGTCCAGCGCCCAACCTGCTGCGACACACCAGGTCACGCTGACCCCGTCCAAGCGCTTCGCGATCTGTTCCGGCCGCCATGCGTCCGCCCATCTGGCATCCAGTTCATCCGCATCGAGCACAACGCCACCGGGCGGCAGTGAGTCGGTCATCGTGACAACCTACTGCCGGCCACGGTCCAATGGCGTAGGAAACCGGTCCCGCGAGCCGGACAAGCCAGGCTCCTCCAGGCTTCCCCGGCTCCGATTTTCCGCAGAAAATCCGGGTCCGCCAGAGCTGCTTCCGAGGGCAGGTGTCCGACGGCGCGACAACGTGCTGCAGACAGTCCGAACCGCTGAGCCGCCCATGGATCTCCGAGTCTCGGAATTTTCTGCGGAAAATCCGGAGGCCGCTGCCATGGCCGGGCGCGCCCGCTCCGGCAGGGTCAGCGGTGCAGAACGTCCCCCTCCTCCGAGCCGCCGCGGTGCTCCCGGACCAGGATCTGCCCCGTCCCGAGAGGCACAAGGCAGTCCGCGTCACGCGGATTCAGATCAGCGAGATCTGCGGGAAACGGGAAGCCGGTCCCGACATGCGCCGGGTCGAAGGCCAGGCTCCCCCACACACCACTGCCGCAGTCCGACAGCCGGAACTCGTCGACGCCGGCAAGCGCTCGGAGTCCTGCCAGCGCACAGGGAGCACACATCCGGCCACCCACGCATGTATTGACCCGCCGGGTTGTTGACACGGCTGATGGGTGGCTGCCCGCCGAGTTCGGTCGGATTGTGGCTGCGGCGAATGATCTGACGGCCGCCCGGGACCATAGAGGTGTTCCGGATGTTGCTGTCGGAATCGGTGCGCGGGACGAACCAGTGACGCCATGTGGATGCCGACCCGCCAGTACGGGTCGAAGCCCTCGGGGAGGGTCGCCCGGCGGATGCGTGATCCCTGTCCGTCGGCGCCGACCAGGAGGTCGAACTCGCCGGACGACCCGTCGGAGAAGTGCGCGACGACCTTGTGCTCGTCCTGCTCGAAACCGTCCACGGTCTTGCCGACGACGTACTCAGCGTTGTGCCAAAGCCGTCGCCCCCCAGACCGAGGTCGAGCACCTCCATGTTCACCTGCCCCGAATCCTGAGGAGCACCGGGTCGTGATCAGCGGTTTGGTCGATTGCTCAGCCGTCCGCCTCGAACCACGACCCGATGTTGTTCAACATGAAGTCGTTCTTCCAGCTGGGCTCCCTCTTCGCCCAGCCGAGCATGGCCGCGATGACCCTGTCACGCGAGACCGTTCGGGTCTGATGGTGCTCTGCTGGAATCCCGTCCCGGTACTCCAGCTGGAACGTGTTGTCCTCACGCATCCAGACCTGGACATACCAGTCGCCGGACTCCTCATCGAGGCGCTCAAGAATCAAGGAACCGCCACGTTGAAGGTTGGCCACCGTCGAGCTGATCGCTGACTCCGACGGGCGCTCGACCAGCACGACCGCGCCACTTCGCATCACAAGCATCCCGAGATCATCCCCCTAGCCCCTGACAACCCGAAGTCCGTACGGCCCGTAGTCCACACGGGCCGTACCAGGAGCCGAGTGAGTCCGCGGGGTGCGGCTTCCTCTCCTCGGGCGGCCGGTTGGACGGCCTGGACACCGGTGATGCCGACCGTCCCAGGCCACGGAATTTTCCGCGGAAAATCGTCCGGCCAGATCCTAGAACGATCCCGGTAGACGACGGGGGAGTGGCCCGGGGAAGCAACCCCAGGGCGTCCAACGCCGAGCACAGCATGGTTCGGCTCCGCTGCTCGGGAACCGGCGGGCGCAGGCCAGACACCCCTGGGTCGGCACCAGACCAGCCAGTACCGTACGGGGACGATCTTCGGGGGCGATCTGGTGCCGCCGATACTGCTGGTGGACGTGGATGGGCCGTTGATACCGAATGCGGCGAAGCCATACCGGCGTCCCGAAGGCTACGAGACGCACCCCTGATGACCCCACGGTGCCTCGTCAAACGCGGCGCCCGAGGTCGCGGCGACCGCCGGCCGGGGCCTGCGATCTGTGCCGTGCCGACGCATGGTCGGTGGCGCTGTCATTCATGACGGTGGTGCTCTTCCTGATCGCAGCCCGCGCGGATTCCCGCGCCGACCGAGTGGGTGTTCGTGCTGTCATGGGGGTCGGATAGGTTGCCTGGATGACTGCCATGGACCCGCTGGTGCCCATCCTCGCCGGGCTGGTCATCGACACCGTCTGGTTCCTCGACAGCTGCGAGGACGACGAGGTGGACCCCGACTCCGCGGTGAAGACGATGGAGAGCGTGGCCGGAGTGCTGCAGCAACTTCCGCACGACCAACGCGACCGGTTCCTACGGACGCTCACGAACCTCGCCGAAGCCGAGCCGAACCCGCAGCGGCGGGAGTTCCTGGAGTCATTCCCCTCCGCCTGCGGCCTGGTCGCGGACGAGGTCTGAACCTGGTCGGGTCGAGCCAGCCGCGGCTCCGTTCGCCCCGAACCCGGACCAGGCGGAGGTGCCCGGCTGCTGGCTGGGTGTCTCGCTGTGGCGTGCTCGCCCCGGTGGCCCAGGATCGACAGGAGGTTGCCCTCGGCGAAGCGGCAGAGTCGCCGCCATACCGAGCGCTCGGTCGACGTCGGCGCTGCCGTGCCGTATGACCAGCGCGATGGCGTTGGCCATCTTCGCCCGATCCGGCGGGTGTCAGCCCCCGCGACCTCGATCAGTCACGCCGCTCCCGGGCCGATGGCCAGGAACTGAGCCGCGGCCGGGTTGGTCGGCTTCGGCGTGCGCTCGCCGCGCGGGGCGTCAGGGTAGTGCTCGTCGGCGATCCGCGGGTTGCCCGGGGTGGGTCGGGCGTGGCGGGCGACCCGGACCACGCTGCCCCGCGACCACGGCGGTCACGATCAGGTCCTCGCCGTGAAAACGGACCCGGACGCTGTCCTCGACAAGCTTGTGTGGCACCGAGTAGCGCACCGAGTTGACCGAGATCGTGGAGTCCTTGCCCACCCGTCGGCTTTCGCCGAACGCGGCGGTGAACGGCTGCTCGGGCACCGGTGGCAGCCGCAGTCTCTCCTCGGCCAGCAGCTCGGCTGGGATCCGGCGGGTCTCGCGGTAGACCCGGCCGTGACCTCGGGCATGAAGGTCTCGCAAGGCTTCCTGCGGCTCGGCGAAGTCGCCGTACCCGCCTCTCAGGTTCACCGCGGTGGGCACCACGTCCCGTCCCATTGGCGATCCGAACCGTCGATTTCTGACTGCTGATCAATGTGTCCGGGGCCGAGGCCATTCGCTGTCCGAGGGCACACCGTCCGGCCAGGCGAAGCGCAGTTCGCCGTCCATCGCGGCAGCCAACCACTGGGCCAGGTTGACGCCCTGGGGCCGGCAGTCACCTTCGGCGTTGGACCACATCGCGCCGTCCGGGTCGCGGAAGTCGATCATCGACCACATCGTGCAGCCCCAGTCGTAGAGCGGCACCACTCCGGCAGGCACTCCACCGGTGGGGTCCGGTCCGTGCTCATAGGACTCCGCAATGTGCTCGTCCCGCTGCCCCACGTCGACCGGCAGTACCCCGTCCAGGGGGCCGAAGCCGCCGTTGGACACCTCGGTGTACAGGCGCCGCAGAAGCGGGGGACAGACGAATCCGATGACACGTTCCGCCTCGGCAACCGCCTCGTGCGGGGCGGGCGGGGGAGCCTGCCGGTCTCGTGCGATCCTCCGGCAGGCTTCGACGATCTCGTCATCGGTCACCGGGGGATCGTAGTGGCCGGATCGGACAGCCGGAGCCCGTCACTCCGCGACGGAATCCCGGGGGCAGGGTTGGCCGCCGCGCTGTCGCAGATGCCCAGCAACGGAACCTCGGTGCCGGCCCTTCACAGGCTCTGCTTCTCCCACCTGACCGGCAACCTGATTCAGCCACCGCAGGCCCTCCGAGGCGGTAGTCCCAGCGCATCGACGAGGGTGACGTCTGTTGCTTCCAAGCGATGCACGTCGAGTCGCTTGAAGCCTGGGTCGTCGAGCTGAGCAAGGCGCTCCCAGCCCCGCGTCGTGGGCCGGGACGGGGCACGAGGGCGCCGTCATGCGGGGGGTGGTCGTGGTCGTCGCCGTCGCGCACGACCCGGACGTGGAGAAGCCGCCGTACGTCTTGGTTGGCCCGGACCAGGGGTGCCGTTCTCGCCGATGTGGCGGTTCGTCGCGCGTGGCGCCGAGCAGGTGGACGCCCTCGGGCGCGGGCAGTCCCCCGGCTAGGCTAAAGCCGCACGTCAATGGCCGTGAGCGGCGGCCGGGGGAGGTTATGGGCAGTGGAGACGATGGGCGAGCTGGAGGAGCTGCGGGCGCGGGTGGCGGCGCTGGAGGCGGAGGTCGGGCGTCTGCGCGAGGAGTCTGCGGCAACGCACACGAAGACGAGGCCTGCGAAGACGAGGCGCGCGACGACGACAACGTCGCCGGCACAGACAGCGACGACAGTGACGACCGCGACACCAACGGCGACAACGGCGCCCGGCCGGGACGGTACGGAGGCCCGCTCCACTGCGGCTGACGGCTCCTCCGCGAACGACCGCACCCGGGTGCCGGACGTCGTCTCCACGGACCGGATCGAGCCGCGCCAGTCGATGACCTGCCTCGCCGACGCCGTCGGCGTCATGGTCTCCGACCAGGCCGAGCAGCCCCGCGAGCAAAGCCCCGAGCAAAAACCCGAGCAAGACCCCGAGCAGACCCGGGTGCTGCGGGCCCACGCCCGGACTCCGGAAAGCCGGAGCAGCACGCTCGTCCAGCACAGCCGGTTCCTGGAGAGCCTCCTGGCAGGCCAGGCGGTCCTCCAGGAGGAACGGCGCCCGGAGGGCCGCTGAGCACTACGGCGGTGGGGGCTACCCGAAAACACGGGCAGCCCCCACCGCCGCTCGGCAGGACTCAGGCCTTCGGAAGCGTTATCCCCAACTCGAGCATCGCCGGGGAGGCCGGGCCGCCCTCGGAGCGCTCGGTCTTGTAGCCCTTGACGCCCGGGGCGACGGTACGCGGGTCGACGGCCTCGGAGGGAGCGCCGGTGGAGTACAGGCCGTCCGGGTCCTGGTCGCGGTCGTGGGGGAGGAGCCAGAAGACGCGCCGGCGGAAGGTGCCGGAGGCGCGGGAGGACTTCGCGTCGGGGCCGAGGATGGCGTAGCCGACCATGCGGCCGTCGCGGTGGTACGCGGGGCGGCCGCGGCGGGTCGTGAGGCGGTCCAGCGACTGACGGACGTAGTCGAGGTCGGAGGTGTCCTCCAGCCAGACGAGGTCGGTTTCGTGGGCGAGCTCGGCCGGGTCGATCAGCGCGCTCACGCGTTCTGCTCCTCTGTGTCGTCGGTGATCAGGCCGATGCCCGGGTAGTACTTGCGGCTGTTGGACAGGACCATCTCCTTGGGAGAGGTCATACCCAGTGTCTCGCGGACTCGTGCGGCGAAGGCACGCCCGGATACGGGATTGGCGCCCTCGAACCCGCACCAACGGGTGTAGGCGCCGAAGAGCTGGGATTGTTCGGCGCGCATGCCCTCGCCGGTGACGCACGCCTCCTTGAGGAAGCGGCCGACGTGGTCCTCGGTCTCCGCGTAGGCGGTGGTGGCGACCTGGACGCGTTGGGGGCCGGCGAGGTCCTTCTCACCGGCGAAGTAGCGGCGGGCGCCGTCGATGAGCCAGGCGAGGATGCCGGGGCCCTCCTCGGCGACGAGGACGTGCGCCAGGTTGTCGATCTTGCGTTCCTCGGGGACGACCCGTTCGAACGGGATCAGGCGCATGCGCCGCCAGAAGGCGAAGCCGCCGGTACCGACCTCGGGGCGGTGGTTGCCGAGCAGCCAGAGCTTGTGGGTGGGCTCGAAGGAGAAGAAGTCCTGGCGCATCCGGCGGGCCTTGATCTTGTCGCCGCCGGTGAGGAGCTTGACCCGGGCCTCGTCGAAGCGGTCGCCAGGCTTGAGCTCGGAGCAGACGATGATGCGGCGGCCGTGGAGCTCGGCAAGGTCGGTGGGGTGGCCGTCGAAGGTCTTGGCCATGAGGAAGCCGGGCGGGGCCGCGTCCGCGTAGTCGCCGAGGAGCTGGATCATGACGTCGAGGAGGACGGACTTGCCGTTCTTGCCCTGGCCGTAGAGGAAGGGCATGACCTGGGCGCCGACGTCGCCGCTGATGGAGTAGCCGAGCAGCAGGTGGAGGAAGTCGCGGGTCTGGCGGCCTTCCTGGTCGTCACCGAAGGTGTCGGTGAGGAAGCGGTTCCAGCGCGGGGTGGGCATCCGGGCGGGGGCGAGGGTGGTGGAGCGGGAGTGGTGGTGGACCTGCGGGTCGGGCGGCGCGATGGCACCGGTGCGCAGGTCGACCACGCCGCCGGGGGTGCACAGGGCGTAGGCGTCGGCGTCGAGGAGGGCGGCGTTGAGGACCATGCCGGGGGCGGACTTGGCCTGGGCGAGCATGGCGTTCATGCCGGAGGTGGACAGGGCGCGGCGGCGGTGCCGGCGCAGGTCGGTGTTGGTGTAGACGCCGCGCGGGTCGTGGGTCGCGACGCTCTCCGCCATCTCGCCGGCGGCCCACAGGACGGTGTCGTCCTCGTCGAGCTGCCAGCGGTGGGTGGACCAGCGGTACCAGCCGATGCCGGGGACGTGACGGTAGTCGCGCCCGTAGAGGTGGACGAAGAGCTTGGCGTTGCCGCGGTCGGAAAGCGAGTCGGGCAGCAGGCCGTGGGCACTCGCCTGCGGTCCCGCATGGGGGCCCGTCTGGGAGCCCGCTTGGGGGCCCATGAGGGCCTCGGCGGGCTGGACGGGCTGGACGGGCTGGGCTACCGCTGCGCTCTGTGCGGTGTGTGTGGTGTGTGTGGTGTGGAAGGGCTGGGTCGGCTGGGCGGGCGCCTGGGAGGCCTCGGCGGGGGCGTCCAGGAGGCTTTCCTGGACGGCGGCGCCGTGCCAGGGGGCCTGCGAGGGGCCGGGGACCGGCGGGTATTCCAGGATCTGCTGGGCTGCGGCCACGGGGTCGAAGACCGTCCTCTTGCGGGTGCTGTCGGTCATCCGCGGGCCTTCCCGATGTGCAGGGGCTGCCGGGCGCCGGCGGCGAGGCCGGAACGGATGACGGCGGAGCTTTGCCGGTCCTGGGTGGGACGGGCGGTGCGGGCGGCGTCGAGGAGGAGCCGCTCGGCGGTGGTGTGCGTCAGGTGCCCGGCGGAGACGAGGCCTCCGACGGTGTAGGCGGCGCGGTTGAGCTTGCCGGTGAAGCCTGCGCCCTCGGGGGTGGTGGCGCAGTCGGTGACGTCCTGCAGAACGGTGTCGAGGACGCGTTCGGCTCCGCGCTTACCGCCGCCGGCGGCCACGACGGCCTGGCGGGCACGGTCGGGTACGGGGGCCGGGACGGCCGCCGGCTTGGGCTCCTGCTTGTCCTTGAGGTGCCCGGTGCGGACTAGTTCCTCGCCGAGCCACCGGGGGAGCGGGGCGGGGGTTCTGGCTCCGGGCAGGACCGTGTAGGTGCCGGCGCTCGTCGTGGTGCCGGGAGCGACGATGTAGCCGCCGTGGGCACGGACGTCGACCTGCCAGGCCAGGGCCCGCCCGGTGGAGGAGCCGGTTGAGCAGGTGAAGCGGTGGTTGGCGTCATCCAGGTACCAGATGTGCAGGCCGCCGGAGGGCGTGCGCACACGCAGCGTGGACGTGTCCTCGGCGGGGGCGGGGGAGCGACGGAGGGCCGCGAGCAGCGCGAGCGTGTGGTAGCCGTTCTCCAGGCCCTCCAGGTCGACGTGCTCGTGGATCGGGATCCCCGGCAGGATCCGGTCCCGGGCAGGCACGGCACCGGGGTGACTGTCGACGTCGATGACGACCAGGCCCGCAGGGCCACAGGCGACACCGATGCCGAAGTCGGGGTTGGTCTGCCACCAGGCGGTGATGACGTCCTGGTCGAGGGTGGCGGCATGGAAGCCGTGGCACCAGCGACCGAACCGGGAACAGGCGCACTCGGCGGGAGAGTGCGGGGATTCCTGGCACGGCTGACAGTTGGCGGGCGGCGTTTTGCGCCCCGGAGCCAGCGGATGGACCGGCCAGCCCTGGGAAGCGCACCACCGGGCAACGGCCAGCGCATCCGGCTGGCGGCCCGTTCGGTCGCTCCCCACGGCCTGCGGCGCCGTCACGCTGGTCCCTCCCCCTTGGTTCAGTAGCTGCTTCAGCTGCTTCAGTCGCTCGGTAGCTGCCCGACTTTCGGTCGCTCGTTCAGTAGCTGAGGGCAAAAAGCCAGGTCAGGGCACTGGCAAACGCCGGATCAGCGACTGAAGCGACCGAAGTCCAGAAGATAGCTCACACAGACTATCGGAGCGAGGACGTACGCACCCGGAGTGGCGGACCTTACGCGGAAACTCAGCGACCGAACCCTGGGGCAGCGACCGAGTCGCTTTGGTCGCTGTTTTCGGTCCGCCGACGTTTTCGCAGGTCAAAACCGGTTTTCAAGCCAAACAGCGACTGAAGCGACTGTAGCTCGGGTCTATAACGCGCACACGCACACGGGAATGTCTTCATATACCCAACCTTGAGTCGCTTCAGTCGCTTCTTGGGTGGGTACAACGCCTCTGACCTGGGATTTTGTCCAGCGACTGAAGCCCAGCGACCGTAGCTACCGAGTCTCTCGCGCCCGGTCGCTCGGCGTGTCGCGCGTGTCAGGACTGTCTGAAGGTCCGGAGTTCGGTCGCTTGAGTCGCTTCGGTAGCTCCCGGTCAATGGGGGAGTGGCGGAGCCCTGTCGTGGAGTCCTCTCGACCCTCCCGCGCTTGCTGCGCGGAGAAGTCCCTTCCTTGAGTCGCTTGAGTCGCTTCGGTAGCTCCCCCCAAGCCGGGCGGGGAGATCGGCTGGAACGCGCGTGGCGCCAGGCTTCCACCGTCTCGGCGCCGGGCACCTGACGCCGGCAGCGACCGAAGCGACTCTGCCCCGGGGTTGGACTGCTGCCCCACTGCAGGAGCGCTTTGCCCTGCAGGGGGACAGGCCGCGTAGCGGCCCTAGGCGTCTGACCCGGGGAAACGTGCCCCTCACCGTGCCGAGGAAAGAAGCGACCGAACTCAGTGAGCCCGGATCCGTTGCCCTTCGGTCGCTCTTGGTCGCTCTCGGTCGCTGGCATCCGGAGAGCGACCGAAGCCCGCCCCAGGACAGGCGTGACCTTTCCGTTCCACAGTCGTTGTTCACGCGGATCTGCTGGGCATGGATCGTCTCCCCGACCGACCGGGGCGACGGCAAACGCTTTCCTCGGTGGTAAGGGCTTTGCGGATGGGCGTCATGCTGGGCGTGGTGGTGCTGACGACGGGCGATCGAAAACGGGAGCTGTCCCGCGCTCCTGGACTCGGTGACCCCCGGGAGAGCGATGCTGTGACGGCTTACTGCCCCGCACCGACATCTTCCGTTTGGTCCGGGAAGCCTGCGAGCAGGGTCCCGCCTCGGTGTGGTCGGCTTCCGGGGCGGCGCCGAGGACGACACACTCGGCGCCGGTACGTCCCACGTCTGGGCACGAGCGCCCCACTAAAGCCCGGGGAGGTCACCACCTGCCTTGGTGGCCACGACCAGCCAGAGCTGCATTACCCGGCCCAGGGCTGAACGCCTACTACATCCACGCGACCCGGCCCTACCTTGTGTCCCCGCTGCCCGGCTCCTGATCAGAGCTGGGCACCACAGCCGGGCGGTACCGACAGCGGGCCGACAGACCGGGGGAGCGGCGACCGCAGGCGGATGCCCGAATCCTGTAAGCCCACTCTCTGTCTCGGGGAGGCGCTCGGATTTTCCGCCGAAAATCCGGTGCACGGGCGGCGACACCGGCGGCCTCACCCGGCCGTTCCGGCACCCCAAAGGCAGCCCGTGCGGGCTGCGGCTTCGCCCGGTGCGGGCCGGGCGAAGCGGTCGAACGGTGGCAGCGTGCGAGACACCATGGGACGTCGCTCTACTCCTGACGTCTGTCCGGCACCGTCGACGCCCTCGAAGCCGCCGCACCCACACCCTGACCCACGGTCGGCCCCTGGCTGGCAGTCGGCTGGCACCTGGTCGACGCCCGTTTGCCAGGCCCCGTTGGCGACGCGCACCTCGCGCACCCGCGTGTCCCGCGCGCATCCCGCTTGCGCCGCCAACATCGGCCCCGACCCGGTCGGCTCGTGGTCGGACTGCAGCGATCAGCGCACGATCGGGCTGCGGCGCTCGACGAGGACGACGTCGCGCCAGAGGCCGTGGTGTCGGCCGAGCCGCTCGCGGGTCCCGATGACCCGGAACCCGGCCTTGGCGTGCAGGACGAGGCTGGCGGTGTTCTCCGGGAAGATCCCGGATTGGAGGGTCCAGATCCCCGCCTGCTCGGTCGAGGCGATCAGTGCCTGAAGGAGGGCGGCGCCGACGCCTCGGCCGCGGGCGTCGGGATGGACATAGACGGAGTGCTCGACCACGCCGGCATACGCGCATCGGTCGGAGACCGGCGCGACCGCCGCCCAACCCAGTACCCCGCCGTCCTGGTCGAGGGCGACCAGGACGGCGGTCGGGCAGGCGGGCGCTGTCGAACGTCTCCCAGGTGGGGGCGGTGGTCTCGAACGTCGCGTCGCCGCCGTCGATGCCGAGCTGGTAGATCGCCAGGACCTGGTCGGCGTGCTCGGGCAGCATGCCGGTGATCCGCACCGGCCCGGCGGCCGTCACGGCTGGGCCTGGATGCCGAGGTCGCTGAGCAGGCCGCGGATGCGGCGCTCGATCTCGTCGCGGATCGGGCGGACGGCCTCGACGCCCTGGCCGGCCGGATCCTCCAGCTTCCAGTCCAGGTACTTCTTGCCGGGGAAGTACGGGCAGGCGTCGCCGCAGCCCATGGTGATCACCACGTCGGAGGCCTGCACCGCCTCGGTGGTGAGGATCTTCGGGGTCTCGGCGGAGATGTCGATGCCGACCTCGCGCAGGGCCTCGACCACGGCCGGGTTCACGGTTCCGGCGGGGGCGGAGCCGGCCGAGCGGACCTCGACCCGCTCGCCGCCGAGGCGGGTGAGGAAGGCGGCGGCCATCTGGGAGCGGCCGGCGTTGTGCACGCAGACGAACAACACGGAGGGGACGGCGGGATCACTCACAGGATGTCCTTGATCGGGAACGTCGGGAACAGCGGGAACAGCGGGGATGTCGGAACGACGGGAACGTCGGGGCGGGCGGTGCTCAGCGGCCGGAGGCGGCCGGGTGATGGTCGCCATGCGGGACGACGACGTCCTCGGCGGCCGGGGTCGGGCGGCCGAACAGCAGCGCGACCAGTGTGATGCCGGCCACCAGGCCGACCAGCTGGGCGGCGATGAACGGCAGCACCGAGGCGGGGGCGATCCCGGCGAAGGTGTCGGTGAAGGCCCGGCCGATCGTCACCGCCGGGTTGGCGAAGCTGGTCGAGGACGTGAACCAGTACGCCGAGCCGATGAACGCGGCGACCGCGACCGGGGCGAAGTGCGCGCGACCGGCCCGGGCCAGGCCGAAGATCAGCAGGACCAGACCGGCGGTCGCCACGACCTCGCCCAGCCACAGGTGCGGTGCCCACCGGGCATGGGTCGACCAGTGCACGAGCGGCTCGGCGAACATCGCGTCCGCGAGCACCGCCCCGCCGATCGCGCCGGAGACCTGGGCCAGGGCGTAGGCCGCGACCTCGCGCAGGCCGGGCCCTTCCCCGCTGCGGCGGCCGGTCCACCAGGCGGCCAGGGTGACCACAGGGTTGAAGTGGGCGCCGGAGACCGGGCCGAGCAGGGCGATCAGTACGCCGAGGCCGAACACGGTCGCGAGGGAGTTGGCCAGCAGCTGCACGCCGACGTCCTGGGACAGTTTGGTGGCCTGGATGCCGGAGCCGACCACGATCGCGACCAGCGCGCCGGTCCCGACGAACTCGACGGCCGTCCGGCGGCCCAGCGGGGCGAGCTCGGTCATCTCGCGCCTGCCGGAGCCTCGAGGAGCGAGGAGAGACGGGCCAGGGCTGCGGGCAGTACCCAGTAGTAGACCCAGGTCCCCCGGCGCTCGGAACCGACCAGCCCGGCTTCACGCAGCACCTTCAGGTGGTGGGAGATCGTCGGCTGGGACACGTCGAACGGGCCGGTCAGGTCGCAGACGCAGGCCTCGCCGCCCTCGTGCGAGGCGATCAGTGACAGCAGCCGCAGCCGCACCGGGTCGGAGAGGGCCTTGAACATCCTGGCCAGATCAACAGCGGCTTCCTCGCCCAGCGGCTCGCGGACCATCGGCGAGCAGCACGCGGCCGCGTCGTCCTGGCCGAGCACCGGCAGTTCCAGATTCGACATGTGTCTATGTTGACAGTCATCTAATCCAGTGGCAACGTCATCCATATCGATAACCGTCGAATCAAGGACCCGGATCGGGGAGAACCGCCCATGTCCCGCGTTCAGCTCGCCCTGCGCGTCGCCGACCTCGAAGGCTCCATCGCCTTCTACTCCAAACTGTTCGGCACCGAGCCGGCCAAGCGCCGCCCCGGCTACGCCAACTTCGCCATCACCGAGCCCCCGCTCAAGCTCGTCCTCATCGAGGGTGAGGCCGGCGAGGACACCCGCCTGGACCACCTCGGCATCGAGGTCGAGAACACCGAGCAGGTCACCGCCGCCACCGCCCGACTGCAGGACGCCGGCCTGGCCACCTTCGAGGAGAACGACACGTCCTGCTGCTACGCCCTCCAGGACAAGACCTGGGTGCACGGCCCCGGCAAGGAGCCCTGGGAGGTCTACGTCGTTAAAGCCGACGCCGGCACCCTCGGCAAGAGCGCCACCGCCGGCGGCCACGCCTGCTGCACCAGCAGCGGGCAGGATGCCGAGCCGGCCGCCGCCGCGGTGGCCGCCGCCGAGTCGGCCACTGCCGCGGCAGCATGCGCCTGCGGCAGCTGAGCAGGCGTCAGATCGCCGGCGGGAATCCCGCGAACCCGTTGGTCCCTGGCCCCATACGGTCACCAGAGACCGGCGGATTCGTGCTGTCAGCCCTCCCGGACTCCGTGAACGGATCGCCGAGCTTCAGGCGCTCATGCTGGAACAGCAGCCGCCTGCATCCGTCCGCCATCTCCGCCCTCTTCAGGGGGCCACTCCGTCGTAGCGAAGGCTCCTGAGGAGGCTGTCAGTGCCCTGTGCTTGGATACGGCACCGGCGTCGGAAAAGGGGAAGACATGACGCGTACGACACCGCCGTGGCCGCTGGATGTCGAGATGGCGTTTCCGGAGCTGGCCAGCCTGGCAAAGACGGCCACCCGTCTGCACCCAAGCCCGGGTGCACCAACCGTCCATGACAGTTCGGTGGGCGGGCCGCTGCTGTGGCCGGCGGACGAGCCCTGGCCGGAGTACGGGTCGGAGTACCCGCCCTACCGGCCGATGACGACGCTTGCGGATGTTCGCGCGCTGCGGGCCCTGCTCACCCAGGCATGGTCCCGACCTCGGGGGCCCCGGGAGAACCTCCTGGCTGCGCAGGAGAAGGAAGCGGTGGACCGGATCCATGCCAAGCATGCCCCGGAGATGCTGCCTCCGGGGCCGCTGCCGCTGATTCCGCTCGTGCAGCTCTACGCCCGGGACGTGCCCGGATTGCCGTTCCCGGAGGGGACTGACCTGCTGCAGGTGTTGTGGGAGCCGTCCGCGGAGATTGAAGGGTGCTCCGAAGCCGTGCAGCTGAGGTGGCGGCTGGCTTCGGGGGTCCGGGAAGTCCTGACCAGTCCTCCTGAGCCCGCCTATGTCGAGTGCAGTGACCACGTGCCGGAGCCATGCCGACTCCACCCGGAGCCGGTGCGTGAGTTCCCTCCCCATCAGAACCTTGACGAGAAACTCGCGGAGCGCTTGGACCACTGGTGCGCGCAGCAGTCGGTGAGTTACCGAAGCGACCTGTCCGTCGCTCCCGGATGGAAGGCAGGTGGGTGGCCGGCGAACTTCACCTTCCGCGATCCGGCGGACTCCGACGAACTGCAGTGCGGCGAGTGCGGCGGGCCGGTGGAGGCGCTGCTCACCATCGACGGCACCGAGTGGGACGGAGCCACTGGCAGCTGGCGTCCGATCGAGACGGGCGAGGACGCGGAGAAGCCGGCTGGGCATCCGTACCGGACCCTGCGGGAACCAACGATGGTGACCATCGGACGCGGCTACACCCTGCAGTTCTACAACTGCGTCAGCACGCCGTCCCACCTACCGCGCACGATCATGCAGTAGCGCAGACCCAGCTAAGGCTGTCCCGTAGGCCGTGCTTCGGCTGACGGTGACAGGGCACAGGTCGACAAATTGGTGGCAGGCTGACCGTCGGTACGAGACGATCACGACGTGCATGGCCCTGCTCTTGCCGGACGCGCCTGGATGCGTTGCGCGGTGGTGGTGCCGTGCTGACATCGGATCGATGCTCGGTCTGGCGCTTTCCGCGCCGGCCGGAGAGGACGCGTGTGTCGCTCGCTCTTGAAGATCGCTTGGCCATCACCGAACTGGTCTCGTTGCACGGCCACCTCGTTGACGACGGAAGCCTTGACCGGTTGGAGGAGTTGTTCACCACCGATGTGGTCTACGACCTCACCGACTTCGGCCAGGAGCCACTGTCCGGGGTGGCAGCTATCCGAGAAGCGGCATGGGCACTGGGAGCGGCCAACCCTGTCGCACATCACGTCACCAACGTCGTCGTCACGGCGTCGGCGGATGGCCGGGTGCAGGTCCGTTCCAAAGGGCTTGGCATCAAAGCGGACGGCTCCTGCGGTTCCGTCTCCTACGACGACACCGTCGTGCGCACCGCTGACGGCTGGCGGATCAGCCATCGCAAGGTGTCGCCACGCCGAACTCCCTTGGGCGGGATGATAAAGCTGGGCTGACCAGGTACATCCCGCCTGGTCCCAACCGGTGACGACGAGATTGTGCAGGCGGCCGATGCCGAGCATGGCGTGGTGGACACGTGGTGAACTACTCGGCTGGCTCGCCACCAAGGCCGGCGATTGTCACCGTCGCTGCGACGGCAGCGTCGACCTGGGACGGATCCGATTCCATGAATCACGCCAGGCCGAGCCGCTGGTGGTACGTGACGGTGTAGTCATCTGGCGACCGTAGCCTGCTGCGATCCGCTGCCACAGCGACGAGCTGAGGGCCGGTCTTCCTGATGGGCTACTCCAACCCCGGTCACGGACGCGGGGCAGGAAATCGGTGGGGCGGCTCAGCGGGATCTGCCACGATAGCCGGATGGGAGCATTGGATGCGGTGTCGGCCGGGGTCGCCGGAGGGGCCACCGTTGAGTTCCGGCCCAGCGGTTCGTCGATGGTCCCACTGATACGCAGTCGGCAGTCGGTGGTCGTCGCCCCGGTCGACCCGTCAAGGCTCGAGCCCGGGGACATCGTCCTCGCCCGTGTCGCCGGAACCGTGTACCTGCATCTGGTGTCGTCCATCGATCCGGCCAGGAAACGAGTGCAGATCAGCAACAACCGGGGCCGGATCAACGGCTGGACCCATCACGACCGCGTCTTCGGTATCTGCGTCGCCGTCGACGGGGTCCCCCGGGCCGGTGCCGCGGACAAGACCCTGGCCGCCGACCCTGACAACCGGCCCGGAACAGTAAGGGGAACAGCAAAGGGAACAGGCATCGGCCGCCCTGCCGAGATCCGACGCTGCAGCAGTAGCCAAGCGCCGAACAAGACACGTGACTGCTGACCCCCGGAGTTCCGGGTTTGCAGAACACGAGGCGGGCCGGCCGCGAGGTCGACGCAGGGCATCCCTGGCCCAACCTCGCTCCAGCCGGCGCCAGGGTGGACGGCTACTGCTAGGCCCGTACTTCGCGGGTCACCGTTTCAGGTCTGTGGCCAGTGGCTTGACGCCTCCGGTTGCCGGGCCGGTCGGAACTGCCGAAGGGGCCGGCGCGGTGATCAACATCAGCTTCTCCGGTTCGGACACGGCCGAGAAGCCGACACGTGCGTAGACCTCGTGCGCGTCCGCGGTGGAGAGCATCAACCGCTTCAGCCGGTAGGGAGCCAGCGCCGCGACGACCGACTCCGCCAGCCAGGTGCCGATGCCCCGGCCGCGTGACTCGCGGGCGACGTAGACGTCGCAGAGCCAGCCGAAGGTGGCGTAGTCCGTGACGATTCGGGCGAATGCGACTTGCTCGGCGGTGTCCGGGGTGTAGACACCGAAGACGAGTGAGTGCTCGATCGATCGCGCCACGGTCTCTCGGCTGCGGCCCAGGGCCCAGAAGGCGTCAGTGGAAAGCCAGTGGTGCACGCGGTCGAGATCGATGCGCGCGGGGTCGGTATCGAGGGTGAGGCCGTCTGCCCTGGTCGTGATCACGGCATCTGATCGTACGGGGCCGGCCCCGAGGGCCGGGCCTGCACTGCAGGGGTCACGGTTTCAGGTCTGTGGCCAGCGGGTTTGGGTGACGTCGACGCCGAGGAGTTCGAGGAGGTGAAGTTGGTCGCCGCGGGCGATCTGCACTGTCGGCCGGTCGGCGATGCTGCCGACGCGCAGGGTGAGTTCGCCGAGGTGGTAGAGGATCATGCGGCCGGTGGGTCGGACGCGGCGGTTGTCGGGATACAGGCCGACCATGGTCCGTTCCGGGCCGAGCGAGCGTCCGGCCTGGCGTTCGATCAGGCAGAAGACGAGCAGGGCCAGGCAGATCACCTGGATCAGAGCGGCGACGCGGCGGTTGTGCTGGACGAACACCGGGGCGACCGCGAGCGGGCCCTTGAAGTCCGCATAGCGGCGCTCCACCGAGCCTTGGCCCTTGTACCGGATCAGGACCTGCCCGGGGTCGGCCTGCTCGGCGGTCAAGGGGGTGATCAGTGCGTACCAACCATCCGCCACCAGGATCCGGCGCAGCCTCAGCACGGGGTCGCTCTTGCGAGGGTTGTTGAGGGTGTGGACGTCTTCGAGTACCCGGTAGACGTCTCGCTCGGCGGGCTGCTTGCCCGCATCCCGCTGTGGCACCCAGTCCACGACCTGCGCCTGCTGGAGGTCGAGGGCGGCGTAGACCTCGTCCTTGACCTGGGCGGCCGGGACCGGCGCGATGAACGGCACCTCGGCCTTCAGCAAGGCGGACACGTTCGGGTAGGACACCAGCTTGGAGTCCGCGACCATCACGAACCGCGGGGACCGGGAAGTCATCGACACACCCACTCAATGCCCACGCCGGGGACACCACCACGAGCCACGATCCATCCGAATCAACGACCTGCGAAGCACGGGACTAGGACCAGGCCGGCAAGGTCGCCGGGCCGGTCAAGCCGCATTGGCGAGGGGACGTCCGCCCCAACGGATGCCCTTCTCGCTGCGGGAGCGCGCGGCGCCGTGGGTGGGAGTGCGACGCGGATTTTCCGCAGAAAATCGAGTCTCTTCCGTGGCCGCTGCCAACGGCCACGGCACGCCTCGTTCATCGACACCCACAACGCCGAGGCACAGACCGTCATTTACCGCGATGTCCACCGAGTCCCTCGGCTTCAGGAAGAGGTGGAACACGAGGACAACGCCGAGGCGTGGCAGGAGTTGGGCTTCCGGCTGTCTCCTCGCGAGCGACCTCGTCTTCCTCGCGAGCTTCGCCGCGTTCCCTCGGCCGGCGCCCAGCGAGGAACTCGCCGGCACGGGGCGGTGGATGTACGAGACCGCTGTCCGCGACGAGCAGGAGCGACTCGCCGACGGGATCTCCCATCTCTTCGGCAAGGCCGAATGCCCGTGCTGCGCCGCCGTGTTCACCGTCGCGCTCGTGGCAGTGCGGACCGGTCGAATTCGCCGACGGCGAGACGGACGGCGCCGACTGGCTGTTCGAACTCCTCACCGAAGCCGACGGCGCGCGAGCGTTCGCCGGCTTCGCCGAGGACGACCACCAGCGCTCCGTCGACGGGGAAGCGGTGGCGGCCGTGCTGAAGGGCGCCCCGCTCGACCGCCGTACGGTTGCCGCGCTGTCGGCCACCGCGAACTTCGACACCGTCGCCACGCAGGCCCGTGTGCTGGGCTACCAGGTGCAGAGCAGCTGAGGCCGCGACAACCGCGCCGGCCGCCACTTCGGTCGAGCCAAAGTGATCGACACATCCACCTCGACACATCCCCATCAACACATCCACCTCGACGCGGTCCGCCGCGACGCGATCCGAACGTGCCGGCGGCATCCGGGGAGTCGCTCCGGGAGACGATCCTGAGAGCCCACAGCGCCGACGGGACGACACCGTGCAGGGCCGGTGGCCGTCGTCGCTCAGTGCCCGTACTAGTGTCATGGTCGTGCCGCGGCCGCGGTCCCCACCCGACCGGGCGGCACAGCCGGGACCGGCGCGGACGTGACTTCTGGGGGCTGAAGCGGATGACGATGACGTTCGGCGTGCTGGGCCCTCTGACGGTCGCCGTGGACTCCGAGCCCCAGCCGCTGCCGAGGGCCACCGTCCTGCGCGGGTTGCTGGGGGCCCTGCTGCTCGCGGAGGGGGAGTGGCTGCCGGTCGGGCGGCTGCTGGAACTCGTGTGGGCGGAGCAGGCGGACCGGATCGGCCGGGGCTCGGTGCACACCGGGATGTCGCGGCTGCGCACCTGGCTCGGGCGGTTCGGGGACGAGGCGGTGGCGCTGGAGTCCGACGCGCAGGGGTACCGGCTGGTGACCGGGCCGGACGCGGTCGACCTCGGACAGTTTCGCGGGCTTGCCGCCGACGGGGACCCGGCCGCGGCGATCGATCTGCGGCGCGGCCCGGTGCTGGCCGGGCTGGAGCGCGTGAACAGGGACGACCCGCTGGTGACGTCCGTGGAGGGCGCGGTGCGCGCCACGGTCCTGGCCCTGGCCCGGGCGGCCCTGGCCGCCGGAACGTCCGGAGCAGCGGGAGCCTCCGGAGCCGCCGGAGCGGCCCGGGCCGCCGTTCCCCCCGTGACGGCGCTCGCCGAGGAGTATCCGTACGACGAGCCCGTGCACGCGGCCCTGCTGGAGCTCCTGGCGGCGGACGGACGGGCGGCCGAGGCGCTGCGCCGCTTCCAGTCGCTGCGCCGACGCCTGTCCGAGGAACTCGGGATCGAGCCGGGCGAGCAGGTTCAGAACGTCTTCCTGGCGCTGCTGGCCCACGACCGCGACGGCGCCCGTACCGACCCCGAGCGGTCCCGCGTGGTGCCCTCCCAACTACCGCGAGACGTAACCGACTTCACCGGCCGCGACGATCAGGTGCGGCTCGTCCTGGACGCCCTGGCGGCCGGCCGGGTGCCGGTGATCGCCGGCATGGGCGGCATCGGCAAGACGGCGCTGGCCGTCCGCGCCGCCCACCGCGCCGCCGCCGACTACCCGGACGGCCGGCTGTACGCGGACCTGCGCGGGGTGGACGAGTCGCCCGCCGACCCCGCCCGCGTCCTGGCCGCCTTCCTGCGCGCCCTCGGCGCCGACCCCCGCGAGATCCCGGCCTCCCTCGACGAGCGCTCCGCGCTCTACCGCACCCTGCTCGCCGACCGGCGCACGCTCGTCCTCCTCGACAACGCCGCCGACGAGCAGCAGATCGGCCCGCTGCTCCCGGGCACACCGGCGCACCCTGCCGACCACCCTGCCGACCACCCTGCCGACCACCCTGCCGACCACCCTGCCGACAACGCTGCCGACAACGCTGCCGACCTCCCGGCCGGCCACCCTGCCCACCGTTCACTCAGGCATCCCGCTGCCCGCCCCGCCGTCCTCGTCACCAGCCGCACCCCGCTCACGGCGCTGCCCGGCACCCAGCTCATCGACCTCCACGAACTCGACGCCCCCCACGCGCAGACCCTGCTGCGCCGCATCCTCGGAGACCACCGCGTCGCCGCCGAACCGGTGGCCGCCGCCCAGATCGTCGAGCTGTGCGGCGGCATGCCGCTCGCGGTCCGCATCGCCGGGGCCCGCCTGGCCGCCCGGCCCCGCTGGACCCTGGCCCGGCTCGCCCACCTGCTGCGCGACGAACGGCGACGCCTCGACGAACTGGAGGCCGGAAACCTTGCCGTCCGGGCCGGTTTCGCCGTCGGCTACGCGCGGCTGTCGGAGCCGACCCGCCGCACGTTCCGGCTGCTCGGCCTGCTCGACGCCCCCGACTTCGCACCGTGGGCCGCGGCCGCGATGGCCGACATCCCGCTGCAGCAGGCCGAGCGGCAGCTGGAAGAGCTGATCGACGCCCAACTCCTGCAGGAGACCGGCACGGAACCGCACCCGCGCTACCGCTTCCACGACCTCGTCCGGCTGTACGCGCGCGAACACGCCGAGGCCGCGGACGAACCCGCCGCACGCACCGCCGCGCTCCGACGGGCCTTCGGCGCCTGGCTCTGGCTCGCCGAGCAGGCCGCCGACCAGGTGCCCGGGCCGTGCTTCGCCCCGATCCACGGCGACGCGCCCCGTCACCCGCTGCCGTCCGCCCTCGCGGCAGCACTGCTGGACGACCCGACGGCCTGGTTCGACGCCGAACAGCCGGCCCTGAACGCGAGCGCCCGGCAGGCCGCCGCGCTGCGCATGGTGCCGCTGGCCTGGGACCTCGCCGCCTGCCAGGAGAAGTACTGCGACGTGCGCGGCCTGTACGACGATTGGCGCACCACGCACCTGGCCGCCCTCCAGGCCTGCCGGGCGGCCGGCGACACCCTGGGCACGGCCGTGCTCACCCGCGGCCTCATCGAGGTGACCACCTGGACCACCCCGGCCGACGGCACCCACACCACGGCCGACCTGCCGGACGGCGCCCAGACGATGGTCGCCCTGGAGGACCGCGCGCGGCACCTGCAGCGTCTCTTCGAGCAGGTACGGGAACCCGGCGGGACGGCCGACGCCCTGGTCCTGGCCGCCTGGAGCCTGGTGGCCCAAGGCCGCGAACAGGAAGCCCTGGACGCGGCCCGCCGTGCCCTGGACCTCGCCACCACCCACGACCACCCGGGCGTCCAGGCCCGGGCCCACCAGATCATCGCGATCGCCTACGGGGAGACCGACCTCGACCGCACGATCGACCACCTGACCGAGACACTCCGGCTCGCCCGCCTGATCGGCAACACCCGCTTCGAGGCGACCGCGATCCAGTTCCTGGGAGCCGCCCACGGCCGCGCCGGGCAGCCGGAACGAGCCGGCGAACTGCTCACCCGCTCGCTCGCCATGGCCCGCTCCCTCGACGACCGCTACGTCGAGGTGTTCTCCCTGCTCTACCTGGCCACCCTGTACGCGGCCACCGGCGATGCCCGCGCCCGCGAGACGGCCGAGGCCGGACTGGCCATCGCCAGGCGCTTCGACCTCGGACACCACCTCGCCCAGGCCCTCGGCATCCTCGGCGAACTGGACCTGGCGGCCGGAGAGCACGCCTCGGCCATCGCCCACCTGGAGGAGTCCGTCCTGGTGTGGCGCGCCCGGGGCTGGCGCTCCTTCCTCGCCGGAGCGCTCCGCGCCCTCGGCCGTGCCTACGACGCGGCCGGCCTGCCCGACTCGGCCGCACGCGTGCTCGCCGAGGCCTGCGACGTGAGCGACACGCCTGTCACCGGCCCCGACTCCCCGACCCGCGAGAACTGACGGCCGCCACCCGGGCTCGACCGGCGGGGACGCCCTTACGACCTCGGGAGAAATTCCGACGGGCCCTGAAACTCCTCGACCAGCACGTCAACCACGCCATCGCCCTGGCCAGACTCCCACGAACAGCCTGACCAGGAACGGAAATCGTGCCTCAAGAACAAGGAACGCAGCGACCAGGTGTTCTAGCCTCTGGTGGCCGTGCGTCCGCACGGGCGGAATCGGGCCATATACGCCAAGCTGGGCCCACGACGCGCAGTGAAGTGCAGGCCGTTTTGGTCGGCCATCCGGTGTAGGCGGCCGAACGAAATCCAGTGCCGGTCGAAGAACTCGCCCACCACCAATCGCCCGCTGGGCCTCAGTACGCGTGTCGCCGCGCTCAGCACTCGCTCCGGTTCAGGGATCTCGCCAAGAGCTGTAACCACGTAGACCGCGTCAAAGCTGTGGTCCTCGAAGGGCAGTTCACGAGCGTCCGCGCGGTGTGGGTGGATCGTGGAGATTTCACCCCGCCCTGCCTGTGTCATTACGTGGTCCAGCATTTCCTGTTGGATGTCCACGATGTCCAGGCGTCCGTTCGGGCCCAACTGTGGTGCGACGTGCAACGCTTGCAGGCCGGTGCCAGGGCCCAGTTCCAGGATGCGTTCTCCTGCTCGCGGCTGGAGCATCGAGTCCAAATCTGTCTTGGTCAGGAATGGAAGCTGAATGTCGAGTAGTCGACGTTGTGCGTATGGGTAGGGTGCCTGATCGGTGAACCACAAGGCTCCCGCCGTCAAAGCAGCGACACCGGCCGCCGCCGCGATCTTGGTGTGGCGTGTCGGGTAGGTACGGTTCGGCATCCGACTGATATTGGCGTTCATAGTGATTCCTGTTCAGTGGTTTCGGACTGTGGGAATGGGTGGCGGATCAGTCGCAAGGCCAAGACGGTGCACACGATGGCGATTGGAATTTCCGCGCATACTGCCATCACGACCGCGATAGCCAGCGCGCCCCCGGATGTCGCCGCGGTAACGTCGAACCAGGCGTCTGTCAGGAAAAGCGCAGCGGCCGCTGTGGCGGTCAGCGTGGAGCGGTTATCCGCCCGCTTCAGGAATCGACCGGTGGTGAATAAGGCCAGTGCCTCGCAACTGTCCAGACCCACCCAGTCCAGGGCCCAGTGACTATCCATCGCCTTCTTCGGCAAAGACATCGACAGATAGAGAACCCACGGGATCATCATCAGGCCCGCGGTGGCGAAGGCCCTGCCGAGACGTCGCGGGCTTCGGGTACCGGGTCTGTCCGGCACCGCCGACCAGCGCACGTGGTCAGCGCTTCTGAGCGCTTCGATCGTGTTGGTGGTCCGACATTCCGGGCCCTGCTTCATGCCCGGGGAGAACCCGCCAATATGGCGGCGCACGATGCCGGACACGCCGGAAGCGGTCAGCACCTCGCTGGTCCAGAGCACAGTGATGCCAGGCTACTTACGGCCAGGACGTGAGGTGCGGGGCGCTCGAGCGACGGGTTCGTTGCGGTGGCATCCGCTGGCGCCCAGACCTGCTTGACCGGGTCGCAGAGCCTGGTTTGGGGGCGTCCATCGGCGAAAGGGGCGCCGGAATCGGGCGCGCCCGGGCCCAGGATCATCCGCATCGTCGTGGACAAGGTCACACCGGCCAGCGCGGGCGGGCCGCCGTCGCACTTCTTCGTCGTGTCGCGAAGATCGATCATCGGTGCGTTCGTCATGGTCACGAACCTACGAACAGAGCGTGATCCGTCGCGTCGGCTGGTGGATGTCACCGTTCCCCAGGCCGTCGGCTCGGGGGTGTACCCCGCGTACATCCCCGGGGCGACGCGCGGAGCCGAAGCCGCTGAATACGATCTCCGTATGGAAGAGCTTCTCCAGCGTCTCCCGACATCGAAGCGCGTGACCTGGCTGAGGTCACAGGCCGTGGTGTTGGCCACCGCCTGCTTTTACGCGCTGATGCTCCGCTTTACGATGCCGGTCCCTGAGGCTAGGCACTTCGACGGCCTGTTCTGGTTTCCCGGCCTCGGGCCCTTCCAGACGATCGGTCTGTGCGTCGTGCTCGCCCTTCCGGTTCTGCTGGTGCACCGTCTGCCGGCGGCAGTCTTCGCGGCGATCCTGGGCGAAGCAGCCCTCAGCGACATCTTCGGCGCGCGGCCTTTGACCGTGTTCGTCCTGCTCGTCGCCTTGGGCGGGTACCTCGCCGTCCGGCGGCCGAAGGCTGCCGCAGTCGGCTCCGTCGCGGCCGTCGCGACCGCGTTCGTCAACTTCACCCACGTCAACCCCGAGGGCTCCGTCGGCGACGCGGCCGGGTGGGCCGGGCATTACGCGTTGTGGCTCGCGGTCGCGTGGGTTATCGGGGGGGTGTATCGCAAACGCCGTGAATACCTCGGAGCCTTGCACGAGCAGAGGGCGGCCCGCGCCGTCATGGCCGAGCGGCTGCGGATCGCCCGCGAACTGCACGACAGCGTCGCGCACAGCATCGGGATCATCACGGTGCTGTCGGGAGCGGCGGCGCGGGTCGTGGACACCAAGCCCGAGCAGACGCGGCAGGCGCTGACCGGCATCGAGTCCACCAGCCGCCAGACGCTGCTCGAGCTGCAGCGCATGCTCGGGGCGCTGCGCCGCGCCGAGCCGGACGACGCCATGCCGGGGGCCGCTCCGCTGGCGCCGGCCGGCAGCCTGGCCGACGTCCCGCGGCTCGCCGAACGCACGGCCGACGCCGGGGTGCGGGTCCACGTGGCCTGGCGGGGCGAGCGGCGTCCGCTGCCGCCGGAGATCGAACTGTCGGCGTTCCGGATCATCCAGGAGTCGGTGACGAACGTGCTGCGGCATTCCGGTGCGCGGACGTGCCGGGTCGCGGTCGGATACGAGCCGGAAGGAGTGACGATCGAGGTGGTGGACGACGGAGACGACGGTCCCGGCGGGCCCGGCCGTCCCAGGCCCTCGACGGCGGCCGGCGGGAGCGGCTTCGGCCTGCTCGGCATGCGCGAGCGAGTGACGTTGCTGTCCGGCCAGTTCAGCGCCGGCCGGCGTCCGGAGGGCGGATTCCGGGTAACGGCTAGGCTCCCGGCATGAGCGTGCGAGTACTGCTGGTCGATGACCAGCCGCTGATGCTGGTCGGGCTCGGGATCCTGATCGGCGGCACCGCCGACCTGGAGGTGGTCGGCGAGGCCGGCGACGGCCGCGAGGCGGTGCGCCTGGTCCGTGAGCTGCGGCCGGACGTCGTGGTGATGGACATCCGGATGCCGGGCATGGACGGGATCGAGGCGACCAGGCAGGCGACCGCCGAGCCGGACCCGCCCAAGGTGCTGGTGCTGACGACCTTCGACGACGACGAGTACGTCTACGGCGCGCTGCGCGCCGGCGCCAGCGGATTCCTGCTCAAGAGCATGGCCCTGGACGCGATCCTGGACGCGATCCGCGTGGTGGCGGCCGGCGACGCGTTGATCGCGCCGAGCGTCACCCGACGGCTGATCGCCGACTTCGCCGGAACCTCCGCCACCCCCGCGGCCCCCGCACCGGCCACCGAGCCCGCCGCGGACTCACGTCTCATCGCGGGGATCACCGACCGGGAGCGCGAGGTGCTGGCACTGGTCGGACAGGGACTGTCGAACGGTGAGATAGCCGAGCGGTTGGTGATCAGCGCGGCGACGGCGAAGACCCATGTCGCGCGTCTGTTCGCCAAGCTCGAGGCCCGGGACCGCGTCCACCTGGCGATCATCGCCTACGAGAACGGACTCACGCCGGGTAGACGGTAGGGCAGGGTGAGAAGAACGATCGCCGACCCCGAGTTCGCCGCGTTCGCCAGATGCGCGCGCTCACCCACCTGGCCGCGGCGGGATTCGGGCCGAGGTTGTTCAGGAAGTCACGGACCCTCAACGAACCGACCTGAGAAACGCGCCGCGCGGTTCGTGGCGAAGCCCCGGGCTGCGAGTAGGGGACGGAGCCGGCGGATCGCGCCAGAGACGGTGGAGCGGTCCACGTCGAAGAACTCGGCCAGGACCGAGAGCGCTGTGAGCAGGAATCAGGCCGGAACGGACCGGATCACAACCAACGAACCTTCGTAAAAAGGTTGCTGCCGCAGAGTGCCGAACCGGGCGTCCCAAGCTCCGCTGTCCAGGTCACCCCGCAAATCCGCGGCGAACCGTTCGCGCGCCCGCTCGTCGACGAAGCTCCACGCCGAGCACGCCTGCCGGGCACCGGGGTCGAGCAGCATCTCGGGGCGCGCGTAGTACGCCTCGTTGAAGCCGTCGGTGCAGTCGACGGGTATCGGCACCAGGGTCACCGTCGTATGTCCACCAAGGGCCTCGGTCAAATCCGCGATCGCCGGATAGCGGCGCGCCTCGGTGTCCAACACCTCCGGCGCGTACTCGTACAGCCAGAAGTCCCGCACGAGATCGGGGTCGCAGGTCAGCACGATCGCAGGGCCCCGCGCCACTCGGCGCATCTCGCGCATCCCGGCCTTGTAGTCGCTCCACTGGTGCACGCTGAAGGTGGTCATCGCAGCGTCGAACGAATCGTCGCCGAACGGCAGGTGCTCGGCGACGCCATCGACGGCGGGCGACAGGTGCGCGGGCCGCTGGGCGCGCATCGTCGCCGACGGCTCGACTGCCGTCACCTCCAGCGTTGGGGACTCGTATGACCCTGCCCCGGCCCCGACGTTGACCACCGTGCGCGCCCCACCCAAGGCGGCGGTGATCACCTGCTCGATCCTTGCGTCCGGCTGCCGGTAGGTGGCGTAGCCGCCGCCTATCCTGCCGTAGTCCGCATCCCCTGCGCTGCCGTCCGCCCCGCGTTCGCTCATGATCCAAACCTAGCCACGCTGTCAACACGTCCATCCCGGTTACCGCGCCCAGGGGCGCCGACCTGGAAACAGCGTGCGCAGGTTCTCCACTGATCAACCACCAGGTCAATGCCAGCACACCCGAACTCAATTCCTCCCGCGGTCGTTACCGAAGCCTCACCGCCCGCAGGCAATCGGTAAGCCATCGGTAAGACGCCCCTCCCTAGGCTCGAGCCCCACGGCACAGGACAGGTGCACACCGGGCCCAATCTCGGTCGACGCGCCCGTCCCGCACCCGCCCCATGGGCTACCGGCCGGGTCCGCGCAGGGGACGGACCCGGCCGGAGGCACGTCCACCGGGCTCCCGGCCGGAAGCAACGTCCACCAGCTCCCGGCCCGGCGAGCTCCGCACCCTCGATCAGCTGCCGCCGACCCCCGTTCGCCCCGGACCGGATCACGACCCGACCGGGCGTCGCATGTTGCCCGGCATCCTCCGCAGTCCGCCCACGGCGGGGGAGGAGTTGGGACGGCAGGGACGGCATGCACGGAGGTGGGCGTGTACGTCGGAGGATGCATGTCCTCGCCCGGTCCCGACGATCCTCTCCCCGTCAAGGCCCGCCAGGATGCCCAGGACTGGGCCCAAAACATGACCGCGTCCATGGCACAGACCGCCGGAGCCAATCTCGACGTCGGCAGCGCCGAGCCGATCTTCAGCAACTGTGTCGGCAAACACGAGACGGGTCTCGTGGACCCATCCACGGGAGAATGTCATACGGGGGTAACCGACCGGCCCGCACACGACGCGGCTGCGGAACCCAGGGCAGGCGTCGGCGGCCGCGTCGTCCATGGGGGCTTCCCTTCCGCCGGGGCGGGCTGATGATCCGTCTGGGACAGCCGATCGGTACCAGGCCCTGTACGGCGTCCTCTGAATCCAGTTCATGGGGCGCAGCACATAGATCGGTACACAAGGAGCACTCGAGGTGTCCTCCTTGTCTCTGGCATGTTTGCTGTGGTTATTTGTGTTCAGGCCTCTGAGGTGCAAGGGTGTCCGCCATGAAGATCACGATCACGGTGGAGAATCCGACCCCCGAGGCGCTCGAGAAGCTGCTCGCCCTCGCTGCCATGCCGGCCGCCGTCGTGACTGCGGTGCCCGACGACCGTTGGACCCCGGAGCGGGCCCGGTCGTACTACGACCGCCTGCCGCCCCGTGCGCAGCAGATCCTGCTCCAGGTCGTCGAAGGCGAAGGCGAGTGCGCCGCCGGCGAGTTGAAAGCGAACGGCCGAAGTCTTCGGGGATCCACCGGCGCGTTCCGCCGGGTGCTCTCGGAGGGCAGGAGGACCGGACTCTGGCCGGAGGGCTTGCCCGTGCCGCTGGTTTCCCACATCGTCGGCGGACAGCTCAAGAAGCTCGAGATGCCGGGGCGTGGCACAGAGCAGTACGTCCTCCCGGCTTTCGAGGAGGGCCTGGGTGACCTGCGGAGTGGTGACTGACCGGGAGGGCCACCGGTTACAGAGGATCGTGCGGCGGGGCAGTACCGGCTCGGTTCGCTATCGGCGGGCGATGCTGCGGTTGGCCTCCGCCGGCGGGAACCGGGTCCCGATGATTGCCCAGCTTGTGCCGGCGGACGAGGAGACGTGCGGAATGTCATTCATCGGGTTCGATGAGATCGGCCTGGCCTGCCCGCCACTTCGAGCTCCTGGCCGGGCTTCGGCGGCTCCGTGTCACTCCTGAGGGGTAGCCGCGGGAGCTGATCGCACCACCAGCCTGTACTTGTCCGGTGCCGTGACCGGACCTACGCCGTTGAGGCGATTCTCCGCAGGGACCGGAGAAGCCCTGGTGTGTGGTGCAAAGACGCTGAGATCGAAACATCAAGTTGTCACTGTCCTGCTACGGGCGCCGGGCCGGGGAACCCGCTCCGATCCGGCTGACGTCATAAACCTCAGAAGCGGGCAGGTGCGTTCGGGGGAGTGGTCGTTGATGGATTTCAAGGCGCGCACGGGGAAGCTGGGCAACCGGTCGCGGGCGGCCGTCGCCGTCGCGGTTGTCGTTGTGGCGGCGAGCGCCTGGGTTGTTCCGACGGTCACCGGGTCGGTCCCCGCCCCCAACCGGAGCGTCACGCACGGCCATGACGGCCAGGACGGCGGCGCCCCGAGCAGCGGCGGCGGTGCACAGCAGGGATCCGGGGCCGTACCGGAGGGCATAGCCCACGCGTCCGAGGCCGGTGGCAACGCCGTCAACATCACCATCGATGACGGTCCCGACCCCGCTTGGACCCCGAAGGTCCTCGACGTGCTCAAGCGGTACGGGGTGAGGGCGACCTTCTGCATGATCGGACCGCAGGCCAAGGCCCACCCCGAGCTGGTCAAGCAGGTCGTCGCGGGCGGTCACCGGCTCTGCGACCACACCGTGGATCATGACACCTCCATGGACAAGAAGCTCGTCGCGTACCAGGAGAAGGAGATCCTGGACGCGAAGAAGATGATCGAGCAGGCCGCGGGCGGCAGCGCCCAAGTGCTGTACTACCGGGCTCCCGGCGGCTCGTTCACCCCCGACAGCCGGCGCATCGCTGCGGCGAACGGCATGCGTCCGCTCGGTTGGAACGTCGACTCGAAGGACTTCGAGAAGCCCGGTACGGCCGCCATCGTCGACACGGTCAGGAAGGAGATCGGCAACGGCCCGACCATCCTGTTCCACGACGGCGGCGGCGACCGCCAGCAGACCGTCGAGGCCCTCGACCAGGTGCTCGGCTGGCTGAAGGCCCAGGGCCGCCCCACAGGATTCCCGGTCCAGAGCACCCCGTGACACCTCGCCGCCAGGGCGACGCAGGGAGGCGATGACCCGGAGCGGCCTCTGCAGACCAGGGTGTGCGATCCGATGTCAGAGGGGCTTGGCAGGATGCTCCCATGCTCGCCATCCGCCCTGACCAGCGCCGTGACGACCGGCCCGTCCTGCCCGCTCCTCCCGACGTCCGGGGTGACTTCGAGGTGCACTTGACCGTGCGGCCCGGTGCCGCTGAGGCGCTGGCCGCGTGGGCCGACGGTCATGGCCTGAAGTTCACCCACATTCTGCTGGCGCGTGGCGCGGTGCCCTCGCAGCCGATGCTGACCTTGTGCGCCGGCGGCTCGCTGGACGAGGTCGCCTCGGTCGTCTTCCGGACCACGGACCGGTTGGTCCGGGCCGGGTTCACCGTCCTGCGGGCGAAGATCGAGGCCACGCCGTGGGCGGAGGGCGTTCCGGCCTCGGACGAGGACGCCGTGCCGCACGGAGCCCACCGGTACTTCGAGCACCACGTCAAACTGCTGCTTCCGAGGCCGGTTTCCGCAGCCGCCGACCCGGCCCGCCTCGCCGAGCTCGTCGCGTCGCACGGTGCGCACCTGTCGCGCAATCCGCGCCGGGTGCGCGAGGACGGCCGGTGCGAGTGGTTCGTGACCCAGCGGTGCCGCCTGGTCGGCCTGGGCACCGCGGGCCGTCGGCTGGAGGCGCTGCTGGGGGAGCTTGCCGCCGACGGTCGCGAGGTGGTGTCGGTGGAACGCGAGTTCGTCGTCGTGGACAGTGACGAGACCCTGGACGCGGGGTGGATAACCGAGCACGGGCACAGTGCCGGGCCGTACGGAGAGGGAGACCCGAGATGACCGAGGACCAGTCCCAGTCCCAACCGCAGCCCCAGCCGCAGTCGCCGGTGGCGTGGGAGGAACTGAAGTACGGCCCGTGGCAGGGCGTCGTGTTGCCCAGGCAGCCGCCGGCGGAGGACGTCCGCGAGGACCGGGACCTGCCCAGGAGTATCCGGCCGATCGACGACGAGGCGGTGAACCAGCAGCCGGTCTTCGATCCCGCGCTCGCCGGGTACAGCCGGGCCCTTCGGCCCAGCGAGCCCGCTTTCGCCGACCCGCAGCTCGCCGAACGCTGGCTCGCGGCGCGGCGCGAGGCGCTGAACACCGCGTTGTCCGCCGTCGCCGGGTCACCGTGGGCCGAGCACCTGGTGCTGCGCGGCAGCGTCCTGCTGAGGGCCTGGTACGGCGAGGAGGCGCGGGAGCCCGGCGACCTGGACTTCGTGGTCAGCCCGGTGGAGTGGGAACTGGAGGACGAGCGCACGGACCGCATGCTCGATGAGCTCGCCGCCGGTGCCGAACGGCTCTCGGGTACGGTCCGGCTGCACGCCGACCAGGCGGTCAGCGACGAGATCTGGACGTACAGCAGGGTTCCCGGGCGCAGGCTCGTCCTGCCGTGGACGGCACCGGGCGTCCCGGGCGGGACCGTCCAGCTGGACTTCGTCTTCACCGAGCACCTGCCCGTCCCGCCGCAGCCCTACCGGCTGCCGGGCGTCGCCGGCCCGCTGCTCGGAGCCACGCCGCAGCTCTCGCTGGCGTGGAAGGTCCTGTGGCTGGTCTCGGACAACCACCCGCAGGGCAAGGACCTGTACGACGCGATCCTGCTCTCGCGCACCGCCGAGGTGCCGTACGACCTGTTGCGCCAGGTCTTCACCCAGTCCGACGAGAACTGGTCACGCCGGCCGGTCCTCCCGCAGCAGATCAGCGGGCTCGAGGTGGACTGGGACGAATTCGCCAAGGACTACCCGCGGTTCGCCGAGCCCGTCGAGGAGTACCCGGCGCAACTGCTCGCCGGGCTCCACGCCACCTTCGCCGACCTCGGCGAGTACGCGCTGCGCGCCCGGTGGCTGGCCCCGCTGACCGAGGAACTGCGGGAGGTGTTGGCGCGCGAGGGAATGGACGAGGTCCAGCAGCGGATGCGCCAGCACTACCTGCCGGTGGACAACTCCCTCGTGGTCACCAGCGAACTGCTCGGCGGTGACCTCGACGGAGCCGGCCGCACCATCACCGACCATCTCGCCGCCCACCTCGGCGGCGCATCGGAGCGGACGACCCGCAAGCTGGCGGAGGCCGCCGCCCGCTATGCCTCGGATGTCGAAGGCGACCGCCCTGCCGGCGGTGCGGCCGGCTGACACCGCGCTCGGCATCCGATGGCCGAGGCTGCCGGATGGCCGACGCGCCTGATGGCCGAGGCCGCCGGATGGCCGACGCGCCTGATGGCTGAGGCCGCCGGATGGCCGACGCGCCGAGTTGCTCGGTCTCGCACCGGGCCCGTCCCACCCGGGGATCGTCCGGGTGGGACTGCTCTCGGCCCGCGCCCACGAACACTCCGGAGCTGCCCCGGTGACGAGCAACACCGCACGGCACGATCACCTGCCTGGGCGGCATCCTGGTCTGCCACCTCTGACCGGGGACCGGTCCGCTCCACCGGTTGCGAGACCGCCCGCGCCGACGGTGGCTTGCCACCGGCGCGGCCGCGCCGAAGCGCGCCCGCCCGTCGGCTGTGGCAGGAGCGTTCGTCAGGACGGGCTGGTGGCCAGCAGCGCGGTGGTGGTCACCTTGTTGTCGCACTCGGCGAAGAGGCCGTCGTCCAGGGCTACTTGGTGTGCTCCGGCACCCGGCAGGCCCAGGACGAGGGTGGGGTAGGCGACCGGCGTCGCACCGGAGACGCAGTAGCCGTCGGCCTCGCCCTGGACCTGGACGAAGGTGAGCTTCACCCAGGCCTTTCCGCCCGGGGCCACTCGGACCGGGGCGGTCGGGCCGGTGTGCGTCACGGTGAGTGGGGCGTTGCGGTCCGGGGAGCCGTTGGCCGCCCCGGCGACCGTCGGAAAGCCCTGCAGCGTGCACGGGTGCGCGGAGGTGTTGGTGAACGCGACGATCGCCGCTCCCACGCCCGTGCCCTCGGGGCGCTGCTTCGCCTGGTGGGCGTCCGCCTTCAGATCGCCGACTGCGCAAGCCGGCGCCGCTGCACCGGCAGACGCCGCTCCACTGGACGACGCGCCTCCCGTGGCCGGTCCCGTGGCCGGCGCCGCCGACGGTGTGCTGCCCTTGGTGGGGGCCGGGGACGTGGGGCTCGGTACGGACGAGGCGGTGGCCGCCACCGACGGTGCCCCGGCGGTCGAAGGCTCGTCGCTCCCGGGCCCGCACGCCGTGATCAGCAGGGTGGCGGTGGCGGCTGAGACCACCGCGACCGCGGCTCTGCGGGCCTTCTGTCTGTCCCGCATGTCCTGTCCGTGCTGCATGTCCTGCATGGCGTCCCCCGAGGGATGGAGTGGTGCCGACCCAGCGCAGGCACCTGCCCGGTACACACCGCCGCCCCGGCGCCGGTTCCCCGAGCGGTCAGGTGTGACAGGACGGTGACGAGATCCGGAAGGCTCCCGGACAACGGCGGCGACCGGGCAGGTCGCGGCCCAGGTCGCGGCCCAGGTCCGTTTAGGAGGGCGTCTCAGGAGGGCGTCCCGCCCTTGCAGAACTCGGCCTCCAGCTCGGCGGTGAACACGCCGATCGGCCACTTCAGGTCGCCGTAGGCCCAGTCGCCGTTCACTTCGGTGGAGAGCATGTGGCGGCCGTCGCGGGTGCCGAAGGTGTAGGACCAGGAGCCGTTGATCGCGCCGCCCATGCCCCAGACGTCACCGCAGGAGAGGGTGACCTGGCCGATGCCCAGGCCGTAGTGGGAGTCCGGGACCCACCCGTTGTTCGGGTCCTCCATGGTGAACATCTCGTTCATCTGGGCGGGCGGCAGTACCCGGCCCTGCATCAGGGCGCGGAAGAAGGTGTTGAGGTCGCCGAGGGTGGAGATCAGGTCGCCCGATCCGTAGCCCCAGGAGGGGTTGAGGTCGGTGACGTCGTAGATGCCGTAGGTCGGGGTGTCGGGCTTGTCGGAGTCTGCCAGCCGGGAGTAGAAGCGGCTGTGCGGGCCGTGGATGCCGGTGTCGTCCCCGGTCGGCTCGTAGGTGCTCTTCAGGTGCAGCGGCTTGGTGATCCGCTCGGCCAGTTCCTGGGCCAGGCTGTGCCCGGTGGCCCGTTCCACGATCAGGCCGGCCAGCACGTAGTTGGTGTCGGAGTACGTCCAGCCGGTGCCGGGTGCGAAGAGCGGCTTGTCGGTGAGGGCGAGCTGGACCAGCTGGAGCGGCGTGAAGCTGTCGAACCGGTGCTGCAGGAAGGCCGTTCCGGAGAAGTCCTTGCTGACCTGATCCGACATGGCGAAGTTGGCGATCCCGCTGGTGTGGTTGAGCAGCTGACGGATGGTGATCTTCGCTCCGTCGTAGCCGTTGCCGTCCACCACCCCGGGCAACCACTGCTCGACGGTGTCGTCCACGCCGAGCCGGTGCTCGGCCTCCAGTTGGAGGACCAGGGAGGCGACGAAGGTCTTGGTGGTGCTGCCGATCCGGAACCGGTCCTGTGGGCCGAGCTTGCGACCGGTGGTCAGGTCGGCTGCGCCGGCCTGACCGAACCAGGTCGAGCCGCCGTCCTGGACCTCGGCCATCGCCCCCGGCACCCGCAAAGAGAGGAGCCGCCCGTGCCCGGCGCCAGGCTGACTCAGGAAGACCGCCGCACGATCGCCGCCGGGCTCGTCGCCGGGCTCGACTACGCCGAGATCGCCCGCCAACTCGCCCGCCCCACCTCCACGGTGGCCCGGGAGATCGCCCGCAACGGCGGTCCCTCCGGCTACCGCGCGGCCAGCGCCCACCGCGCCACCGTCCAGCGCTCCCGTCGCCGCCAGTCGAGCCCTGCCCGGCTCCCCGGTGACGCCGCGACGGCCGCCGACGTTCACGACTCCGCCGTGGACGGACGCGACGCCGCCGCCATCACCGAGTTCACCGGACAGTTCGCCGACCTGCTGGTGCACCTCGGCCTGCCGCCCATGGCGGCCCGCGTGCTCAGCTGTCTCTACGTCACCGACACCGGCCGCCTGAGCGCCGCCGAACTGGTGCAGCGGCTCGGCGTGAGCGCGGCCTCGGTCTCCAAGGCCGTTGCCTACCTGGAGAGCCAGGAACTGATCCGCCGCGAACGCGACGAGCACAGCCGCCGCGAACGCTACGTGATCGACGACGACGTCTGGTACCGCTCGATGCTCGCCAGCGCCCGACGCAACGCCACGCTGGCCCAGTTCACCCGCAACGGCGCCGGCCTGCTCGGCGCGGCCTCCCCCGCCGGGGCGCGGCTCACAACGGCGGCGGTCTTCCTGGAGCACATCGGCATCGACCTCGTCCGCTCAGTGGAGCAGCGGTTCGCCGAGGGCGAGTTGCTCCCGTAGCTCCTCGGCTCCTCGGCTCCTCGGCTCCTCCGCTCCTCGGCTCCTCCGCCGTGCCGGGCAAGGCCGCCGACTTCCTCCGCGCAACCGAGCCGGACGGCGCCGAGTCCGCCGAACCACCTCGGCCTGTCACAGGATCGCAGGATCAACCAGACCGCCTCACCCCGCGACCGACAGGACGATCTTCCCCGTGGTGCGCCCCTGCTCGCCCAGGCGGTGGGCCTCGGCGGCCTCCTCCAGCGGGAACACCGCGTCGGCGATCACCCGCAGGCGGCCGTCCTCGACCAGGCGGGTGAGCTCGCGCAGGCCCTGTTGGTCGGGCTCGACGAGCATGAACGCCGCCCGGACGTCGGCCGCCTCGGCCTCGGCGTGGGGGAAGGTCTCGTCCGGCGGGATGATCGAGACGAGGGTGCCGCCCGGGCGTAGGGTGCGCAGGGAGCGCGGCAGGTTGGCGCCGCCGATGGTGTCCAGCACGACGTCCATGTCGCGGACTGCCTCGACGAAGTCCTCGGTGCGGTAGTCGACGACCTCGTCCGCGCCGAGCTCGCGCAGCAGCCCGTGCTTGGCGGCGCTCGCGGTGCCGGTCACGTGGGCGCCGCGGGCCTTGGCGATCTGGACGGCCAGGTGGCCGACCCCGCCGGCCGCGGCGTGGACCAGCACGCGCTGTCCGGGCCGCACGTCGGCGGTGTCCACCAGGGCCTGCCAGGCGGTCAGCCCGGCCAGCGGAAGGGCGCCCGACTCGAGGTGGGTCAGGCTCCGGGGGCGGGGCGCGAAGTGGCGGGCGGGTGCGGTGACGTACTCGGCGTAGGCGCCGGCCGGGTACGGGAAGCGCGGCATCCCGTACACCTCGTCGCCGGGCCGGAAGACCGTCACGCCGGCGCCGACGGCCTCGACCACGCCGGAGACGTCGAACCCGAGGACGAACGGCGGTGTGGCGCCGGTGGCGAACTCGCCGCGGGCGCGGGTCTTCCAGTCGGCCGGATTGACCCCGGCCGCGTACACCCGGACCAGGACCTCGCCCCGTACGGGCTCCGGGCGCCGCGTCTCGACGACCTTGAGGACGTCGGGCGCCCCGGCGGTGTCCTGGGAGACGGCACGCATGGTGATGGGCATGAAGGTTCTCTTCTCCTGGATTCGTCGGTTCCGTCGGTTCCAACGGATTCCGCGGGGGTTCCGTCGGATCCAGCGGGGTTCCGTCGGGCTCCGTCGGGCTCCGCCGAGTCCCGTCGGGTTCCGTGTGCGCCGGTTGTTCGGGCACGTCGTCAGACTGCCGGTACGGGAGGGTCCCTGGTGGTGGCGCGACGGCCACGGAGTGAAAGGATCCGGCCATGCACCATGTCGGCGTACTGGCCCTGGACGGCGTCGTCCCCTTCGAGCTCGGCATCCCCGCGCGGATCTTCGGCGCCGCCCGCGACGAGGCGGGCCGCCCGCTCTACACCGTCACCACGTGCAGCCTCGACGGCGGCCCGGTCCGCACCGCCGCCGACTACGCCCTCGCCGTCTCCCACGACGCCGCGCTCCTCGGCGCGGTCGACACCGTGGTCCTCCCGCCCTCGCACGGGCTCGGCCCGATCCGCGAGGAGGGCCGTCTGCCGGACGCGCTGCGCGAGGCACTGGCCGGCATCCGCCCCGGCACCCGCATCGTCGGCATCTGCACCGGCGCCTACGTGCTGGCGGCCGCCGGGCTCCTCGACCACCGGCCCGCCACCACGCACTGGGGCGAGGCCGACCGTCTGCAGCGGATGTTCACCACGACCCGCGTCGACCCCGACGTCCTGTTCGTCGACGACGGCGACATCCTCACCTCCGCCGGGGTCGCCGCCGGCATCGACCTGTGCCTGCACCTGGTCCGCCGCGACCACGGCAGCCGCATCGCCAACGACGTGGCGCGCTCCTGCATCGTCCCGCCGTGGCGCGAGGGCGGGCAGGCCCAGTACATCCGACGCCCCGTCCCCGAACCGAACGCCGCCGGCAACTCCGGCACCGCCGCCACCCGGGCCTGGGCGATGGAACGCCTCGCCGAACCCCTGACGGTCGCCGACCTCGCCGCGCACGCCCACACCAGCGTCCGCACCTTCTCCCGCCACTTCCGCGAGGAGACCGGCACCACCCCCGGCCAGTGGCTCACCCGCCAGCGCGTCGACCTCGCCCGCCACCACCTGGAAACCACCGACTGGCCCGTCGACCTGGTCGCCCGCCGCTCCGGCCTCGGCACCGGCGCCTCCCTGCGCCGGCACCTCCAGACGGCGATCGGCGTCAGCCCCCAGGCCTACCGCCGCACCTTCCGCCCGGCGGCTTGCTGAGACCGGCAACTACCTCGGGTTCCGGTGGAACTTCACCAGCGAGCAGGAACGCGAGGCGTGGACCAACGCCCGCAAGGCGACCGGCACCGCCTACGGGACGCCGGTGACCAGCACGGTCGCCATCGCCACCAAGGGCGTCTTCGCCGAGGCCGTCCTCGGCCGGGCCAACTCGGCGGAGAAGATCGACCTCACCCGGTTCTGGAGCTGGAAGGACTCGCCCATCCAGATCACCCCGGCCGACATCGCCCCCGTCTCCACCGCCTCGCGCGCGCAGAACCTGGACACCAAGGTGGCCCCCCTGGGCGCCTCCGAGGCGCGGTTCACACCCCTGATGGCGATGCCCGACCCGGCCGGCCTCCAGACCGCGCAGGCCATCGCCACCGCCAACCTGTTCCGCCAGCAACCTCAGCGCCCTCGGTGGCATGCTCAACCAGAACGGCAAGGACGGGGCGGACAAGAAGTGGTCCAGCCGCACCACCCGTCGGTGGGGCTGCGGCGACCCCCTGACCATCCCGCCCCAGCACCCGAAGAGCTACACCCGACACCCGTGCACGGCGCACCCGCGACCCGCCCCGACCGATTCGGGCGCGGGCCGCGGGTGCGGGGCAGGGACGGTCAGCGGTCGGCGTCGTGCGCGAGGCCGCGGACTGCGGGACGCGGTCAGCCGCGTAGTCGCACGTGAGAAACCCGGCGACGTCGGCGAACATCCCCGGGATACTGATCGCCCATGGATGAGGTCGAAGTCGTCGTCGCCCATTCCGAGCGTGCGACTCTGCGCGTCGGCGATGTGTTCCTGAAGGTGGACGCCGATCAGGCGCGCATCGACGTCGAGGTCGAGGCGATGTCCCTGGCGCCGGTCCCGACCCCGGAGGTCCTGTGGCGCAAGCCGCCCGTGCTCGCGATCGCCGCACTTCCGGGGAGGACGCTTGGGCGCCTCGGTGGGCCGTCGACCGGGTCGCCGACGGCGTGGGCAGCGGCGGGCACCGCCATCCGGAAGCTGCACGACGCGCCGCTGCCGCCTCGGCCGGGCCGGGCCGGCCGGAGCGTCGTCGCGCTGGCGGCGGAACTCGACGACGAGTGCGGGTTGCTCGTGACGAACGGCGTCCTGCCCGCCGACCTGGTCACCCGCAACCGCCGGGTCGCCGAGGCGGCACTCCGACCGTGGACTCCGGCGTTCACGCACGGCGACCTGCAGATCGCGCACGTCTTCGTCGACGGCGACGAGGTCACGGGCATCATCGACTGGTCCGAGGCGGGCCAGGGTGATGCCCTGTACGACCTCGCCACCTTCACGCTCGGACACGAGGAGCACCTCGACGACGTCATGGCCGGCTATGGCACCGACATCGACCTCGACATCGACGTGATCCACGCGTGGTGGTCGTTGCGAAGCCTGCTGGCGGTTCGCTGGCTGATCGAGCACGGCTTCGACCCCTTCGCACCGGGCTGTGAGGTCGACGTGCTGAGATCCCGGATGTGAGGCTGCGCGCGCCTGACTGGCTCTCAGCGCCTGACTGGCTCTCAGGGAGTACCGGAGCGCGGTTCCGGCGTCCGCGGTAGGCGAGAACGAGCGGCGGGGTTCCGGGCGGCGTGGGTGTGGTCGTCGCTGGAGGGCCGCGGGCGCTGGGAGTCCTGCCCCGTTCGATTTGCGGCATCGAGCCGGGAGGCCGCCGGGCGCACGAGGCGGACCCGCCCTCAAGGCCGTCGCCGCGGTCGCCGGCCCTCGGATCAGGCACGCAGTCGCGAAGAACCTCGACGTCCTGAAGGACACCCTCGAACCCCGATGACCCCCTGCACTCCTGACTGTCCGTTCACAGACGTCCGGCAGCGGAGGGGATGGTGTCGAAAAACGACTATCCGTCTACCGTCACCGGGAGCGTACGGCGGCCTCCAGGGCCTCGTGGACGGTCCTCGAGGGGTGGCCGATGGTGGCTTCCAGGGTGGGGTCGGTGACGTCGAACTCGCCGTTGCGTGATGCGCCGAACATCGTCAAGGCGAACTCCGCGGCCGGCCGCGGCATCCCGCCGGCGACTGCCGCGGACGTCCACTCGTCGTCGTCCAGGACGACTCGGGTGATGGTCCGACCGGTGATGCGGCTGAGGACGTCGGCGATGTCGGCGAAGTCCAGCGTGCGGGGGGCGGTCAGCGGCGGGGTGATCCCTTCGAGTGCTCCCTTGCCGGGCTCTTCGGTCAGGGCGGCGGCCGCGGCTTCGGCCAGGTCCTCGTGGGCCGTCCAGGACACCCGGCCGTCCTGCGGCACGGCGAGCGTGCCCGTCTCCAGCGCCGCGCCGATGTAGGGGCCCAGGGCGGAGGCGTAGAAGCCGTTGCGCAGGGCGGTGTAGGGCACTCCTTGCTGCTTGAGGTGCTCCTCGGTGGCCGCGTGGACCTTCTGCGGGGGGAAGCGCGATGTGGGGGAGGCGGCCTGGTGGCTGGTGTACAGGATGCGCCGGGCGCCGGCTTCCCGCGCCGCGTCGATGGCGGCGGTGTTGGCGGTCAGCGCGCCGGCGCCCCGGATGGCCGCGGAGACGACCAGGACGCGCTCGGCGCCGTCGAAGGCGTGCTGCAGGCTGTCGGGTTCGGTGAAGTCTCCCGCCCGGACTCGGACGCCGCGCTCGGCAAGGTGGGCGGCCTTGTTCACGTCGCGCACACTGACGCCGATCCGGTCGGCCGGTACCCGTTCCAGCAGGCGGTCGACGATCAGCGCTCCGAGGTGGCCGGTGGCTCCCGTGACGATCAGCATCGGTGGCTCCCATCTGATGTTTCCAACGGAACGGAAATTACGATAACACTGATAATACCGTTGGATGCAAGCACGGGCGTTCATCCGGCGGGCGATCCCGTGATCCGTTGGTGTCATAGGGTGGGTCGTACAATCGAGCGTGCCGCTGCCGGTGATATCAGCGATAACATCGCCGGTCATGCGTGCGCGATACCATCGCCCCCATGGCACAGAACACGCAGCGGCGAGACATCACCCGGGACCGCATCGTGAAGGCCGCGGCCGGCCTGCTGCGCGACCAGGGGCCGGCCGCGGTGACCACGCGCCGGGTGGCCCAGGAGGCCGGGCTGCAGCCCCCGGCCCTCTACCGCCTCTTCCAGGACAAGGACGAGCTGCTCGACGCCGCCGCGGACCACGTCTTCGCCGAACACGTCGCCGGCAAGCAGGCCACCGCGCCCTCGGACGACCCGGTGGAAGACCTCCGCGCCGGCTGGAACACGCAGATCGGCTTCGGCCTGGCCAACCCGTACGTCTACGGCCTGCTGCTCGACCCGGCCCGCGCACGCGACACCCCGGCCCAGGCCGAGGGCGTGCGGATCCTCGCCGAGCGTGTGCACAGAATCGCCGCCGCCGGACGGCTCCGGGTGAGCGAGGAACGCGCCGTCAACCTCATCCGCTCGGCGGGCATCGGCACCGTCCACACCCTGCTGACCCTGCCACCAGGGCAGAGCGACCCGCACCTGGCCGACGCCGCCTTCGACGCGATCGCCCGCGCCATCCTCGTGGACCGGCCCGCCGTCCCCACCCAGGACCCGGCGGCCGTCGTCGCGGCCTTCCGCACCCTCCTGCCCGAACTGCCCACCCTCAGCACAGCCGAAGCCGCGCTGCTCGACGAGTGGCTGCAACGCTGACCCGGCACCGCGCCACGGGCCCGGCCGCGACGACGAGCGGCCACGACGGCCGACGGCACTCGTGATCACGGCCGAGCGGGAGAAGGAACCGTTCACCCCGTCCGCCCGTCATCTCCACGGGGACTGCACGTACTTGACGTCCCGACAGCTCGCTACCGCCGAGGTCCGAGGAGATCCATGGTCGACACCGTCAACTCACTGGCCACCCGTCTTCACGACGTGCTGGTGGAACTCCTGACCAAGGGAGCCGCCGTGGCGGGCACCAGGGGCCTCCACGACGTCATCGCCCGTGCCACGGCACTCGGCCCCAGCGGTGCGTGGCTCGCCGCCGCGGGCCACGCGAGCCTCGGCGGGCTGGCGTGCGCGCAGGGGCAGGCGGAACCGGCCATCCTCCACCTCGAGGCCGCGGTGTCGGGCGGCTTCAACGACTGCGTGGTGCTCCACATGGCCCCCATGCTCCCGCTGCACCGGGACCCCCGATTCCAGGCCCTGTACCAGCGGATGCGCATCACCCCGGCCGACCTCGACGAGTTGTTCTGGCTGCACCGGGAAGCGCAGATCATGATGAGGGACGCCCAGCGGGCCGGCGTCGACAACATAGGCCGCCTCGACACCGGGGTGTCCCTGCTCCCGCAGGCCCCCATGCCGACCCGCGAACCGAACACCCTCGGCGTCCTGATCACCCGCATCGACGTCGCCGCGACCCAGACCGCACTCCAGCAGGCCGCCGTGAAGGCGGACCTCCAGCGCAGCTCCGGCAATGTCAGCCTCAGCCTCATCGACGACACGTGGGACTACTCCCGTGCCAGGCGCGACGCCTGGCACGCCGACGACCTGGAATCCCACCGCCTGCAGGCCGGCGCGGCCCGGGCCTTCGTCGAACGCCCCGGCGTCGGCACTTTTCTCATCCCCTGCCCGCCGCTGGGCTCGATCACCTACCCGGGCTGAGGACGGCCGCACGCACTGGGCGAGACCGCGACGCCCCCGCCGGCCGGGCGGGGGCGTCGGCGGATACTCAGGCCTTGGTCAGCCAGTCCTCTTCCAGACCGTCGAGGACGAACCCGTTCTCGAAGCGCACCCGGTATCTGATCCGAGCGCCGACTGCGCCGTCGAACGCTCCGTGCCGGATGACCTGCTGACGGAGGTCCTCGACCAGGTGGGCCGCGAAGCCGTCGAGCCGGGTGCCGCGGATCTGCTGATCGAAGCTCGCGAGGTGGTCCTGGGCCACGCCGCCGGCTTCCTTCGTCACGCCCGTGACGACGCCCCCCAAGCCCTCGGCCAGGAACAGCGGACCGGGGACGCCGATCCTGGCCGCTGGGTCGCCTGAGGTGACCTGCGTGTCCCTGGTCAGCTTCACCTTCGCGCCGGTCTCGTACGGCATGGGTGTACCCCCCTCGTTCGATCTTGGCCATGACGACGGTGAGCGTAGTCGAGATGCCTTGGAGGGAAAGGGTGTTCGGCAGGACCAGGAGCCCCACGGCTTGTTTTGCCCGGGCGGGCGCCCGGTTCGGCGCCCGCCCGGGGTGGTGTCAGGACTGCTTGCTGCTGCGGCGGCGCAGGCTCAGCACGCCGAAGGCGGTCCCGGCCACGCCGACGACGATGCCCACGATGCCCAGTGTCCGGGCGGTGCTGTCGGACGAGGACGAGGACGAGGACGAGGACGAGGACGAGGACCCGCCCGCCGCCGGCGCCGCCTGCGAACCGGCCGCCGCCGCGTGGTCGCCGTCGCCGCCCGCGGCGGCCTTGGTGAGCGCCAGGACCGGGGCCGGGTGCTGCGGCTCGGCCTGGCCCGGGGTGCTCTCGTCGATCCACCGCACGACGTTGCCGTCGTCGTAGGTCTGCAGGGCCTTGAAGACCAGCTTGTCGGTGTCCGTGGGCAACGGGCCGAGCGAGATCCGGAAGTCCTGGAACTGGCCGGGGGCGATCTTCGTCCCGGCGCCCGCGGTCCAGGTGATCTTGGAGACGGCTTCGGTGATCTCGTCGCCGTCGTCGGTCTTGATCGGGCTGGCGAGCTTGGTCTTCTCCGTCGTGGCCGTCCAGCCGGGGATCGGCTCGGTGGCGACCGAGGCCACCGGGTGATCGGTCGGCAGCGCGACTTCGAGCTTGGTCGTGGAGGCGGTGTCGCTCTCGTCGGGCACGCGGAAGGCTACCGCCGGGTAACCGCCCTGGGGCGCCGAGCCGGGTTGCACGGTCACGTGCGCGAACGCGGGGGCCGCGGCGGCGAGCACGGCGGTCGTGGCCAGTGCGGCCGCGGCGACGGCGCGGCGAGAGGTGGTGAAACGCATGAAGGGGGTTCTCCGTCCGGGAGATCGGCACGTCGCGGCCCGGTGTGGCGGCGCAGGGCCGCCCCGGGCGCTCGTGCAGTGTTCGGGGGTGTGGTCGACAGGCACGTCGAACCGGCGGCGCGGGCCCGGAAGGCCCGGTCGTCGGCTACGCACCCACCCCCTGCGGAGGCCCCCGCCTCACCAGGCTGTGCATCAGGACGACCGCCCCGAACACCGGTCTGCGGGCGGTAGGGACCGGGCCGACCCGACAGTCCGGCCAGGGCGCGGCCGGACCGGAGTCGCCGAGCAGGCGGGCGAGTGCGTCGGTGAACCGCCGACGCCAGTGACGCGCCAGTGCGGACAGGGTCCGCGCCAGATCCATCAGACGCCACAACGCCACCTCGACCCGGTGCAGCAGCCACCCGGTCAGGACGGCAGCGGCGAGGTGGGCGACCGCCATGGCCGGCGAGTGCCCGAGCAGCCCGCCATGGGTGACGGCGTGCGCGGCATGGCTCGGGGGCGCGGGGTGATGGGTGTGCACGTGCCCGCCGGGCATGGCCTCCGGCCGCTTCGGCGGGGCGGGCAGCCACAGGCCGGGGCTGGACTGGAACAAGAGGTGCAGACCCAGTTGGCCGACCGTGAACCCGCACGTGATGGCGGGCGACGACCGCTTCCGCCCTGCCCCGGCGACGCCGACGAGCACGACGAGAAACCAGCCGACCACCAGCAGCCCGGCCCCGACCCGACCGCCCGCGACGGTGTGAGCGGCCGCCGCCAGCGCGACACTCACCGTGGCAAGCAGCCCCGCCCGCACCACCCGCACGTCGGCGGCGGCACGAGGCCCAGGGGGATCGGGATCGGGGAGCGCGAGCATGGCCGCCCCATCATGACAGCCACGCCGGACCCGGTGAACCCGCCCTCGGAATCCGGCCGGGGAACCCGCCCGGCGTTCCGGTCCCGTCCTGGCAGTCCGGCACGGGCGGTGACAACACCCAGGTCTGGCCCCGGCCCGGCGGCTGGCCGATCTCGAAGGTGAAGTACCTGATGGTGAGACCACTGGCCTGCTGCGAGCCGTCGAGGCAGATGCGCTCCACGAAGGCACCCCCGAAGATGTACCGCAGATGTACCGCTTGACGATGTTGCCGGCGTAGTCGGTCAGTCCGGTGGTCAGGGTCTTGAGGCGTCCCTCGCGTCCCGCGATCGCGTCGTCGGTCCAGCGGTCGCGGGATGGGCGTCGTCAGCGCCGTCCTACCCGGCGCAGGGAGGGCAATGAGCCGGAACCGGCCATCCCGCCCCACAGCCGCGGCCATCACCACCCGCCCCGACGGGCCGTCATGCCGGGTCGAGCGCCGCCTCGATCTTGCGGGGGACCTCCGCGGCGGCGGACTCGGCAGCGCGGCGACGGCGGTAGTAGTGCACGGTGAGGATGCCGAGCAGCGGCCCCCAGGCGGCCAGCGGCCAGTACGACGCGTAGAAGACGAAGGCCTGCCAGCCGTGTGAGCCCACCCCGGGGTCGACGCCCCCGTCGATCCTGCGACCGAAGGAGATCATGGTCATCGCGTACGGCCAGAGCAGGGTGTTGAACGTCGCGCCGAGGCCGGCCGGGATGACCGCGGCGAGGATCGGCACCCGGCGGCCGCCCAGCCAGGGGATCCACCGGGGCCACACCTCGCCCCACCCGCTCACCAGACCGACCGCCAGGAACGCCAGCGCCTCACTGACCGCGCTCAGCCCGATGACGTACCACCATTCGAAGCCGAACCAGTCCGGCGGCGGGCGGCCGTCGCTCGGGGCATCCATCAGCGGGATCCGGAGGTCGACGCTCAGGACCCGCCAGAGCCCGGCGGGCAGTACGGTCAGCGTGATCGCGTAGGCGACCCGCACCGCCCAACGGGGCACTCCAGCCGCTGTCCGGCCGTGCAGCCCTGCCAGAAACGAGCGAGCGGTCATGAGGGGTCCTCCCGGTCCGGACGCCCGGTCGGCGCGGACGGTCTCTTCGTCCGCCGATCCCGTCAGCGCACCTTGCTGAATCGAAGATCGCAGCGAGAGGAAGGACGGCACATCCGCCCTGAGCACGGAGCGGCTCACCCTCGCGGGGGAGGCCGACCCCTGAGGAGTAGGACGAGTTCACCCGACCGCCGCGGCCGACATCGGTGGGCTCGCCGCTGCTCCGCCCGGCTCCGTCCGGATCCGCCCGGCTCCGTCCGGATCCGCCCGGCTCAGGCTCCGTCCGGCTCAGGCTCCGTCCGGCTAAGGCTCCGGCTCCGGCGCGGGCCGGAGCCGGAGAACGGCCGAGGAGGCGTCAGCCGGCGTCAGTCGATGCGCCAGGCCACGGCGTAGGGCTGGGCGAACTTGGTGATGCGGTGGGCGCGGACGACGATCTCGGCGTCGCCGGCCGGGATGCCGTCCCAGTGGACCTGTTCGACGTTGTTCGCGCGGTCGAAGCCGGGGTCGGTGCCCATGTTTCCGTGGCGTTCCGTGCCGCCGGCGCGGACGATCAGGTCGAGGTCGTTCTGCAGGGCGGCGCCGGGCGGGTCGGTCCAGACCAGGGTGATCTTCAGGGTGTGGCCGGCGTCGGGGACGGGGACGCGGAAACTGCGTTCCTTGTCCTGCTCCAGCTCCGCCTCGTCGACGAAGCCCGCCCGGCTGCCCGCCGGGTTGCCCGCCTGGCCGCCGGCCCCGTCGCCGTTGCCCGGGAGGACGACCGAGCGGGTGAGGTTGACGCGCCCGAACCCGGAGTTGTTGTTCGGGGACGCGCCGGCCTCGGTGGGCAGGTACTGGCCCGGCAGGTCCTCCGCGCCGTTGATCAGCATGGCTTTCAGCAGCGCGGCGCTCGGCTCGGGCGTCCCGTTCTTCACCAGCGTCTCGCGCAGCACCGCGACACAGCCCGCGACCAGCGGGGTGGCCATGCTGGTGCCGCTGTCGAAGAAGAAGGCGGGGTCGGAGGAGACGCCGAAGAGGGTGCTCGGCGCGGCGGCGCGCGAGTGCGTGGAGAGGATCGAGGTACCGGGCGCCACGACGTCCGGGCAGATCCGGCCTTCCTGGGTGGGACCCCGGCTGCTGAAGGCCGCCATCCCCTTCGGATCGGTCGCCTGCGGGTCGTCGTGGATCGGGCTCACGGGGAAGGACATCGAGTTCAACTGGCCGTAGGTGAGGGGGATGTGGGGGCGGCTGCTCTCGCTGGCGCCGACGGTGATGCAGTTCTTGGCCCCCGCCTGGCCGCTGACCGACGCCTGGTTGATGCGGCCGCTGCGGTCGCGGTCCTGGCCGCTGTTGCCGGCCGAGAAGCAGATGACGAAGTCCTTGTGGTCCCAGACCATCTGGTCGGCTTCGAAGGCGCTGCTGTCGTACGGCAGGCTCGGCTGGACCGGACCCCAGGAGTTGCTGTGGACCCGTGCCCCGTCCTCGTTGAAGGGCGGTCCGAACAGGTCGGCGAGGTCGGTGGGGATTCCGCCGAGCCCGCCCTGGTCGTCCAGGAGCGACTGCAGGACCAGGGTGGCCTCGGGGGCCGTGCCCTGGACGGCCTCTCCCATGGGGGCGGACGAGCCGTCGCCGAGAATGGAGCCCGCCACGTGGGTGCCGTGGCCCTTCGGGTCGTCCGTCCGGTCGGGGCCGGTCCGGCCGAGGGCGGTCAGGCGCTTCACCCGTCCTTTGAAGGCGGGATGCACGTCGGTCGTGGAGCCGAGGTCGAGGCCGGTGTCGGCGATGGCCACGACCTGGCCCTCGCCGCGGAACCGCGTCCCGTCGAGCGAGATCCGGGCGTTCATCAGCCCTGCGGCGACGCTGTTGTGCAGTCCCATCACGGGGACCTCCTCGACCTGCTGCACCTCGTCGAGGGCCGCCAGTGCGGGCAGGTCCCTCTCCCGGACCTCCATCCGTACCTTCCGCCGCTCCGGCCGGATGGCGCCGGCGTCGGCCCCGGTGGCCGCGGCGATCCGCTGCCGGACGGCGTCCGCGCCCGCGTCGACGTCCTCGTGCAGGACGATGTCGACGGTACGGGTGCGCGAGCCGGCCGCCTCGAGGGGATCGGCCAGCACGGCGAGGGCCGGCCGCATCCGCCCCGACCGCAGCGAGGGCGCGATCTTGAAACCCTTGAGGTACACATCCGCCCAGGCCACGAACGGCAGCGCCCGGACGGCCGCCAGATCGGAGGGCCGGTAGCCGCACAGATAGGTGCTCTCCGGCACGTACTCATGGATCATCACACCGAGCCGCGCCAACTGCTCCTTCTCCTCGGCGGTGGGCACATGGGTGGTCTGGACGAGCAGGTAGTCGGACGCGGAGGCGTCCTCGGAGACCAGCGACGCGTGGGCCATCTCGATGGACTGGGCCAGCGGATCGACGGTCACGCCGTTGATGGTGATTCGGGCCAAAGCGGACTCCCGGGTCTCGCGATGCGGAGGGGCGGTCGCATCGTGTCACCGATCGGGTACGGCGTGTGGCAGGCGAGGCCGCATCGGTTCGTGTACGGCGCCGGGGGAGGTGCGGTGGTTCGGGTGTCGGCACCGGGATCCCGGCCCGGGCCGTCCCGGCTTGGACGGCCGTGCAGCCGCAGGTATCCGGCGACGGCCGGATTCAGGCCGCCGGGGTCAGGCCGCCGGCGTCGGACCGGCGGGTTCAGGCGGAGTGCAGGGTGATCAGGCGGACGGCCGGGGCCGAGACCACCTGCACCGTTTCGGTGCCCGGCAGGCGCAGCTTGGCGAAGCCGCCCTGGAGGGAGACCAGTGCCTGCGGTACCGAGGAGGTCGGCTTGCCGTCCGCGTTCACCACCGTGTAGCCGGCGACCAGTTCGACGGACGCCTCGTTCCAGTCGTCACTCATGCCTTCACCTCGGGGAAGTCCAGTTCCGGACGCGCCAGGTGGTTGTAGTAGTCGGAGAGCGTGTTGAGCGCCACGTGCGCGACCACCTCGCCGGCTTCCGCGTCCGTGACGCCGGCCGCCCTGATCAGGGCGCGGGTCTCGTCGCTGATCTGTCCGTGGGTGCGGATGAGTTCGTGGGCGAGCGTCAGCAGGGCCCGGGTGTGCGGGTCGGTGTCCGTGGCGTCGCGGGTGGCGAGCAGTTCCTCGTCGCTCAGCCCCAGCTTGCTGCCGCGCAGGGAGTGCGCGCTGACGCAGTAGGTGCAGTCGTTCTCCTGGGCGACCAGGAGGGCGAGCTGCTCGCGGACCCTGGCCCGCAGCACGCCGCGGGTGAGCCGGCCGACGGTGAGCGCCAGAGCCCATGTGATGTGCGTCATGGGAACGGCTTGAACTGTCGCACCAGATAGTGGGCGTGGACTATTCGGATCCAGAGATACGGACTCGGGTGCGTGCCGGTGACCGGGACGCGTTCGGGCAGCTCTTCGACGCGTACGCGCGCTCGGTGTACAACCACGCGTTCCGGCTGGCCGGGGAATGGTCGGCGGCGGAGGACGTGATGTCGCTGACCTTCCTGGAAGCATGGCGTCAGCACGGCCGGGTCAGCGCCGAGGGCGGGTCCCTGCGGCCCTGGCTGCTGGGCATCGCCACCAAGCTGGTCAGCAACCAGCGCCGGGCCGCCCGGCGGCACTGGCAAGTGATGGCCCAATTGCCGCCCGTACCCGAGGGCCTCCCCGACTTCGCGGAGGAGGTGGCTGGGCGGATCGACGACGCGGCGCGGATCGCCGCCCTGCAGGAAGCGTTTGCGCGGCTGCGGCGGCCGGACCGTGAGGTCCTGGCCCTGTGCGTGTGGGCGGGCCTGGACTATCAGGAGGCCGCCGAGGCCCTCGGCGTACCGGTGGGCACGGTCCGTTCCCGGCTCTCCCGTGCCCGGGCCAAGCTGCACCGCCTCACCGAGGCGGCCGCCCGCAAGGCTCCGCGGAAAAAGAGGGAACCCGACTTCGCCCCGCACCAGATGAAGAGTGGGCCCGCGACCGCGGGTCTGTCCCCCAAGGAGGCACACCAGTGAACGCCGACCAGCGGCCGGATCCGGTCGAGCGCGCCGAACTGCTCGGGCGACTGCCCGTGCCGGCCGAGCGCGACCTCCCGCCAGGACGCCATGCCCTACATCGGGAGCGCCTGATGAGCCGGATCGAACTCGACACCCCCGCCACCTCGCCCACCAGGCAGCCCGCCAGGCCGCGCTTGCGACGACGGCTGGCCTTCACGCTCGCCGGTGCCCTCGCCGTGGGCACGGCTGTGGTGGGCGTGACGCTGTACGACCGGGCGAACAGCGGGCCGCTGAGCTCCGTCGAGCTCTCCAGCTGGACCAGCACCCCGACCCCCGTGGACACCTCCACCGGCCGGGGCGCCTCCACCCTGAAGTGGTGCCTGGAGGGGATGCCGGGCGCCGGCGAGCCCGTCACGATCACCAATGCGGACCTCCGCGGCAAGGTCACCTCCATGGTGGTCGCCCGCGGCGGCACCGTGATGCTCTGCTACGTCGCCTCGAAGAACAGTGGGCTGTCGATGGCGGTCGGTGCCGTGAAGCCCGTTGCGCGCGATGTGATCACCTATGACACGGGCGGCTCCCACGGCAGCGGTTCGGCGACGTTCAACTACGCAGAGGGTTTCGTCGGAGCCGACGTCAAGGCGGTAACCATGAAGGACGCCGGGCGAACCTTCGAGGTCACCGTGCAGGACGGCCGCTGGACCGCATGGTGGCCCGGCTCCGACCACAACAACGGTGGCGTGCCGGAGTCGGTGACCCTCACCCTCGCCGACGGCACCACCCGCACGGTCACCGGGGACTCGCTGTTCCCCAAGTAGGCCAGGTCGGCCAGGTCGGCCGGCGGCTCACCGCGCGAGGCCAAGCAGGGCGGTGGTAGTCGCTCGGCAACGGTGATCACGTGGCAGGGCTGTCCGGGGCCCCGGCCCCGCAGTGGCGGCCTCGATGACGAAGGCCTCGGACGACCTGGCCGGGCGGTCGAGGGCGTGCTCCGCTTCGTCGTTACCGCGTCGCCCGCGCCGTGGTCGACGTCCACCAGGGGGCAGGCCCTCGGCAGCTCCCAGGAAACTCCCAGAAAACAGCAACCGAACGGCCGTTCCAAGCTGTCTCCCATGCGACCGGGCACACGGGCCCGGGCGGCACAGAAACCGGGCACGAACGCGATGAACCTGACTGGCAGTCCCTTCCTCGTCCTCACCGTCGTGCTGTTCGCGGCCTCCATAGCGCTGGCCATGGCGCAATGGCTGGGCAGAGGACCCCTCTTGGGGGCGGGACGTACGGCGCAACGACGGCGCACGCCGCTGCGCGCGCTCTCCTACCTCGGCACCGTGCTGCTCTGCCAGTTCACCGCCGTGGCCATGGTCTTCGTGATCGTCAACGACGAGAACCAGCTCTACGACAGCTGGGGCGACCTGCTGGGCACCGCCAGCCACGTCCGGGCCGTGCCCGTGCCTCCGAAGGACGAGGGCCTGGCCGGCGAGGGTGCCGCCGGCGGCCCGTCCGGCTCCCACGCGCCGAAGGTGGCGCAGGCCTTCCACGCGCCCGACTCGGACGCGGTACCCCGCAACGTGAAGCAGGCCGACCTCAAGGGCAGGCTCTCCGGCGTCGACGGCGAGGTACTCGTCTGGACGCCGCCGCAGTACGACGACCCCGCCTACAAGGACAAGACCTTCCCGGTGGTCGAACTGCTCGCCGGATACCCCGGATCCTCCAGCGCCTGGTTCGGCGAGGCCATGGAGGCGACCAAGCAACTCGAACCACTGATGAAATCCGGCCAGGTGACGCCGTTCATCCTGGTCGCACCGCGCGTCACCCTCCTCGGCACGACCGACACCGGCTGCGCCGACATCCCGGGCAAGGTCAACGCCGACACCTGGCTCTCGCGCGACGTCCCGCAGATGATCGCGGACAACTTCCGCGCCGACACCACCCCGGACCGCTGGGCCCTGTCCGGCTACTCCGCCGGCGCCCACTGCGCCCTGCGCCTCGCGCTCGCCCACCCCAACCGCTACCGCGCCGCGATCAGCATGTCCGGCTACAACGACCCGGCCGGCGAACCGAGCTCACTGACCGCCAAGGACCCGAAGCTGCGCGAGAGCGCCAACCCGCTCTACCTCCTCACCCACGCCCCGACCCCGCCGAACGTCGCGCTCTACGTGACCGGCAAGCGGGGCGACGGCCTGGAGGACGCGACCGCCCTCCAGCAGGCCGCGAAGAGCCCGACCACCGTCACCCCGTTCGAGACCACCGGCGCGCACCTGACATCGACCTGGAAGCCGCTGGTCGTCCCGACCTTCAAGTGGCTGACCGGGATCATCCCGCCCCGCTGACGACGGCCCGGCCGCGGGGCGCGCTCGCTTGCGCGCGCTCGGTGCACCCCACTGGAGCGGACAGCCCTCAAGGCAGGCAACCGGCTTCCCGCCGCGCGCGGCGGACCGCGACGCCTGGGTGCGGGGTGAGCCCGCCCGCCAGGATGTCGGCGGACCGCGGCGGGCGGGACGTCTTCGCCGTTGGGCTCCTGGCCTTGGACCGCGGACGCCCGTGCCCGCACCCAATCGTCCTGAGGTCGGGGACCCAGGACCACTGCTCGGTACCGGCAAGGCCGGGCCTGATATCGATCGGAGAGCTTTCACCATGCAGCAGCCGCAGTCACACCCCACCCGCGCCCGTGCGGTCCTGGCCGGTATCACCGCGCTCGCACTGTGCTGCGCCCTGGCGGCCTGCAGCGGTGGCGGCAAGCAGGCTGCCGATCCCAGGGCGGGTGACAACGCGGCGGCGGGCACCCCGTCCACGCCCTCCGCCGCGGCGAGCAGCACGCCGCCGAAGGACTCCAAGGTCATGATGCCGACCGGCCCGGCCACCGACCTGAAGAAGGCCCGCGACACCAAGGCCGGCCCGATCATGATGACCACCCTGGCGGGCAAGAAGTCCGGCGTCTCCGCCCAGGTCTGGGTCTGGCTGCCGCCGCAGTACAGCGACCCGGGGTACGCCAAGTTCGGCTTCCCCGTGCTCACCCTCTACGCGGGCGGTCAGAGCAACGGCTACAACACCTGGACGGACAACCAGCTGCCGATCCAGGAGATCGACGCCCAGCTCGTCCAGGAGCAGAAGGCGCACCCCTTCATCATGATCATGCCGGTGCAGAACCTGACGGCTGACGAGCACCGGTCCCTGGACTGCTCCGACATACCCGGCCAGCCCAAGATGGGCACCTGGCTGTCCCAGGACATCCCGGACTTCGTTCGCACCAACTTCCGTACCCTCAAAGGCCCTGACAGCTGGGGCCTGATGGGCGCCTCCAGCGGCGCGGACTGCAGCGCCAAGCTGGCCCTGCAGCACCCCGACCTCTACAAGGCCGCCGTACCGATCGACGGCGACTTCAAGGCGGACTCCTTGCTCTGGAAGGGCCACGAGGCCGAGCAGGCCGCCAACGGTCCCGACAAGCTGATCGCCACCAGCAAAGCCGCCGTCAAGATGCTCGCCACCGCCGGCGGCGGTACCCCCTACGAGGTCAACCTGGTCAAGGCCTGGGTCGCCAAGGCTGTCCCCCCGACCACCGTCGAGTACTACGAGCAGCCCGGCGGCAACCACAAAACCACGGACTTCGAGAAGCTGGTCCCGATGTCCCTGGAATGGCTCACCAAGAACCTCACCGGTCCACAGAGCGACAGTTGACGACTCGCGAGAGTGCCGGTCGAGGTTGTTGCGCCTGAGACTGTGGGGCCCGCTTCACCTCCCAGGGCGGCATGCCCGGCCTACGACGGGCTGTGGCGAAGCTCTACAGCTGTCCTGTCTCCTTCGACCTTGCTGCCGGAGGATGTCCTGACCTGCGCAGACACAACCTGCGCAGACACAAGGCCAGGTGTGACACCGGAACCTTGCCGTCGCACGTGAAGTCGTCGGCAGGGCGGGAGCGGCGGTCTCCCTGTGGCGCGAGGCTTGTGTTGGAATGTCCCGACATGATCCGTGCACGACGATGGGGTGAATGCGATGCCTCTTGAGGGCGAGTACGAGCCGAGTCCGGCGCAGTGGGTGCGCGAACAGGTCGAGCTGTACGAGAGTTCGGGTGGCGCACAGGGCGCAACGCTCTGGGACACGGGCCTGCCGGTCGTCATCGTCACGATGCGCGGCGCGAGGAGCGGCAGGATCCGCAAGATTCCGCTGATGCGCGTGGAGCACGAGGGGCGGTACGCGGCGGTGGCCTCGAAGGGCGGCTTCCCACGCCACCCGGCCTGGTACTTCAACCTCAAGGCCGATCCGCAGGTGGATCTCCAGGACGGCCCCGAACGCCGGGGCATGAGGGCCCGTGAGCTCACCGGGGACGAGAGGGCCCAGTGGTGGCAGCGCGCGGTCGCCGCGTATCCGCCGTACGCCGAGTACCAGGAGAGGACCCACCGCGTGATCCCGGTCTTCGTACTCGAACCCGAGCCCCTCGCCGGGCCGGCGAAGGACCCGGCGCCGACGGGGAACTGAGCTTCGGCCCAGCCCGGCCCAGCCCCGCTCGGCCCCGCTCGGCCCCGCTCGGCTCCGCTCGGCCCCGCTTGCTCGGCACGGCTCGTCGATGCGTGCTCGGGCGCCGAGTTCAGCTGGCGGGAGTCGTCCCGGTCGCCGTCGGGCGGGAGAGCCTGTGGGTGGTGTTCCGGATGAAGCGGCCCGCGTGGTGGAGGGCGTCGGCGGCTTCGGGCAGGAACGACCAGAAGATGTGGAAGTCATGGGTGGCCACCGGGTACAGCTCCAGGCGGACATCGACACCGTCTTCGCGTGCACGGTCCACCAGTTGGCGCGCGTCCGCGAGAAGGGGGTCGCCGGTGCCCGCCTGGACGAGCATCGGCGGCAGGCCGCTCAGGTCGGCCGTCAGCGGGCGGACGACGGGATCGTCCGTCGGGTGGCCGGCAAGGTAGTCGGTGATGAATCGTCGCCGCAGCGCTTCCGCCGTCAGGGCCGCCGGCTGGGGTTCCTGCGGTTCGTCGTCCAGGACGCGGCCTGCGAGGTCGACGCCCGGGCAGAGCAGCACCACGCGGCCGGGCAGCGGCAGTTGCCGCTGCCTGAGGGTGAGGAGGACGGACAGGGTCAGGTGCGCGCCGGCGGAGTCCCCGACAACGGTGACCTCCCCTGGCGTAGTCCCGCTGTCCACGAGCCAGAGATAGGCACTCAGCGCGTCCTCGACCGCCGCCGGATACGGATGCTCGGGCGCAAGACGGTAGTCGGGCAGCAGGATGCCGACCTGGCACTCGGTGGCGAGGGCACCGGCCAACGGCCGGTAGCCGAAGGCGGATCCGCTGACGTACGCGCCGCCGTGCAGGAACAGAACCGTGGCGCTCGCCTCGTTCGGCGGCGTCAGCAGGAGGGACGGGACGCCGTCGGCGTTGACGGGCCGCACGGTCACCTCGGGCGGCGGCGCGAACTGTGCGTGCAGCGCCTCGTACGCGGTGCGCAGCGCCAGCAGCTCCCGGTCCGTCGCGTCACCGACCGGCTCCCAGTACTGGGCCATGCGGGCGGCGAGTTCACCGCCGATCCGCCTGGTTGCCGAGACCGCCTCGTCGACATCGTCGAGGACCCGGCGGGCGCGGTCGAGCAGCGCCGCTCCGGCCAGGGTGAGCTCCACCTGGTGGGTGGAACGGCGCAGCAGATCGCAGCCGACGAGTCGTTCGAGTGAGCGGATCTGCCGGCTCAGTGCGGGCTGCGACACGTACAGCTGTGCGGCGGCCCGGCCGAAGTGCAGTTCGGTGGCGACCGCGACGAACGCCCGCAGATGACGCAGTTCGATCGCGTCGGGTGCCTGGGGGAGCTGTACCAGCCTCCCCGGCGGTCGTTCCTGGTCCGCGTTCGCCGTGGTCATGAGGGCGAGTATCTCCCGGACGTGCGGCACGTGGTGATGCGATCCGTGCATCACCGCATTGCGCATTCGGCCTTTCCCCCGGCGGATCCGGGAGTGCGAGCGTAAGCGTCGGTCCGCAGCACTCCGACGAACCGAAAGCACACCATGCGTACATCTCGCACCATGCTCCGCGCCTTCGCCCTCGCCACCGTCATCGGCGCTGTCGCCACGGCCGCCGCGCCCCTCGCCGCGGCGGCACCGGAGGCACCGGAGGATTGGCGTCCCCCTGCCGCCCATCGCCCGACGGTGTGGGCCATCCCGGGAACCGACGCGGGTCCGGAGGGGATCGCCCGGGACCCGTACCAGCCGTACTTCTACACCGGGAGCACCGGTGACGGTGCCGTCTACCGGGGCGACCTGCGCACCGGGGCCGTCGAGCCGTTCCTGGCGCCGGGCGCCGACGGGCGTGCCACCGCGGTCGGGATGAAGGTCGACGCGCACGGACGCCTGATCATCGCGGGCGGCTCCACCGGGAAGGTGTGGGTGTACGACACGCACACCCGCAAGATGCTGCACACCTTCGACACCGGCCTGACCTCCGACGCCGGCCCGACCGCGGGCTTCCTCAACGATCTGACCGTCGCCGACGACGGCGACGTCTACGTCACCGACTCGGTGCAGCCGCGCCTGTACCGGATCGCCGCCGACCAACTCGGCGGTCACGCCCCGGCCACCTCCCGGCTGCCGGTGCTCGAGGAGTTCGCCGGCACCCCGATCGTCTTCCGCGACGGCTTCAACCTCAACGGCATCGTGGTCACGCCGGACCAGCGGTACGTCATCGTCGCGCATGACAACGACAGCGCCCTGTACCGCATCGACCGCCGCACCAAGGACATCCGCAGGATCGACCTCGGTGGCGCGGGCGTCACCGGCGACGGCCTGTTGATGCGCGGGCACACGCTGTACGCGCTCAGCAGCGTCGACCACATCGGCGACAACCACAGCATCGTCGACGTCGTCCGGCTCGACGCCGGGTACGCCTCCGGCACCCTCGAACGGCGCGCGACGAACCCACTGCTCGACCGGCCCTCCACCGGGGCCTTCGACGGCGACGCGATCCTCGCCGTCAACTTCCAGTGGGCCGTCACCGATCCGCACCTGCCCTACTCCGTCGTCCGCGTCCCGCTGCGCGATCTGACGTGACGTCCGACCAGGCACGTTCCCGTTCGGCAGCAGCAGCAGCCGCAGCAGCAGCGGCGAGGACCACGAGCAGAACACCGAATGCAAGGACCAAAAGGACCGAGGAGCACACCGGCATGACGCATGACAGCCTGCCCACCCGACGCCTGGGCACCACGGACATGGACATCACCCGGCTCGGCTTCGGGTCGTGGGCGGTGTCCGGCTCCGGCTGGGCGTTCGGCTGGGGCGCGAGCGACGACGCCGAGTCCGTCGCCGCGATCCGCCACGCCCTGAAGCGGGGAGTCAACTGGATCGACACCGCCGCGGTCTACGGCCTCGGGCACTCCGAGGAGCTCGTCGGCAAGGCCATCGCCGATCTCCCCGAAGCGGACCGGCCCTTCGTGTTCACCAAGGCCGGGCTGGTCTGGGACCCGGCCGACCCCACCGCGTCCCCGCGCCGGATCATGAAGGCCGCCAGCGTACGCCGCGAGGTCGAGGACTCCCTGCGCCGCCTGGGCGTCGAGCGGATCGACCTGTACCAGGTGCACTACCCCGACACCGGCGAGTCCCTCGAGTACACCGGCCACGGCACGGGGGCGGTGTCCCCGAACGCGACGCCGTTGGCCGAGTACTGGCAGACCATGGCCGACCTGAAAGCCGAGGGCAAGGTCCGCGCGATCGGCCTGTCCAATCACGCCGTCGCGGAACTCGACGCCGCCGAAGGCATCGCGCACGTGGACGCCATCCAGCCGCCGTTCTCCGCGATCAACCGCACCGCCGCCCTCGACATCGCCTGGGCCGAAACCCACGGCGCCGGCGTCATCGCCTACTCCCCGCTCCAATCCGGGCTCCTGACCGGCGCGTTCACCGCCGGGCGCGCCGCGAACCTGCCCGCCGACGACTGGCGCTCCGCGCACGCGGACTTCACCACCGGACTCACCGCGAACCTCCGGCTCGCCGACGCGCTGCGCCCGATCGCCGAGCGCCACGACGTCACCGTCGCCGAGACCGCCGTCGCCTGGGCCCTGGCCTGGCCCGGCATCACCGGCGCCATCGTGGGTGCCCGCACCCCCGCCCAGGTCGACGGCTGGATCGGGGCAGCCCACGTCAACCTCACCCCGGCCGACCTCGACGAGATCGCCGCGGCCATCACGACCACCGGGGCAGGAGCGGGCCCCTCCCGGGCCTGACCGAACCTGACCGGGCCTGACCGGGGGCAGGACGGCGTCGGGGGGGGGGGGGGGGAGGACCCCCCCCCCACAACCACTTTTTCCCACGCGAGCTTGGGGAGGGGGGGCGTTTCCTTCGTCACAAACCCCCCCGCCCCCCCCACAACCAAAACTA
>NZ_JBVISA010000031.1:0-110518 GCF_055575755.1 Kitasatospora sp. NPDC034035 | reverse complement strand
AAGACCGCAGACTCCCGCCCACGACCAGCACGAGCACCCCGGAGAACCGTCACGCCAGCCCCTCCGACCAGCACGTTCGAAGATGGCGAAGGCTCATTGGATCCGTGAGCACACCGACCTGTGGGCGCAGGGCTTCCTCTGGCCGTCCAAGCGTGAGCCCGGCGACCGGGTGGTGGTCCTGTTCGGTGACCGCTGCGTGCCGGACGTGATCGAGGAGACGGGCGTCCCGCCGGTCGACTTCGACACCGCCGAGGGGGAGAGGCGGCTCAACTCCTTGCTGGAGCCCTACCACGCGAGGATCGCCCCGTGACGCCGGAGCGGGCGATGGACCCGGACCCGGACCCGGACCCAGACGAGGTCTCCGACGACGAACTGCGCGCCGAGCGGGACGAGTTGCTGGAGCAGCTGGCAGGTCTGCGGGCGGACGACCCACAGGTGCCGACGGCGTGGGCGGTCGCCGGGGACTTCAGCTACCAGCTCTTCCTGCGGCAGGCACGCCCGGAGGACCTGGACCTGGCGGACGAGGCGTTCGAGCGGGCCTTCGCCCGGCCCGGCGACGAGGGGATCGACGACGAGGAGATCTGGGACGCCTGGCGGATCCTCCGCGCTCGCGTGCTGCTGTTCCGGTACGACGGCTGGCCGCAACCCGAACTGCTCGACCGGGCCTGGGCGTTGCTGGTCGACGGCCTGGCCGAACCGGTCGCCGGGTCGTCGTTCGAGCACCTCAGGATGCTCGGCAGGTACCTGGTGGCCCGGCTCGCCCGGTTGCGGTGGGTGCAGGCCGACGACCGGCCCGCCCCGCAACGGGCGGCTCTGCTCTCCGAGGCGCTGCGCCGGTACGACGCCGCGCTCGACGACCACGCACCCGGCAGCCCGGAGGCCGCCGAACTGCACGGGGAGGCCGGTGCACTGCACCACGAGCGGTACCGGACCGGCGGTGACCTGCCCGACGCGCAGGCCTCCGTCCGGCATTTCCGCGCGGCTCTCGAGGCGGCCACGCCGGACAGCGACGTCCCGCTGCTGCGCTACGGACTCGCCACCGCCCAGATGGTGCACGGCCAGCGCGCCCGGGACCGGGAAATGCTGACGGAGGCCCGGACCCAGTTCGGCCGAGCGCTGGTCGAGGCGGGCGAGCGATCCGCGGAGCGATCGTGGTGGGGCCGCGAGGCGATGGCCCGGATGGTCTACATCCGGGCGATGCTGTGGTGGCACTGGGACGACAGTACCCAGGTCGGGCCCGCCGAGGCGGAGTTGGCGCCACTGCTCGCCGAGCCCGATGCCGTCGACGAACTGCTGCCCACGTACCTGGACTGCTTCGGACGGCTGCTCTACCAGCGTGCCACCGAGCGCGACGACGACGCCGGACGAGACCGAGCGCTCCACCTGCTGCAGCGGGCTCTCGACTGCTGGCAGCCCGAACGCGACGGCGGCTCGGCCGCACCGCTGGGCCTGCTGGTGGCGTCTCTCCAGTGGGCCCGCTACCGGGCGGACGGCGACCCGGCGCGCCTGCCGGTGCTCGCCGCGGCCAGCGGGCGTGCCCTCGAAGACGAGAGTCAGGGCGCCGAGTTCCGGCGGATGGCCATCATGTGCCACGGCTGGGTCAGACACGAGCTGGTGCGCCAGGGCCTTGCCGAGGCGGGCCCCGAGGTCGACGCCCTCTTCCAGGAGGCCCACCGCGCCACCATGGGGACATTGGCGGATGCCAGACACGGCGGGGCCTTCCTGAACCTCAGCGATCAGGACTTCAACGGTCTCGCCAACGACATCGGCGGCGTCGACCGGCTGCCCGCGGAATTCGACCGGCTGTACCGGACCTGGCACGAGATGGACCCGGACAGCCGCGAGTCGGGTGAGTCGGCCGCGTTCTTGTACGGCCTGGTGCCGTTGCTCGATCCGCACGGCACGCACGTCACCGCCGAGCAGAAGACCGCGCTCCTGCAGGCCGCACTGCAGCACCGGAAGGGGGATGCCGCCGGGCTGAGCAACGTCCACGCCATCGCCGGCTTGATCGGCCTGAACGAGGCGACAGCCGGAGACGGGTCGGGCCTGGAAGGGGCGCTGGAGCACATCGATGCGGCCCGCGACCTGCGCACCGGCCAGGACGGGCGGGTGACCGACGGCATCGAGCTGCTGCGCTCGGCCGTCCAGGGCCAGCGAGGTCAACTGCGCGGCGGTCTCGACGAGGTGGAGACGGCCGCGAGCGCCATCGCCCGGTTGCGCGATCGGCCCGGCACCACCCCCTACCTCCGGTCGCTCATCGACGGCCAGGTCGCGGGTATCGAGGCCATTCGGTACGCGCGGCAGGGTGACCTGGCCGGCACCGACCGGGCCATCGCGCGGCTCGCCGAGGTCCACGGCGCGCTCGACCCGGACGACCCCGCCCGCGGGGAGCTGTGGACGCTGCTGGAGAACGCCCGGATGGGCCGCGACCAGCTCGCCAGGAGCCTGGGCCTGCCGACCGCCTCCATGGCGACCCACGGTGGTGCCACTCTCGACGAACTGCGCCGCCAAGCTGCACGGTTGCCGCGCGACCACCGTGCATGGGTGCTGGGGGACGCGGGTATCGCCCGCATCGCACGGGGGGTGGACCGGCCCGACCGCCGGCTTCTCGACGAAGGAATGACCCTGCTCCGGGAGGCCTTGGACCTGTCCGACGAGGGAAGCGACGACTGGCTGCGCTACGCCTTCGTGCTGGGCAGCACCCACTGCGCCAAGGCCTCCCGGAGCGGCGACCGCCGTGAGCTGGGGACCGGCATTGACCTGCTGGAGCGGGCCGCCCAGCTGGCCGGCGGCCCCGAGCACCGGCTCTGGGCGGTGTGCAGCCTGACCCTCGGCCGGGCCTACCGGCTGCGCGCCGACCCGGCCCGCGACGACCGCCGCCGGGGACGCCTCGCCGGGCTCGAGTCCCTGCGCGGACACTCCTGGATGGCGCTGCTCCAGTCCGGCACCGGGCACGCCGCCGAGGGCGCACCCGAGGCCACCGCCGCGGCCCTGGAGGTGGCCGCCTGGTGCCTGGCCGACGACGCCCCCGAGGCCGCCGTCCAGGCACTGGACGCCTGCCGCGGACTGGTGCTGCACGCCGCGAACACCGCGATGACGGTGCCCCAGCTGCTGACCGCCACCGGTCGGCCCGACCTGGCCGAGGAGTGGCGGGCCGCGGGCGGCGCCGAACCGCCTGGCGGAGCGGACGGCTCGACCGGGCCCGGCGGCGTCCCGAGCGAACTGCGCCGCCGCGTCCTGACCGCGCTGACCGCCGACGGCCCGTACGGCGGGCCGTCGGCCCGGCTGCTCGGCACCCCGGCCCCCGCGGAGATCGGTGCGGCGCTGCGCAGCTGCCGGGCGGACGCCCTGGTGTACCTGATGCCGGCCTCCGACGACCGCGGCGGGGCGGCGGTCCTGGTCACCGCGGATGGTGGCGCGCACTGGCTGCCGCTGCCGCTGCTGAAGGAGGACGCCGGGCCCCTGCGGGACTACACCCCGGCCGGCCGGTCCGTCCGGGACATGGGGCCGGCTCCGCACGCCGCCGCACCCGACTCGCCCTCGCTGCGCCGGCAACTGGACCGGCTGTGCTCCTGGGCCTGGTACGCGGCGGTCAAGCCACTGCTGGACATGCTCGTGCCGCCACCCGGCCGGACCCGCCCGCCGTCGCTGATCCTGGTGCCCATGGGCGCCCTCGGCGTGGTGCCGTGGCATGCGGCCTGGTCGGAGCCGGACGCCACCGGACGACGCCGGTACGCCGTCGAGCAGGCCGAGATCTCGTACGCCGCCTCGGCCCGGCTGCTGTGCGACGTGGCCGCCCGGCCGTCCACACCGCACACCGACGCCGCCCTGGTGGTCGGCAATCCGACCGGGGACCTGCGCTACGCCGGCGAGGAGGCGGACGCGGTGCAGCGGGCCTTCTACCCGCGGGGCACCTTCCTCGGGCGGCGCGCGGCGGGCGAGGCCGACGGCCCGGGCACGCCGGCCGAGGTGCTCGCCTGGCTGCGCCGCGGCGGTGGTGGCGTCCTGCACCTGGCCTGCCACGCCACCGTGGCCGCCAACCAGCGCTACAGCTCGTACCTCTCCTTCAGCGGCGGTGAGCTGGCCGCCGAGGAGCTGACCGAGGCGGCCGGGCGGGGCGGCGACGGGCTGGAGCTGGTGGTCCTGGCGGCCTGCTGGAGCCACGTGTCCGGGCGCGGCCACAACGAGGCGTACAGCCTTGCCACGGCGTTCCTGGTGGCCGGAGCCAGATCGGTGATCGGCTCGCTGTGGCCGGTGCCTGACGACGCCACCTCGGTCCTGATGTTCATGACGCACCATTTCCTGCGCCGGGAGCAGGAACAGGCGGGCCGGGCGCTGCGCAGGGCCCAGCTGTGGATGCTCGACCCGGACCGCCGGCTGCCGCCCGGTATGCCCGGCGCGCTGGCCGCCCGCGCCGCCGCGGTGGAGCCGGACGACCTCTCGGCCTGGGCCGGTTTCACCCACCTGGGGCAGTGACGGCGGATCAGTCCGGGACGACCGTGCAGAGCGGAAGAGTGAGCGCCGCCCAGCGGCCGGGGGAGGCCGCCGGGCGGCCGGGCAGCATGTCCCGGCTGCCGCCCGGGGCGAGCGGGCGGAACACGCCGTCCGTCGACCGGCCGGTCTGCCGGTCCGCGGGCAGCGTCGGATCCCAGGGCCCGAACTGGTAGGGCACGGTGTTCAGTTCGCCCTCCGCCACGATCAGCTTGAGCCAGTCGCGGACGTAGGCGCCGGGCCGGACCGGTCGGGTGGACGGGAGGCTGAGGTGAACCGGATCGCCGTCCAGCGCGTAGCCGGTGCAGCCGGAGGCGATGAAGGCCCCGGGGAAGAGGACCGATCGGCTGGCGTAGCTGTCCGTGAGGTTCAGCAGGACGCACCAGAGGGCCCTGCCCGTCGAACGATTGTGGATGCGCACGGACACTCTCGGCTCCTGCCAGCCGCCCGGCCCGCGACCGTAGCTGCAGACGATCTCACCGGAGCCCTCGGGCAGGATCGGGTCATCGCCGCCCCAGGGCGTCACCTCGACCCGGACGTGGGATCCGAGCGAGGGATCGGGGTTGGCGAGGTCGCGCAGCTGGTGCCAACCGGCCAGGTGGACAAGGCAGTCGACGATCCGCCGGGCGTCAGCCGAACCCGCCCACGGCAGCGCCGGGACGGCGGGGGACCCGTCCCGGAACAGCACCCGGGCCTCCGCCCGGTCCAGGACGACCCGCAGCAGTGTCCCGGGCGCGTCCCGCGGATCGTCCACGAGGCGAAGCAGCGGCGAGCGGGCGGTGCGCAGGGCGTCAGTCAACTCGGCATCTACCGCAGGACGTTCTAGTGCCTCGACCAGCACCGAAACCGGCGGCAGGGCCAACGCGGAGAGCGTCACCGGGTAGCTGAGCGCCGGATCGGGTGACCAGCCGGACGGCTCCACCAGGGTCCGGTCGACCCGGACCTCCCAGGCGGTCAGCAGGTGTCGGTCCTGGCTGCCGGGCCCGGGCTCGACGCTGAACTCGGTACCGCCGGCGTCCGGGCCGCCGCGCAGCCCGTGGACGGTTCCACAGTCCACCTCCCAGCCCGAAGCACCGTGGCGGAGCAGGTGAGGGCTCGGGGCGCGAACGGCCCCGCCGAGGAACGGCCGGTCGGCAGGGCCACCGGCCTCCAGGGGGAGCAGGACCGGGTGCTGGCGTTCACCCGAGCCCTGCACCCGGCACTGCACGGCCGCCATCAACCGGCGGTAGCTCAGCTCCGGGCCGCCCTGCTCGCCGAGCGCGCCGAGGAGTGCGTGCGTGAACACGCCGTGCCTGCGTCCGTCGAACCAGTCCTCGAACGCGGGCTGGTTCAGCCGACTCGCGGCCAGCAGGACGTGACCCGGCTCGGCCGCGGGACCGGTGACGTCGCGGGCCGTCGCGAGCGCCCCCCAGGACGGATCCGGTGGAAGGAGGCGCGCGCTGCCCTCGGCGTCCCGGGTCGCGCCGCCCGAGAAACAGCAGTCGAGGACCGCGACGACATGGGCGCCGCGGGCGGCGACCTCGTCCAGCAGGGCCCCCAGCTCCTTGTCCAGCAATGGCCCGTCGGCGCAGACCAGGGCCTGGCAGCGGCCGGTGGATTCGACCTTCAGCTGCTCGGCCGTGGCGTCGAACTCGGTCCCGTGGCCGGAGAACCAGAGCAGTGCGGTGTCCTGCGGCCCCGCCTGCCCGAGATGCCCGCGGATGCCGTCGATGACCGCACGCACGGTGGCGTCGGTGTCGAGCAGCGTCCGCACAACCGGCTCCGTCACCTTCGCGTCCAGCCAATGCTCAGCAGCAGCCGTGTCATTGACGCACCCCCGGAGCGAAGCGCGGCCGAGCGCCGAGTAGTCGTTGATCCCCACCAGGAGTGCAAAAACCGTCCTCATGGTCAGAAGTGTTCCAGGCGGACACCGCCCCGGCGGTCCGGTCGACCGGGCGAATGGTGGGTGGAAACAGGTCGTCATCCGGCCATGCGCGTGCGATCACCTGCACGGCTTCGCAATATGGCAGTGCGATCACTATCCTTCCCTTCTCGACCGCGCGGTGTGAGCGCGGTGTCACTCCATGGTCATCGGGGGATTCATGGGTTTCATTGAGCAGCCCCGCCGCGTCGTGCGACCGGGCCAGGCGACCGGGCCCGGTCGGGCTGCGGCGAGCGGTCCGGCCACCGGCGGGCGACCGCCACAGACCCGCGTCGGGGCGGACCGGCTGCGCGAGAGGCCGGTGGGCTTCCTGAACGCCGTACGCCGACTCGACGCCGGACTCGACCCGGCCGCCTGCAACGAGCTGGCCGACTGGCTCAAGGAGCACTACACCACCGAGTTCGGCGACGTCCCACTCGGCTTCCTCGCCACCTGCTACCTCGGTGCACCGTACGTCGACCATCAGCTGAACCTCTTCCACTCGATCGTGGACCACTTCGCACCCGGGGATCCGATGCCCCACCCCTTCGCGGCCGCCCGGATGCTGGTGCGCACCGGCGCCTACGCCTTCGTCGAGGTGTACGACGGCGGCCTGGTGCTGCCGGTACTCCCGGACGGCAGCGTGGTACGCCCGTGAACCCGTCCCGCCGACTGCTCCACCGTGAACGGAGACCCGCATGACAGAGGTGGACTACGTCCTGCGCAACCAGGTGGCGCAGGTCGACAGACTCGTGAACCGGCTCTCCGAGCAGGTCGGCCAGGTGTCCGGTCAGGTCTCCGCCGTCGGCATCGCGCAGCAGCAGACCCAGAGCGAACTGCAGCAACTGCGCGCCGACTTCCTGGCCTTCGTCCACCAGTCCCAGCTGACCGCCAACGTGCAGCGGGCCGAGACCCGCATCGGTGTCATCCAGGACAAGGTCGACCACGAGTTCGGCCACCACAAGGTGGTCCGGCGCACCGCCGTCGGCATGTTGCAGGCATTCGACCTCGGCCTGGTGTCCGAGGCGACGGTGACCTCGGTGAGTGAGCAGCTGATGATCCAGACGCCGCGCTACTGGCTCGCGCCCGCCCTGGTCGCCCTCGCGGCCTGGTCCGCCGACGACCCGGCGCTGTGCGAGCGGGCGGTGGACGAGGCGTTCCGGCGCTCACCGGAGCGCACCTCGCTCCTCTTCGCGCTGGTGCTGCGCCGCCAGGGCCGCCAGCAGTCCGCGGTGCGGTGGCTGCGGCACTACCTGATCGCCCAGGACCCGGCCGCGCTCGGTCGGGAGTTCGCGGTCATCCTGGAGTCCATCTCGCAGGGGGCCTTCGGCGCGGGCGGCCGCGAGATGCTGCACGAGACGCTCGGGCGGTGGCGCGAGACCCTGCTCGGCGACGACGAGGCCCGGGCCGCCCAGGTACGCCGGTGGCGTGCGGAGCTCGACAGCCTGCGCGCGCCGTCGGCCGCCGGCGAGTTCCCCCGGCTCTCGCAGGTGTCCCCGCAGTGGCCGCAGTTGGACGCCGTACTCGCCTCGGCCCGGGCCCAGCAGGCGATCTTCGCCAAGTACACCGCGATGATGGCGGGCGAGTCCGTCCCGTCCGAGCGGCTCGAGGACGCCATCGACGACATCCTGGACCGGTTGGTCTCGGAGTACGACAACGAGGAGCTGCCGCTCCGCCGCGACCTGGCGTTCAACCAGGCGGTGGTGGCGTGCGACGGCGACCTGGACGCCGCGAGGCACGCCGTGGACGTGGACTCCGCTTCGCTGGAGGAGACGCTCGACTACCTCACCATCCAGTCCACCGCGGCGCTCAACCCCTCGGCCATTGGTGCTTCGGCCTCCACCCAGCGGCTCGCCGTCGCCGCCTGCCACGAGTGGTTCGCGCAGGCCCACGCCGGCTTCAGCCGGGACTACCGGATGGCCGAACCGCCGGACGTCCACGCGGTGTTCGCCACCAGCCACACCTTCGGGGCCCAGGTCTTCAACCTGCCGCAGTGGGCGGGTTCGTTCAACACCCCGCTCCCAGCCCTGGAACAGTCGCTCGCCCAGCACTGGGACCAGCACACTGCCCCCTTCCTGGCCTCGCTGGCCTACCCGCTGACGCGCCAACTGGTCATGCTCGGCGGCGCGATCGCGCTGCTGCTGTTCGTCGTCGGCCCGATGAGCATCGCGGTCGCCCTCGGCCTGGCCGTCCTGGCCGGCAGTATCTGCGGACTGGTGCTGTACACCCGCTCCCAGGCCGCCCGGAAGGCCATGGAATCGGCCAAGCAGCTGCTGGCGCGCGCCAAGAACGACTCCATCCACCAACTGCGCGGCGCCTGCGCCGAGTACACGGACTGGAAGACCGCCTACCGGAACGCGGACCAGGTGGAGACCCGGACCCGCGAGTTCATCGGCTCACTGGCCGCCGCCGGCCACGCCCACAGCCCGTTCGACGGGCGCACCGTCCGACCCGCCGCCGCCACGCCGCAGTCCGGAGGAACGCCATGACCACGCCCTACCCCGCCCCGCCACCACCGCGTCGCCCCGCCGCCTCCCCGTGGGCGGCCAGCCCCAAGCCCACCACGGAGCGGGCCACCAGTCGGCTGCGCCGGATCGTCGAGGGCCTGCCGGACTGGGAACCGCTGCCGCCCGGCGAGGTGACGGTGCGCCGCCCCGGAAGCGGGCTGTGACACCGGCCTGGCGGCGGCGCGTGACACTGGCCAGGCAGCAGGCAGTGCGAACACCCGGACCACTCGGCGGCCCGTACCACGCCTGGGCCGAGTTCCTGGAACGCTGGTCGGCGGGCGAGCCGGTCGACGACACCGGCCTGCCCGCACTCACGCCCACCGACTTCCCCGAGGACACCTGGCAGCGGCTCGGGGCGCGGATCAGGGAAGCGCTCCAACAGCGCCTCCAGGCATGGGCGGACGCGCTCGTCGCGGCTGTCAACGCGGCCGACGACGAGTTCGCCGCGGGCCGCGCCCTCACCCAGGCACGCACCGGGCTGCACCGGATCCGGGTGCTCGCCGGCCACCCGCAGCTCCCGGCCGACCTGAAGGAGAAGCTGACCGCGATCATCGACGAGCAGACCCGCCGGGCCCAGCAGGACTTGGAACGCGAGCTGGAGCGCCGGGCGTCGCGCGAGCACGACCGACAGGCCGTCGACGCCCGCCGCCGCACCCTGCGCGACAACCCGCTCACCGCCGTCATCACCGCCACGCCCCCGGCCGACCCGGGCGGCTGGTCCTACGACCCCGCCGACGGGCCGCGCCGCCGCATCGTGCCGGGCTGACCGCGTCTTCGACCCGCCGTCCTACCGCCGTCCCGCCGAACCGAGACCCGAGGCCCAGATGTCCAACTACGCCGAGAGCCGAGACGACCTCGACAACTACCTCACTGCCCGAGTACCGGTGATCGGCCTGCGTACCATCGAGCAGCAGCGGGCGCTGCGGCTGGTGAAGGAGGTGGCGACCCGGTCGCGCCGTAGCAGCCAGCCGTTCTGGATCTACACCAGGGCCACCGGCCTGCGCGACCTGCGCTCCAACGCCACCGTCCAGGACGACCGCTCCCTGACCGGTGCCATGGAGTTCGCCGCCGCCCAGTTCACCAGCCGCCCGCAGGCCACCCTGATCCTGGTCGACCCGGACGGGCTGGAGACCGACACCCACTTCACCCGGCACGTCGCCGAACTCGCCCGGCTGGCCGACGCCAACGCCGGCAGCATCGTCTTGATCACCGACAGCCCGATCTGGAGCGGACTGCAACGGCTCGGCATGAGCCTGCAGCTCGAACTGCCGGACGCAGACGAGATGTACGGCACCATCAAGAGCTTCCTCGACGACCACCACGGCGTGGTGCCGATCGAATGGAACGAGGACGACGCGCGCCGCGCCTCGGAGTTTCTGCTCGGCGTGACCGAGGCCGAAGCGGTCAACCTGATGGCCACCATCGTCGCCAAGGGATCGGTCCAGCGCGACGACGTCCTCGCGCTGGCCCGGGCCAAGGACCGGATCTTCAGCGACCTCGCCGGCCTCGAGCGGGTCCAGCTCAAGGCATCGGACTACTCCGTCGGGGGCCTGAGCAGCCTGCGGGGATGGCTCCAGCGCAAGCACGAACTGATGCACGCTGATCTGCGCGGCACCGACCTGCGGCCGCCGCGCGGCGTGCTGCTGGTCGGCGTGCCCGGCTGCGGCAAGTCGCTGTCCGCCAAGGCCATCGCCTCGCAGTGGCAACTTCCGCTCTACCGACTCGACATGGCGAGCATCCACGGCAAGTACCTCGGCGAGTCCGAGGGCCGGATGCGGGAAGCGCTGGAGACCGCCGACCGGGTGGCGCCGTGCATCCTGTGGATCGACGAGATCGAGAAGGGGCTGGCCGGCAGCCACGACATGTCCGGCGTGCCGCAGCGCATCATCGGCCAGTTCCTCTTCTGGCTCCAGGAGTCGGACTCCCGCGCGTTCGTCGTCGCCACCGCAAACGACGTCCGCAGCCTCCCGCCCGAGCTCCTCCGCAAGGGTCGCTTCGACGAACTCTTCTTCGTCGACCTCCCCGACGCACAGGACCGCAAGGAGATCATCGATCTCTACTACCGCAAGTACGTCAAGGTCGAGCCCGACCCGAACCAGGTGGACCGCCTCGTCGACCTCTCCGAGGGATTCGCCGGCTCCGACATCGAAGCCGCCCTCCACGAGGTCGGCGCCGAGGTACACCTCAACGGCGGAGCCGCCAAGCTGCTCCCGTCGTTCGTGCTCGACACCTTCGCCAACACCACGCCGCTCAGCCGGACCAACCCCGAACAGATCGAGGAGATCCGCACCTGGGGCCGCGACCGAGCCGTCCCGGCCGGCCGCACCACGACCACCACGACGTCCGGCACCTCCGGTACACCCCGCCGCGTCGTCTTCATGGGCGAGTAACCGACCGCCCATGCGTGCGCCAGGGGTCTGTACTTTGAAAGGCTCCGTCTCGTAATCGGTGGTAACCGTTTGTGATTCAGGCGAGGAGGATGCGGTGTCATAGCCAGGAAGTGGCCTTGTCGCTGCGCACCGCCCGCAGCGTGCCGATGAAGGCACCGGCGCCGGCTGCGAGGAACTTCTGGGCCCATCCCGTCATCTGGGGTGAAGTCCGGGGAGGCTCCCGAGGAACGGCAGGCGGCGAGCAAGGCCAGCGGGTTGCTGCGGGCCAGACTGCGCTGGGCGCCTGCACCGTTGAGCAACTTTACGGACCGACGCTCCTCGGCCCTGGCTTGGTTTCCGTCAGCCGTCGGGGCCCGACGGGAACGGCGGGGGCGCGACCCGCTGTACAGGTCCATGTAGAACATGTACTGCATCAGCTGTTGGAGCGTGTGGAAGGTACGGGCGAAGACGCCCTCACCGACCGTGACGGGCGGGGTGCATGACCTCGAACAGGTCGCTCAGCCAGTCGGCCGAAGGCGAGGATGAGATCCCGCTCGACGCAGTCCTCGTACCCGGCGTAGGTCGTCAGCGCGAGCTCCTCCTTCCTCGCCACCAGCCACTCCCGCAGGAACTCGCCACCGTGATGCGCCGGTCTTCGTACACCCCGCGCGGCTCACCGTCCAGCACCGCCTTCATCTCCCGGGCCGCCTCGGCGCGGGTGGCGACCCCCGCGCCGGCGGGTCTTCCGGTTCCCGTCCTCGGGGGCAAGTTCGGCACAGTACGTCCACTTGCCGTGCTTCAGATCCCCGGCCAGCCTCGGACACCACGGCCTCAACTGCCTCCCGGATCCGCCCGTACAACCACACCGCTGGTACACCCGACCACGCTGCGCACGCTGTCCCATGAGTTTCCCCTTCTCTCGGACTGAGTGGTGCCTCCGGGCAACAGCGGCTGTCGTGTCGGGTGTGGCGGCAGAGCGCGTTGGGCGGTGCGCGAAGCACATCAGAATCAACCGGCGAAGACACGCTCAAGACGCGCTCGGAAGATCACCATCCATGACCAGTGGGCAGGCGACCATGATCCGCCCGCAGGCCCGGCCCCGTGGGCCAGTGGGCGGCACCGGCGCAGGGGCAGTCGGGCTGGCGTGACGCCGCCTTCTGAAAGCCCGACAGATTTCGGTTACAGGCAGTACCTGCGGCGGGGTGGGCGGCCTGGGGAGCATTTTGGGACCACGCCAGATGAGCGCCCATGGACGCTGATGATCCGAAACGGACACTTATGCGCAAAGTAAACGCTGAGCCACGGTCAGCAGCTCGCGGCGCCGCTTCCATTGAGAAGTCACAACTCACCTGTATCTCATGGTAGTTGAATAACAAGAAAGACCGACACCTCAGGGTCTCGGCTTTCGACGCTAAGTCGACCCCTTGGCTGGGGGTCAAGGGGTCGCAGGTTCAAATCCTGTCGTCCCGACAGTGATGTCGGAGCCCCGCTGACTGGACGAAGGTCCAGGCCAGCGGGGCTTTTGCCGTTTCTGAGAGCAGGTCAGCGCACGAACCTCAGGTGGCGACCGGGGGTCTCCGGCGGGTGCGGGGGCCGATAAATCATCCGGCCTGCTCACGCGGCATGTCGGTACTCCTGCGGGGTTCCTCCGGGTCGGTCTCGTCGGCGGATCTGAAGGTGCCTGATCTGCGCTGGCACGTCGATCGGGTCGGGTAGGGGACGGAGCGGCGCGGCTTGCTTCAGTGCTCGGTGGGGCCGGTGCTCGTTGTCGTGGGTCTCGAACTCGCGGAGCGCGTGGAGGAGGTGGCGTTGGTGCCAGATCGAAGTGCGGTCCAGGGGCTCCCTGCGGCAGGTCTGTATCCGGCGCTCCATGACGGAGTTCATTCGCGGTATCCGGATGCCGGTGGTGACAACAGTGAGTCCGGCGTCGGTCAGCAGGGCGTCGAAGGCGGCGGTGAACTTGACGTCGCGGTCGCGGTCGCGGTCGCGGATCAGGAATCTGGCCCTGGCGCGGATGGAGCGGACGGTGGGCGGGCGCCCGCGACGCCTCGGTGCGCAGGTCGCGGCATGGCGCCGCTTGAGCAGGTCGCGGTGCCACCGCGGGACCGTGTCCGGGCGGACCAGCAGTAAGAGGTGCCGTAGCTGGCCAGACGCAGCAGCACGACAGATCATGATGCCGCTGGTGCCCTGTGCAGGTGAAGATGCCGGGGAAGCGCCGAGCGGATCCGAACATCGACGATCAAGGCCGCGACCTGCGCGGATGATGTGTCGGCACCCGCAGTGTCGGGCGTGATGACCAGCGGACGTCGTGTCAGATGAGGTCTCCGGCAGGGCGATACCGCTCGTGATGTCCCGTCAACTCCGGTGCTGCGGCGGATGCCGGCGGTGGGCTCCGGGCCCCTGGCGGGCGCCGTCGGCGCGGTGGGGGCCGGTGCGAAGACTTTCGGACAGTTCCCGGTGGCGCGATGCCCCTCCGCGGGGGGCGTTTGGGGCGGAATCGGGGGTGTGATCCACTGGATTTCCGCCGATTTTCCGGGAATTTCGCGCACTTTCTCGGCAAGGGAATGTTTGGCATGCCGGATTTCTGGGTAATGGCGATCTTGTCGCGTGTGTCTGAAACCCTCCCCCCTGGCTCAAAGTCGCGTAAGGCGCATCATGATCAGGCGTGATTGGTCTTGATCGATTGATGTGGACAGGATGATCAGCTGGATCTAGTATCCGGGGTGGCCCGGGCCGGTGAGGCCTCGTCAGGCCCGTGAAAATTACCCGGCAACTCATCGTTGACAATCGGGGGAGTCAATATGCCCAACCCTGCCGTGTGGAACGTCGTCTTCGACGCCGGAAGTGACGCCGATATCGTGCTCGCCGCCGATTTCCCGGTGACCGGCCGCAACGAGGGCGGGTTCGCCGAGCTGGCGCCCGGTCTGAATCCGGACTTCTCGCTCTGGCAGACGGTCGCGCCGGTCCGCGCCCCCGAGACCGGCGCCTCGCCGGACGAGTACCTGGAGGGCTGGCTCTCCGAGATCGAGGCGTCCGGACGGACGGTCCGGGCGGTCATGGGCTACTGCGCGGGCTCGGTGTTCGCGGGCGCCCTGGCCGAGAAGGTCGCCGAGCGCCAGGCCGTCGCCCCCGCGGTGATCGTGTTCGACCCCGAGCTGGTCGACGTGCCCACCGCCCACCTCCAGTTCGGGCGGGTGGTCGGCAACATGACGACCATCCTGACCGAGGAGGAGATCGCCAACCTGTCCGGGACGGCGGAACTGCTCGCCGCCAAGCCCGGCATCGAGCCGGCCGAGTTCGCGGCCGAGCTGTACTCGGTGTTCACGCCGATCGGCCGGGGCGCCCTGCTCCGGGCCGGGCTGGCCGAGGACTACGCCGACGAACTGGTCGCCATGGTCGGCTCGTTCATGGCCTACCTGTGCGCCGCCTCCGGCCTCGACCCGCGGCCGGGCTGGGCTCGCGCCACGGTGGTCACCTCCGGCAGCGAGCGCAGCGGCCTGAACCGGATGCGCACCACGCCGGGCGTGGCGCCCATCGTCATCGCGGACGAGCACCGCTTCGAGGTCGAGCACCGCGACCTCCTGCGCACCCCCGCCGTCGCCGAGACCGTGGCCGGCCTGCTGGCCGCCCGGCCGGAGGGCGGCGCGTGAGCCCCGACATACCGGGCGGGGCCGTTCGCGCGTCCCGCAAGGAGACCACCCTGTGGCTGCTCGACGAGCTGGTCCCGGGCAGTGGTGCCAACAACCTGTCGCTCGGCCTGCGGGTGCACGGCCGCCTCGACGCCGCCGCGGCGGCGAAGGCCACCCAGCTCCTGCTGGAGCGCTTCGAGGTGCTGCGGACGGTCTTCCACCGCAAGGACGCCGAGCTCACCAGGTCCGTCCCGGCCTCCCTGGCCGTCGACCTGGAGGAGGCCGACCTCGGTGAGGGCGAGGAACTCGCCGCCCTGACCGCCTTCGTCGCCCGCCCCTTCCTCGCGGACGGCAGCCCGCTGGTGCGGGCCCTGCTGCTGCACGGCCCGGACCACGACGTGTACTGCCTGGCCCTGCACCACGCCGTATCGGACGTCCAGTCCACGGCGATCCTGCGCGCCGAGTTCGTCACCCTGTACGAGGCGGTGCTCGCCGGCGGGCACCCCGAGCCCGTCGAGGTGCCCGCCTGGCACGAGCCCGAGGCGTCGGAGAAGAGCCGCCGCTACTGGGCGCAGACCATGGCCGGGTTCCGGTCCTCCGGGCTGGAGCTGTGGTGCGAGCGTGCCGAGCAGCCGGTCACCACGCTGCGGGGCGACGAGGTCACCCACGTGCTGTCGCCCGAGGCCCACGCGGTGGTGCGCCGCCTGCAGCGGGAGCTGCGGGCCCCGGAGTCGGTGGTCCTGCTCACCGCCTACGCGGTGCTCCTCGCCGCGCACGGCGCCGGCCCGGACCTGACCATCGGTTCGCCGGTGAACTCCCGCACCCGGGAGGCGATGGACGCGATCGGCTACCACAGCAACCTGGTCACGCTGCGCCTGATGCTCGACCGGGAGGCGAGTTTCCGGGATCTCGCGGCACTGGCCCGTCGTACCTTCCTGGAGGCGATGGCCCACCAGGACGTGTCCGCCGACGATCTGCTCGACGTCGTCGAACGGGACGGTTCCGGTTGGCGCAACGTGCTGTTCAAGCACGTTTTCAACTACGTTCCCTACGTCGAGGACCAGCGCGCTTTCACGATTGCCGGAACCGACGCCGAGCTCGTCGTCGTGGAGAACGGCTTCAGCCAGTTCGACCTCGAATTCTTCGTTTCCGCCAGCAAGGACAAGGCCACCGTGCGCGCGGTGTTCTACACCGGTGTGCTGGATCGATCCGACGTCGAACTGATGGTCAGCCGGTACGACGCCCTGCTGGTCGCGGTGGGCGCCGAACCGGACGCGCCGATCGCCTCGCTGCCGACCTGGTCGGAGCGGGACCACGCGGTCATCGACGCCGCCAACGCGACCGACCGCGCCGTCGAACCGCCGTCGGTGCTCGCGGGCTTCGCCCGGCGCGCCGCCGCCGAGCCGAAGGCCCTGGCCGTCCGGGACGGCGACAGCGCGGTGACGTACGGCGCGCTGTGGTCGGCCGCCGTCGACACGGCCGCCCGGCTGACCGAGGCCGGCGTGCGGCGCGGCGACGTCGTCGCCCTGCTGCTGCCGCGCGGCGCGGCCCTCGCGGCCGCGGTGTTCGGCACCTGGCTCGCGGGCGCGGCCTACCTGCCGCTCGACCCGAACCACCCCGAGGAGCGGCTGGCCCACCAGCTCGACGACGCGGGCGCCCGCACCGTGATCGTCGGCGCGGGGATCACCGCGCCGGACGGCCCCCGCGCGGTGGCCGCGCCCGACTGCGCCACGGCCCCCGAGGTGCCGGTCGACCCGGCCGCGGTGACCGTCGGGCCCGACGACCTGGCCTACCTGATCTACACCTCGGGCTCGACCGGCCGCCCCAAGGGCATCCCGATCCCGCACCGCAGCCTGGTCAACCACATCGTCGACTACGCCGAGCGGTTCGGCGTGGCCGGATCCCCCCGGCCGACCGGCTGGCTGAGCACGTACAGCTTCGACACGTCCTCGCTGGAACTGATGATGCCGCTGCTGCACGGCGGCCACACCGTGGTGCTCCCCGACGAGGCGCGCACCGACGGCGCCCTCCTCGCGGCGGCCGTCACCGCCCACGACATCGGCTTCCTCCAGGCCACCCCGACCACCTGGCGGCTGGTCGTACGGGAGGACGCCGACCTGACGGCCGGCCGGACCATCCTGACCGGCGGCGAGCCGCTGCCCGCCGAACTGGCCGACACGCTGCTCGCGGCCGGCGCCGACCTCTGGAACGTCTACGGCCCGACCGAGAGCACGATCTGGGCGACGGCCGGCCGGATGACCGCCGACCGCACCGGCCGGGTGGACGTCGGCGCGCCCGTCGCCAACACCCGGATCTTCATCGCCGACCCGCACGGCCGCCCGCTGCCGATCGGTCTGCGTGGCGAGCTCTGCGTGGCCGGGATCGGCGTCGCCGAGGGCTACCACCGGCGGCCCGAACTGACCGGCGAGCGCTTCGGCGAGAACGCCGAGTACGGCCGCTTCCACCGCTCCGGGGACGTCGGCCGCTGGCGCCCGGACGGCCGGATCGACCTGTACGGCCGGACCGACCGCCAGGTCAAGCTGCGCGGCAACCGCGTGGAACTGGCCGAGGTGGAGGCCGTGCTGGTCGGCCATCCCGACGTCGAGGCGGCGGCCGTGGTCGTCGTCGGAGACCCCGGGGCGGACGGCTCGCTGGCGGCGTTCGTCCGGGTGCCCAACCGGCCCGAGGCCGTCGACGAACTCTGGGACCACGCACACAAGTTGCTCCCCCGCTCGGTGATCCCGCACCGGTTCGTCGCGGTGGACGCCTTCCCGCGCACCGGCAGCGACAAGGTCGACTACCTGGCCCTCGCCGCCCTCGCGGCGCAGGACCAGGGCCCGGCCGCCGCCGGCCCCGCCGCGGCCACGGACGACGAGCTGACCGGGACGATCACCGCGCTCTTCGCCGAGCTGCTGGAGCGTCAGGACCTGCACGCCGGGGCGAACTTCTTCGCCAACGGCGGGCACTCGCTGCTGGCGGTCGTGCTCGCCCAGCGGATCCGGGACCTCACCGGCGTCCGGCTCGCCCTCACCGACATGTTCGAAAACCCGACCCCCTCCGCGCTGGTCGACCGGCTGCGCCGGACCGCCTGACCGGACCTCGAAGGAGCCACAAACCCATGGAGATCCTCAAGCTGGCCGTCAGCGGCTGGTTCGCCCGCGCGCTGGCCGTCGCCGCCCGACTGGAGATCGCGGACATCCTCGCCGACGGGTCGATGACCGCGGCCGAGCTGGCCGAGCGCACCGAGACCGACCCCGACGTGCTGTACCGCCTGCTGCAGATGCTCACCGTGCCGGGCATCCTGGAGCGCGACGGCGAGAAGTTCAGGCTCGCCGAGGCCTACGCGCCGCTGCGGGCCGACCACCCGTTCACCCAGCGCCACTTCGCGATCCTCTCCGCCGAGCTGTACGACGACGCCTTCGCCGGCCTGATGCACACCGTCAAGACCGGCCGCTCCGGCTTCCAGGAGGTGTTCGGGGAGTCGCTGTACGAGTACCTGGAGACCCACCCGGAGACCGCCGAGCTGTTCGACCAGGGCATGATCGACCTGGCCGCGCCGGTCGCCCACTGCCTGGTCCAGCAGCACGACTTCACCGGTGCCAAGACCGTCGTCGACGTCGGCGGCGGCAGCGGCGGCCTGCTCCCGGGCATCCTCGCCGCCAACCCCGGGCTCAACGGCGTCGTCGCCGACCGGGCCAGCGTCTGCAGCCGCGGCACGGCCGCCCTCGGCCGGGTCCGCGACCAGGAGGTGCTCGACCGGATCAGCTACGTGCCGAGCGACTTCTTCGCGTCCGTCCCCGCCGGGGCCGACCGCTACCTGCTGAAGAACGTGCTGCACGACTGGACGTACGACAACTGCGTGCGCATCCTGCGGACCATCGCCACCGCGATGGCCGAGAGCCCGGCCGACGCCCGGCTGCTCGTGCTGGAGCCGCTGGTGGAGAACGACATCGACGGCTGGCGCGCGATGTTCCAGGCGGTGGCGTGCGACGAGGGCACCCTCGGCCTGGACGAGCCGGCGATGCGCCGGGCCCTGGAGGAGGGCGGCTTCACCGTCGAGTCGGTGACCCAGCTGCCCACCGGTCACAAGGTCCTCGAAGCCGCCCTGCGCGCCTCCTGACCATGCTCACACCGGTCTTCCTCTTCGCGGGTCAGGGCTCCCAGTACCACGGCATGGGCAAGTGGCTCTACGGGGCCGACGCCGTGTTCCGGGACACCCTCGACTCCCTGGACGCCGTCGTCCGCGACACCCGGGGCGACTCCGTGGTCGCCGCCATCCACGGCGGCGACCACGGGCCCGAGCGGCCGATGACGCGGCTGTCGCTGACCCAGCCGGCCATCTTCATGGTCGAGTACGCCCTGGCGCGGATGCTGCGCTCGTACGGCTTCGAGCCGGCGGCGGTGCTAGGCGCCAGTCTGGGCGAGGTCGCGGCGGCCGCGGTGGCCGGCATCGTCGACCCCGAGGAGTGCCTGACCTCCCTGCTGCGGCAGGTGGAGCTCTTCGAGGCGGAGTGCCCCCGCGGGGGCATGCTCGCGGTGCTCGCCGACGTCGGCCTCGCCCGACGGGACCCCGTCCTCGCCCGGGCGCACGTGGCCGCGGTGAACTCGCCGGAGAACTTCGTCCTCGCCTCGACGGCCGGGGAGCTGGACCGGATCGAGCGCCACCTCCAGGCCTCCGGCACGCTCTGCCAGCGGCTGCCCGTGCTCTACCCCTTCCACTCACCGCTGATCGACCCGATGGAGGGCGCCTTCAAGGACCTGGTCGGCTCGCTGACCACCAGGCCCGCGACGACGCCGCTGATCTCCGGAACCACCGGGACGGCCGTGCAGATGATCGACCCGACCCACCTGTGGCGGGTGCTGCGCGACCCGTTCGACCTGACGAGGGCGCTCGGCCCGCTGCTGGCCCGGGACGACCTGCTCTTCCTGGACCTCGGTCCGTCCGGCTCGATGGCCAACCTGGTGCGCGCGGCCCTGCCGAAGGGCAGCTCGTCCCGGGTCATGCCGCTGCTGTCCCCGTACGCCCGCGAGGAGGTGCTCCACCGGGCCGTGCTCGACACACGCCCCGCGCTCGCCACCCCCGCACGACGAACCGAGGTGACACCCGTGACCGCTCCGACGGCAGTGCCCGCCCGACCCGCCGGCGACGCGAAGCCGCTCGACGCCGACCCGGGGACACTCGACGTCTGGGTCTTCCCCGGACAGGGAGCGCAGGCCAAGGGCATGGGCCGGGAGGTGTTCGACCGGTTCCCCGACCTGGTGGCCCGGGCCGACGCCGTGCTCGGCTACTCCGTCCGTGAACTGTGCCTGGAGGACCCGGGCCGCAACCTGCGCGACACCCGCTACACCCAGCCCGCGCTGTACGTCGTCAACGCGCTCACCTGGCTGGCGGCCGTGCAGGAGGGCGGCCGGCTGCCCGACTACGTCCTCGGCCACAGCCTCGGGGAGTTCGTCGCCCTGTTCGCCGCGGGGGTGTACGACTTCGAGACCGGGCTGCGACTGGTCGCCGAGCGCGGCCGGCTGATGGGCGAGGTCACCGGCGGCACGATGGCCGCGGTCTCCGGCGTCGACGCCGGGCTCGTCCGGCAGGTGCTCCGGGACCACGCCCTCGACGAGCTCGACCTCGCCAACGACAACGCGCCCACCCAGACGGTGATCGCCGGCCCGGTGGAGGCCGTCAACCGGGCGCTGCCGCTGCTGAAGGAGGCGGGCGCCCGCTGCGCACCGCTCAACGTCAGCGCGCCGTTCCACAGCCGCTACATGGCGCGGGCCGCCGAGGAGTTCGGACGGCTGCTGGACGCCACCACCTTCGCCGCGCCCAAGATCCCGGTGATCGGCAACGTCGAGGCCAGGCCCTACCGGGCGGGCGAGGTGGCCGCCACGCTCCGCCGGCAGATCGTCTCGCCGGTCCGCTGGACGGACAGCATCCGGCTGCTCATGGCTCTGGGCGGGTTCCGGGTGCGGGAGCTCGGCCCCGGGCAGGTGCTGACCAAGCTGATCGACCGGATCCGGACCGAGGCCACCCCGCTCCCGGCCGCGGAGCTCTCGGCCGCGGGGTTCCCGGCGGCAGGGCTCCCGAGCACGGAGTTCCCGGCCGCGGGGCTTCCGACCGCGGACGACCGGGCCGCAGGGCTGCCGGCCGCGACGGCGCAGGCCGTCCGGGGCCCCGGGGAGCTGGGGTCGGCGGCCTTCCGCCGTGACTACGGGGTCCGCCTCGCCTACGCCGCGGGCGGGATGCGCCTCGGCATCGGCTCGGTGGACCTGGTCGCCCGGATGGCGCGGGCCGGCCTGCTCTCCTTCTTCGGCGCCGCCGGACTCCCCGCGGCCGAGGTGGGCGCGGCGGTGGCCCGGATCCGGGACCTCACCCCGGCCGGCGCGCCGTTCGGCGTCAACGTCACGCACGACCCCTTCGACCCGGGAGCGGAGGACGAGCTGGTCGACGTGCTGATCCGGCACGACGTCCGGTTCGTGGAGGCCGCGACGCACGTCGAGGTGACGCCCGCCCTGGTGCGGCACCGCCTCACCGGCGCCCGGGTGCTGCCGGACGGCACCGTCCACGTGCCCCGCAAGCTACTGGCCAAGGTGACCCGCCCGGACGCGGCGCGCCTGTTCCTCTCGCCGCCGCCCGCCGCGCTCGCGCGGCAGCTGGTGGCCGAGGGGCTGCTCACCGCCGAGGAGGCGGCGGCCGGCGAGCGCGTCGCGCTGGCGGACGACGTCTGCGCGGTCGGCGACGCCGGCGACCACTCCGACCTGGCGGCGCTGTGGGCGCTGCTGCCCTCGCTGCGCCGACTGCGCTCGGAACTCGGGGGAGTCGCGCGGGCCGTGCGGATCGGCGCCGGCGGCGGCATCGGCGCACCGGAGTCGGCGGCCGCGGCCTTCGTCCTCGGCGCCGACTTCGTCCTCACCGGCTCGGTCAACCTGTGCACGGCCGAGAGCGGGATCAGCCCGGCGGCCAAGGACCTGCTGCAGCAGGCCGACGTGCACGACACGGCGTTCGCGCCGTACGGCGGCCTGTTCGAACTCGGCGGCCGTGCCCGGGTGTTCCGCCGCGGCGTGCTGTTCCACGCCAGGGCGACCAAGCTCTACGACCTGTGGCGCAACCACGACTCCTGGGACGCCGTGCCCGCCGCGGTGCGCGCCAAGGTGGAGCGCGACTACCTCGGCGCCCCGTTCGACGAGGTGTACGCGCGGCTCGGCCGCACCGCCGAACCCGGCACCGACCCCAAGCGGCGGATGGCGCTGGTCTTCCGCTGGTACTGCGCGCAGGCCAGTGCCTGGGCCATCGAGGGCGCACGGGACCGGGTCGCCGACTACCAGATCCCCTGCGGCCCGGCGCTGGGCGCGTGCAACCGCTGGCTGGAGCACACCCCGCTGCGCGACTGGCGGGACCGCCACGCCGACGAACTGGCCGACCGCCTGATGGCCGAGGCCGCCGCCGTCGGCACCGACACCGCCGCGGCCGCCTGACCGGCCGCCATCCACCGCGCCGCGCCGGTCGTCCGACCTGCCGCGCCGCCCCGGCCGCCTGCCCCGGCCCGATCGAAACGCTGAACGAGGAGCGAGCTGACCCCATGACCGACACCGCCGTGCCCGAGCACCCGCACGACGCCGACGAACCCGCCGGTACCAGCGGACCGGACCCGCTCGCCAGCGAGTTCGACCTGTCCGACCCGGCGTTCATCACCGACCCCGCGGCGGGGGAGCGCTGGCTCTCGGCCCCCCGCCCGGTCTGCCGCGGCAAGTTCGCCGACGGCAGCGACATCTGGGTGGCCACCGGCTACCAGGACGTCAGGAACGTCCTGGGCGAGCCGACCCTGCGCAGCCGCCCGCCGGGCGACTCGCACCGGCAGAGCATGCTCAGCCGGGGCGTCCCCGAGGACATCGTCGACATGTTCGACTCGACCCTGCTGACCATGGACGGCGCCGACCACATGCGGGTGCGCCGGCTCGTCACCCGGGCGCTGTCCGCGCGCCGGATGCAGGCGCTGTCCCCGGCGATCGCCCGCGTGGCCGAGCGCCTGCTGGACGGCCTGGCGGCCGAGCCCGAGCCCGACCTGATCGCGCACTACGCCCACCCGCTGGCCATCATCGTCATCTGCGAACTGCTCGGCGTGGACGAGGAGTACCGCGAGCAGTGGCGCGAGTGGAGCGAGACGCTGGCCCAGGCCCTGCGGCCCAACCCGGAGCAGTTCGCCCCGGCCGTGCGCGGCATGGCCGACGTGACCCGCAAGCTGATCGACGCCCGCCGGGCCGAGCCCAGGGACGACCTGATCTCCGAGCTCGTCGAGGCGCAGGAGGACGACAGCGAGCGGCTGAACGACGACGAGCTGGTGGCGCTGGCCATGGTCCTGGTGCAGGCCGGCCACGAGACCGTCCGCAACCTCATCGCGCTCGGCGCCCTCACCCTCCTCCAGCACCCCGACCAGCTGCGGCTGTTCAAGGAGAACCCCGGGATCGGCGACCGCGCGGTGGCCGAACTGGTGCGCCACACCGCGCCGGTGAAGCACACCTTCCGCCGCTTCGCCACCGAGCCGGTCGAGATCGGCGGGGTGACGGTGCAGCCGGGCGAGGCCATCCAGGTGGTGCTGGCGGCCGCCAACCGCGACCCGGAGGAGTTCGAGCACCCGGAGCGCCTGGACCTCACCCGCGAGCACAACCCGCACCTGGGCTTCGGCCGCGGTGCCCACTACTGCCTGGGGGGCAGCCTCGCCCTCATCGAGGGCGAGATCGCCCTGACCAGCCTGTTCGACCGGTTCCCCGACCTGCGGCCGGCCGTCGACCCGGCGGAGATCGCGCCGCGCTACCTGCTGGCCATGCAACGGTTCCCGGTGCTGCTGTCACCGGAGGAAGAGAAGTGATGAGCGACGCCACCCCCACCCCCATCCCCACCGTCGACGGCCATCCGATGCGCCGAGGCAGTTGTCCCTTCGACCCGGCCGTGGGGCTCGCGGAACTGCGCGCGGAGCACCCGATCGCCCGGATGGTGTTCCCGGACGGGCACATCGGCTGGCTGGTCACCGGCTACGACGAGGTCCGCCGACTGCTGACGGAGCGCCGGATGAGCTCGCGCGGGGAGATCCTGCGCTCGCCCATCCCGCTGCCGATGGCCTCCTCCCGCATGGCGATCCCGCCGGGCATGTTCACCGCGATGGACCCGCCGGAGCACACCCGCTACCGGCGCCAGGTCGCCTCGTGGTTCTCGGCCCGCCGCACCCGGACGCTGGAACCGTGGATGACCGAGCTGGTGGACCACCACCTCGACGCGATGGTCGCCCACGGGGGGCCGGTCGACCTGGTCGAGGCGTTCGCCGAGCCGGTGGCCGTCGCCGCGATCTGCGAGCTGCTCGGCGTGCCGGCCGACCAGCGCGAGGAGTTCGGCAAGGCCATCCAGGCGCTGTTCACCGTGCACTCCAGCGCCGAGGAGGCGATCGCGGGCTGGCAGAACATCGGCGCCGCGCTGGCCCGGCTGGTCCAGACGAAGCGCGCCGAGCCCGCCGACGACATGCTCGGCACGCTCGTCGCGGGGGGCGAGCTCAACGACGAGGAACTTGCCACGATCGGCAGCGTGCTGCTCGTCGCCGGTTACGACACCAGCCTCAACATGATTGGCCTGGGGACCTTCGCGCTGCTCGAACACCCGGAGCAGTACGCCGCGCTGGCCGCCGACCCGGAGGGGCTGGCCCCGAAGGCCGTCGAGGAACTGCTGCGCTACCTGACGGTCGTTCACGGGGGCTCGATCCGCGCGGCCGGCGAGGACCTGGAGTTCGACGGGCACCGGATGGCGGCCGGCGACGCGGTCTCGATGTCGCTCGCCGCGGCCAACCGCGACCCCGCGCTCTGCGCCGACCCGGACCGGCTGGACATCACCCGGGAGTCGGTGCCGCACCTGGCCTTCGGCTACGGCATCCACCAGTGTGTCGGGCAGCAGTTCGCCCGGCTGGAGCTGCGGATCGCCTTCGAGCGCCTCGCCGCCCGACTGCCGGAGCTGCGCCTCGCCGTCCCGGCCGAGGAGATCCGCACCCGCGCGGAGATGATCATCTACGGCGTCCACGAGCTGCCGGTGACCTGGTGAACGGGGAGACCATGCTGTTCCGCGAAATGCTCAAGTCCAAGATCCACCGAGCGACGGTGCGACAGGCGGACCTGCACTACGTCGGCTCGATCACCATCGACGCCACCCTGATGAAGGCCGCGAACCTCTGGCCCGGGGAGAAGGTCGACGTCGTCGACGTCGACAACGGCGCCCGCCTGAGCACCTACGTCATCGAGGGCGAGGCGGACAGCGGGATCATCGGCATCAACGGCGCCGCCGCCCGGCTCATCAGCCCCGGCGACACGGTCATCATCATCGCCTACGCCTCGATGACCGAGGAGCGCGCCCGCTCGTACGAACCCAGCGTCGTGTTCGTCGACGCGGACAACCGGCCCCTCACCACCGGCGGCGACCCGGCCGACGTGCCCGAGGGCTTCGGCCTGGTCCGCGGCGACACCGTCAGCGCGTGAGCGCCCCCGACCCGGCTCCCGGAGAACGCACATGACTGCCACTCCCGAGATCATGACCGCCTTCACCAGCGGCCTCAAGGACATCAACCTCGACGAGTCCAGCGCGCCCCGCCAGGGCGAGAAGGCCGCCGGGATGAAGAAGGCCAGCGCCACCATCTACGACATGGCCGCCACCCTCTCCGGTGAGGGCGACCTGTGGAACTGGGGCATGTACGACGCCAGGATCGCCGAGGAGATCCGGGCCCTGCTGCCCGGGTTCGGCGAGCCGTGGACCGACGGCTTCAGCGAGCAGCTGTACTTCCTCGCCCTGCGCGACCTCCCGGTCGAGCTCGACGACCTGGCCGGCCAGGACGTCCTGGAGGTCGGCTGCGGCATCGGGGCGGGCCTGAACTTCCTCTCCAGGATCGTCCCCGAGGCCCGGATGACCGGCCTCGACCTGTCGCCCAGGGCGATCACCCGGGCCAACGCCACCCTCGCCCGGGGGAGCGGCCTGCGGTTCGTGCACGGCGACGCCGAGGAACTCCCCTTCGAGGACGCCTCGGTGGACGTGCTCGTCAACATCGAGAGCTCGCACACCTACCCCGACCTCGGCAAGTTCCTGCGCGAGGTCGAGCGGGTGCTGCGCCCGGGCGGTCACCTCAGCCACATCGACGTGTTCACCCGCCAGCGGTACACGGCGATGCGCAAGACCGCCGCGGAGATCGACGGGCTGGAGTGGACCACCGACCACGACATCTCCGCCGAGGTCCGCGCGGCGGTGCGGCGGCGGATGGCGCAGGGCAGCCACTTCCGCAAGAAGCTGGAGCGCCAGCGGCTCAACCCGCTGATGCGCCAGATCGTGGCGCACAGCCAGATCCTGATGTTCGGCGGCATGTTCGCCGGCTACCAGCCGAACTCCACGATCCGGGCGCTCAGCCGGATCGGCGTGGTCCCGTGGATGAGCGGGCTGCCGATGGAGAGCTACCGCCACCAGATCGCCGTCCGCCGATGACACCGTCCGGCGGGGCGCCGGCTCCCGGCGCCCCGCCACCCGGACCGAGAGAGGGAGACGTGAACGCACGGCTGTTCGCCGTCGCCGCCGACACCGGGGACCGGCTCCGGGCGGTGCTGTTCGCCCACCGGGCCCGGATCCTGGACGGGCGCGACCTGCCACCGCTGGCCCACTACTGCCGGGACGCCGCGACCGGCTCCGCCGGCCCGTACCGGGTCGCCTTCGCCGTCGAGTCGTACGAGGAACTCGCCGGGCAGCTCTCCGAGCGGCTCGACGGGTCGAGCACGGCGGAGGGCGGCGGGAGCCTCCCGGAGGCCGCCCCCGACCGGCCCTCCGGGCTGGTGTTCGTCTTCGCCGGCCAGGGCGCCCAGTGGTACGGGATGGGGTGCGAACTGCTCGCCACCGAACCGGTGTTCCGCGAGGCCCTGCACCGCTGCGACCGGGAGGTCCGGGAGTTCGCGGGCTTCTCCGTCGTGGAGCAGATCGGCCTGGACAACACGGCGTCCAGGCTGGGGGAGATCGACGTCCTGCAGCCGACCATGGTGTCCCTGCAGATCGCCCTGGTGGCGCTCTGGCGCAGCTGGGGCGTGACGCCGGACGCGGTGGTCGGCCACAGCATGGGGGAGATCGCCGCCGCGTACACCGCCGGGGCGCTGTCCCTGCGGGACACCCTGATGATCGCCTGCCGGCGCAGCGGACTGCTGCGGCGGATCGTCGGCAAGGGGGCGCTGGCGACCACGGAGCTGCCGCCCGCCGAGGCCCACGCGGTGGCCGCGGCCAGCGGCGGCCGGATCAGCGTCGCCGGGGAGAACAGCCCCCGCTCGACGGTCCTGGCCGGTGACGCGGACTCACTCGCCGCGCTGGTCGAGGAGTTGGAGCGGCGGGACGTCTACTGCCGGGTGATCAAGGGCACGGTGGCCTCGCACAGCCACTACGTCGACGAGCTGCGGGACGACCTGAGGGCCGCGCTGCGCTCGCTGCGGCCGGTTCCGACGCGGGTGCCGATGTACTCGACGGTCACGGCCGAGCCGGTGCCCGGCACCGAACTCGGCGCCGGCTACTGGATGCGCAACCTGCGGGAGCCGGTCCGGCTCGCCGCCGCGGTGGAGGGGCTCCACGCGGCCGGCCACGAGGTGTTCGTCGAGGTCAGCACCCACCCGGTGCTGCTCAGCCCGATCCGGCAGACGCTGGAGCACGGGGAGCGGGCCGGTCGCCTGCTGCCCTCCGGCCGTCGGCGGGCCGAGCGCCGCTCGGTGCTCGACTCGCTGGGCGCGCTCCACCAGTGCGGGTTCCGGCCGGACTGGTCGGCGCTGTTCCCGCCCGCCGGGTCCGCGTCGGCGCTGACGCCGTACCAGGCGGCCGTGCTGGACGCGGTGCGCCGGCCGAGGCCGGTGCCGGCCGGGATCTGAGGGGCCGGGCCCGCTCGACGGGCCCGGAGGGGAAAGAGGCGGAAGGCCCCGCGTTCCGGGTGCGGGGCCTTCCGCCGGTCTTCATCCGGCGCTGCCCACGGGGGCGGCGAGCCGGTAGCGGTTGGACTCACGGGCCAGCAGCCCGTCGTCGACGAGGGCGCGCCGCAGCGAGACGGCGTCCAGCACGCCACCCTCGCACCAGGGCTGCAGGCGGTCGGTCACCGCGCGCTCGTCGTAGTCGTCGCCGGCGGCGAAGGTGCTCCCGGCGATGTGCCCGAGCACCGCGAGCCTCGCGTCGTCCTGCTCCGGCACGTCGACCAGGATGCCGCCGCGGATGTGCCCGCGCAGCTGCGGGTCGGGCTGGTCGGCCGCCATCTCCTCGGCCACCCGCCGGGCGGCGGTCTCCGCGGCCTCGGCGAGGGAGGCCTCGTCCAGGGCCAGCGAGCCGCGGCCCTGGACGAGCAGCCCGCTGCGGACCAGCTGTCCGATGGCCTTGGCGGCCTGCGGTGCGGCGAGCCCCGAGGCGGAGAGGATCTCCGAGGAGGTCGTCGCGCCGAGGGCGAGCGCCGAGAACACCCGGCGCAGAACCGGATCGCCCAGGTCGATGGCGAGTTGTTCGGGTGTCATGAGAGAACGCATCCTTTCCGAAGCCTGCCGGCCCGTGCGCCCGGCACGGGCCGGTTCCCATCCGGGGGTCAGCGGCCCTTGCGCTTGACCTTGATCTTGGACAGGTCGGTGGAGACCGACCGGAGGTCCCGGTAGGTGCCCCCGAGCTTGTGGATGGCGGCCGCGGCCAGCTCCTCGGCCTGGCCCAGCACGAGGTCCTCGGTGTCGTCGTCGGTCGCCGGGATGAGGACGCGGAACGTGAAGGTGAGCAGGGCGGGCTCGTACGTGACGGTGCCCTCCTCGGTGAACCGGGCCTTGAACAGGTCGTGCTCGCCGGCCTGGGCGACCAGGGAAGCCCGCTGTTCGTCCGTGAGCTCGGCGAACTTGCCGTGGGTGATGACCTGGTAGGTCGTACCGCTCATAACTGTGCTTCTCCAGGTGTGGGTTCGGTCACCGGCCCGCGTTCCACGGGCCCGCGCGGTGGAGTTGATTGCGCGTCAGTCGGTGACAGGGCAGCAGGTCAGCCTAGCAGTCGGGGGCGAACACCCCTTCGGTCGCCGAGGCTCACGCCTGCTGCTTCTCCGGCCGGTGGGTCCGGTGCGGCAGCAGGAACAGCAGGCCGGTGACCAGCACCAGACCGCCGGCCGCCCAGTACAGCGCCTCGCTGTAGGTGGCGATGAAGGTCTTGGAGCGGATCTCGTTCAGGGTGCTTCCGACCGTCTTGGCGTCGGCGCCGGAACCGGCGTCCTGGCTGCTGCCCGAGCTGCTCGCGAGCAGCGTGGTGCAGCTCTCGGGCACCTTGGTCAGGTCGGGCTGGCCGAGCGAGTCGGTCGCGCAGGCGCGGATCGCCCCGGCCTGGGCCGGTGCCACCGCCTGGACGGTCGGGATGATCTTGTCGGCCTGCGGGCCCGCGTTGCTCGCCAGGGCGGAGAAGAAGACACCGCCGATGATCGCCACGCCGAGGGCCGCGCCGAGCTGGCCGGTCGCGTTGATGATGCCGGACGCCGCGCCGGCCTCCTGCGGCTTGACCTCGCGCAGGATCAGACCGGTCAGCGGGGCCATCAGCAGACCCATGCCGGAGCCGAGCAGGAGCATGGACGGGACGGCGTGCCAGGAGGTGATGCCGTCCCCGGCGTGGTTCGCGACCCAGGCGTAGGAGCCGACGCCGAGCATCATCGCCACGGCGCCCGCCACCAGGGTGTACCGGCCGTACCGGGGGTAGAGCGTGCGCACCGCGATGGTGCCGACGATCGGGACCCCGAGCGAGAACGGGATCGCGGTCAGACCGGTGTGCAGCGCCGACCAGCCCAGGCCGCCCTGGAGGTAGAGCGTCCAGCTGAGGAAGAAGCCCGCCGGCACGGCGCTGAAGAGCATCTGCGCCGCGACGCCGGCGCCGAACGCGCGGACCTGGAACAGCGAGAGGATCACCAGCGGGGACCCGTCCTTGCGGGTCTTGTACCGCTCGTAGAAGACGAAGCCGACGAGGACGGGCGCGGCGCCGAACAGGCAGGTGATGCTCCAGGCGGGCCAGTCGAGCTCACGGCCGAGCATGAGCGGCAGCATCAGCAGGAGCAGGCCGACGATCGCGAGCAGCATGCCGATCAGGTCCAGCCGCATCGCGTGCGGGGACTTCGACTCCCTCATCCACTTCGAGGCCCCGACCAGGGCGGCGATGCCGACCGGCAGGTTGACCACGAAGATGGCGCGCCAGCCGAGGTCGAACGGGCTCCAGTCGACCAGGGCGCCGCCGAGGATCGGGGCGGCGACGATGGCCAGGCCGATCATGCCCGCGTACAGGCTGACGACGCGGCCGATCTCCTTCGGGTCGAAGGTGACGTGGATGACCGCCAGGACCTGCGGAACCATGATCGCGGCGGTCATGCCCTGGAGGATGCGGGCGACGACCAGCATCTCGGAGTTCTGCGCGGCCGCGCAGAGGGCGGAGGACACCACGAACCCGGCGACGCCGGTCATGAACATCCGCTTGCGGCCGAAGATGTCGCCGAGCCTGCCACCGGTGATCAGGATGGCCGCGAACGCCAGGGTGTAGCCGGCGGTCACCGCCTGGACGACGACGGCCGACGCGCCGAGGTCACCCTGGATGGTCGGGATCGCCACGGTGACGATGTTGACGTCCAGCAGGTCCATGAAGGTGGCGACCAGCAGGACGGCCAGCGCGAGCCACCGCTTCGGGTCCGGCGCGGGGGCGTCGGAGGCGACAGGCGGTTCGGCGGTCGGCTGCGCCGCCTGCCCAGCCTTGCTGCTCATGGGTTCTTCTCCGGCTTCTCGATCGGTGGCGTCCGGCCCTTGTCGGTCGGACGCCCGGGGGACGGGCGGGAGGCTTCGTTGGCGGGCGCGGGGTTCCGGGCGAGCGCGCTCCACGAGCGCATCAGCAGTTCGATGGCGTTCGCGACGGTGTCGATGTCGCTGTCCTCGGGGGAGATCACGCGCTGGATGGACAGTCCGTCGCCCAACGAGTGCACGACGAGGGCCAGGAACTCGACCGGGGCCGGGGGGGCCACCGAGCGGTCGGCGAAGCCCTGTTCCAGCGCCTGGGCGAGCGCGGCGCGCGAACGCCGCTCGCGGTCGGCGAGCACCGGCAGGAGCTTCGGGTCGCGCAGGCCGTAGAGCCAGAGCTCGGTGCGCAGGGCGAGCCAGCTGCCGAGGGTCTCGTCGCGCCGGCGGTACCAGGAGCGCATGTGGTCCATCAGGTCGTCGAACGACCCGGCGTCGCGGCTGAGCTCCTGTATCTCCTCGAGCTCGCGCTGGGTGCGTTGCTCCAGCAGGGCCAGGACGAGCTCGTGCTTGCCCTCGAAGTTGCCGTAGAACGCGCCGCGGGTGTAGCCGGCGCGCTCGACGATCTGTTCGACCGAGGTGCCGCTGACACCGTGCTCGGCGAAGAGTTCGGCCGCGGCCTGCAGCAGCTGCTCGCGGGTGAGTTCCCGGCTCTGCTGCCGGGTGAGCCGCCTGGTGATGGTGATCGCCTCCTGATGCGCCGTCGGATACAAGACTGTATCCCAATACGGCTCTGTATCTGAAATGGATTCCGGAACGACGAAGGGCTGCCGCCGCCTCCCGGGGGAGGCGACGGCAGCCCGAGGGCGACCGGTGGGGCGAATCCCGAGGTCAGTGCACGAAACGGCGCATCAGCCGGTCCAGTTCCGCGGCCGGGTCGGCGGTGATGCCGCCGTGCACCGGGCTGGGCTGGACGATCGCGCTGCGCGGCGCGGTGAGCCAGCCGAAGCGGGTCCGGGCGGTGCCGCCGGCGGCGGGGCCGGCGGCCCGGTCGCCGGCGCAGATCGCGCGGATCGCCTCCAGGGCCCCCGCGACGGCCACGACGTCGACCTCGGGGTCGAGGGCGCGCAGCCGCGCCTCGTCGAGGTGGATCGCGGCGCCGAGGTAGTCGGCCTCCTTGCAGTACAGCAGCGCGCCGACGTTGATCCGCTCGCCGCGGTCGACGCGGGGAACGGCGTACAGCAGCGCGTAGTCGAATCCGATGGACGGGGTCGTCTCAGTGCTCATGCCGGCCACCAGCCGCGCTCGCCGGCGCAACGGGCCGTGAGGTAGTCGCAGTAGCGCTCCCGCAGCACGTCGGGTTCGAGGCCGTTCGCGGAGTTCATGCCCAGGAGGAAGTGGTCGGGCACCATCCCGACGACCTCCTCGACGGTCTCGCGGGTCACCAGGGCCGCCAGTTCGGCGTCCAGGTCCCGGAGCTTCGCGTCGGAGACCTCGGACACCGGCTCGCTCAGGACGTGCGAGTCCATCGGGTACTTGCGGTTGGCCCAGGCGTCCACGGCCGGCCACGAGTGCTGGAAGATCAGCGCGGCGCCGTGGTCGATCGCCCACAGCTGCCGGTGCCAGATCAGCAGGTTGGGGTTGGACCAGGTGCGGTCCACGTTGGCCGTCAGCGCGTCCAGCCAGTAGATCCGGGCGGCCTCCTCGGCCGGCGGCTGCCACTTGATGCCGTCGTAGTTCACCGAGCCGGGCAGGAAGTCCATGCCCAGGTTCTGGCCGGTGCTCGCCAGCAACAGGGCCTGGACCTCCTGGTCCGCCTCGCGGCGGGCCAGTTCGGGGTCTATGTCGAGGAGGACCAGCTCGGGAACCCGGATGCCCAGGCGCCGTCCGAGCTCGCCGCACACGACCTCCGCGACCAGGGCCGCGCTGCCCTGACCGGCCCCCCTGAACTTGACCACATAGGTGCCGTCGTTGTCGGCCTCGACGATGCCGGGTAGTGAGCCGCCCTCGCGCAGGGCGGTCACATACTGCGTGCCTTTCACGTTCCGTAACATGCTGGGCACCCTACTGGGGGCGGTGGTGTGCTCCAAAGCGCCGGCCGAATCCTCGCCGTCGGCCCGGGAGTTCGCGGTCGCGGCGGCCGACCGGCCGACCCGTTCCCCGGTGAATTCCCGAGCCGGCGGGCGTGGCTGGATTGTTGTCCCCGTCGATGGTTTTCGGCCGATCTCCGGGCAGGGCCGGACGGACCCCTCCGGCGACGGTGACCGGGTGATCCGTTCCGACCGACACCGCGATCGGTCGTAAGGCGAGGTGAAATGACCATGCATCAGCTGGTCAGCCATCAGAAATGCCTGGTGGGGGCCCTGATGGAGAAAGATCGAAATAACCGGAATGAAATCCGCCGATGTGGGGAAGGCCTTGTCCGGTCCACCTGTCGAACGGGTGTCCGTTCGGCGTGGCGTGCGGGCGCGTCGCCGACGACTCCCGTCGTGAACGAACTGACACCCCTTGCGGGTCGTGGACATGATCGTTCATGATGATCGGCGTCGGGGGGGCGAGACCACGGGGACGTGGGAGGCGCGATACGCCTCTACAGCCGCCGACTGTTCTTCTTCGACGGGTTCCACGAATCGTGCGCGGGCGGTTTGCCGCGCAGCCTCGGAGCCCGCGCGACGACACATCAGGGACGGGGGATGTGGTGAACCGGCGCTGCCGAGAGATGTCATGCGCATGTCCGGAGGTGGGAGTCGGCGGTACGGAGCCGGACCCCCTCCTGCCGCCCGTCCCGGCCACCGGGAGGCCGGCGTGCTGAGCCGGTCGGTCGTCCTGGGGCTCCCCTCGCTGTCCGTCGGCGGACTGTCGGAGAACTGGCTGCTGCGCGAGGCCGGCGACCTCCACTGGGAGCTGATCGGCAATCACTTCGGCAGCAAGGTCGCCGACCTGGCGGACGGCGACGGCACCAGACTGCTGCCCGCCTTCGTCCGGGTCCGGCTCACCGCCGCCGACTCCCTGCGGTTCTTCGCCGAGCACGACCGGGGGCAGCTCGACGGCACCCTCGCCAGGCTGGACGACCAGGCCTTCGTCAGCGACGTCCGGTTCGCCACCGCCACCTCGCACGTCGAGGCCCGGCTGCTCACCTCCTTCGTCCGCAGGGGCGCGGGCAACTGGCTCTCGCCCGGCGCCCCGCGCAACCCGGGGCGGGCGCCGGTGGCCCAGCCGACCGCCGAACACCTGGAGTTCCAGGCCGAGTTCCGCGCCAGGAACGGGCTCGGCCCCGGTGCCGGCCCCGGGTTGTTCCAGGACACCTACGAGCTCAACCCGTTCGCCGACGTCAACGCGGCCGGACTGCTCTACTTCGCCTCGTACCCGCACATCAACGACCGGGGCGAGCGCAAGTACCTGCAGTCGCTCGCGCCGGGAGGGGAGTGGGCCGTCGAGGCCTGCACCCTCAGCCGGGACATCCTCTACCTGGGCAACTGCGGCATCGAGGACTCGGTGCGCTACCGGCTGGACGAGTGCCGCTTCGAGTCGGACCACCGCGCCGTGCTCACCTCGACCCTGCTGCGGGAACGCGACGGCCGGCCGCTCGCCCGGATCGAGACCGTCAAGCGCCTCGTCCACCCCGGTGTCTTCGCCGGCCTCTGGGACGGCGGGACGGCCTGGACCGGGACCGCCGCACCGGCGCCGGCCCCGGCTCCGGCGCCCGCCGCGTCCGTCCCCGACGACCTGGAGGCCGACCTCCTGCCGCTGCTGGAGGACGTGCTCGCCCGGCCCGCCGGCTCGCTGACCGCCGAGGACGACCTGCGCCCGTTCGGGCTGGACAGCCTGGCGCTGTCGGAGCTCGCCGCCCGGGCCGAGGACGACCTCGGGCTCGAACTCGACCCCAGCACCATGTTCCAGGCGTTCACGGCCGCCGCCATGGCCCGCGTGCTGCGCGGCGAGCGACCGGCGGCCGCGACCGGCCCGGTGACCACCGCGCCCCGTGACCCGTCGGCGCCGATCGCCGTGGTCGGCATGGCCGGCCGGTTCCCCGGCGCGGAGAGCGTCACCGAGCTGTGGGACCTGCTCGGCCGGGACGTGGACGCCGTCCGCGACATCCCGCTCGACCGGTGGGACACCGCCGCCCACCCCGACGTGGTGGGCAGGGCGGCCCTGCTCGACGACATCCGCCGCTTCGACCACGAGTTCTTCGGCATCAGCCCGCGCGAGGCGGCGCTGATGGACCCCCAGCAGCGGCTGCTCCTGGAGACCGCCTGGGCCACCGCCGAGGACGCCGGCTGGGACCCGACCGCACTGGCCGGCAGCCGCACCGGCGTCTATGCGGGCGTCTGCCACTCGGACTACGCCGCCGTCCTCGTCGAGCACGCCGGCCGCGACGAACCGCACCTGAGCGTCGCCGTGTCGCCGTCCCTGGTGGCCAACCGCGTCTCGTACGCCCTCGGGCTGCGCGGCCCCAGCGTCGCCGTGGACACCCTCTGCTCCTCCTCCCTGGTCGCCGTCGCCCAGGCCGTCGCCGCGCTGCGCGCCGGCGAGTGCGACCAGGCCTTCGTCGGCGGCGTCAACGTGCTGTGCGACCCGGCCCGGCAGAACGCCTACCAGCGCACCGGCGTGCTGAGCCCGCGCGGCCGCTGCCACACCTTCGACGACGACGCGGACGGCTACGTCCGGGGCGAGGGCGTGTGCGCCCTGCTGCTCAAGCCGCTGGACCGGGCCCTGGCCGACGGGGACCGCGTGCACGCGGTGATCCGCGGCGTGGCCGTCAACCACGGCGGACAGGCCCAGTCCTTCACCGCGCCCAACCCGGAGGCCCAGGCCGACCTGCTGGTCGCCGCGCACACCGAGGCGGGCGTCGACCCGGCGACGATCGGCTACCTGGAGGCGCACGGCACCGGCACGCGCCTCGGCGACCCGATCGAGGTCTCCGGGATGGTCGCCGCGTTCGAGCGCCTCTACGACGCCTGGGGTCACCCGGGCCCGGAGCGGCCGCACTGCGGCGTCGGCTCGCTCAAGACCAACATCGGCCACCTGGAGGCCGCCGCCGGGATCGCGGGCATGATCAAGGTGATCCTGGCCATGCGCCACCGCACGATTCCGGCCACCCGCAACATCACCCGGCCGAACCGGATGATCAAGGTCGAGGGCTCCCCGCTGCGGCTCCAGCGGGAGCGCGGCCCCTGGGAGGAGCCGACCGGCGGCGGCCCCCGCCGGGCCGGCGTCAGCTCCTTCGGCATGGGCGGCACCAACGCGCACGTCGTGCTGGAGGAGGCCCCCGCGGCGCCGGCCGACCGGCCGCTCGACGGCCCGGTGGTCGTCCCCGTCTCGGCCCGCACCCCGCAGGCGCTGCGCGCCGCCGTGGCCGCGCTGCTCGCCGTGGTGCGCTCGCCGGACGCCCCGCCGCTCGCCTCCATCGCCCGGACGATGCGCACCGGGCGGGCCGCCCTGGCGCACCGCGTCGCCGTGGAGGCCACCGACCTCGCCGGACTCGCCGAGGGGCTCGCCACCGTCTTCGACCGCGAGCCCGCCGCGGAGCGGGAGTCGACCACCCCGGACGCCCCGCCGGTCTCGCTGCCGACCTACCCGTTCAGCCGCGACCGGCACTGGGTGGCGCCCACGGCCGGCGCCGAGTTCCTCACCACCACCTGGGAGGACGCGCCCGCCCCGCCGACCGTCCCCGCCGGCCGCCTCCTGGCGGTGACCGCCGACCGGGAGCTCGCCCGCCGGGTGCTCGGCGAGCAGGCCGTCGTGCACGTCCCGGGGGAGCCGCTGACCGACCCGGCGGGCCTGGCCGGGATCGTCGACCTGGTCGACTGGAGCGAGCCCGGCACCCGGGTGACCGAACGGATCGCGCTGCTCCAGCAGGTACTCGCCGCCAACACCCGGTCCGGACTGCGCTGCGTCCACGTGAGCGGCGCCGAGCGGTCCGTCCTCGCCGGGTTCTACCGGGCCCTGTCCGGCGAGTTCCCGGCCGTCCACTCACGGACCGTCCGGGTGGACGGCGACGACGACGCCCTCGCCGCCGCCCTGGCCACCGAGACGGCCGCGGTCGACCGCGAGACCGAGCTGCGCCACACCGGCGGCCGGCGCCGCCGCCCGGTGGCCGGGTTCGCCCCGGCCGCCACCGGCGCCGACCCGCTCACCGGGCTGGACCGCGGCGCGACGGTGATCACCGGCGGCCTCGGCGGGATCGGCCTGCGCCTGGCGGCCCACCTGGCCGACCGCGGCGCCCGGCACCTCGTGCTGCTCGGCCGCTCCCGGATGCCCGCCCGCAACCGGTGGGCGTCCCTGCTCGCGGACCCGGCCACCGACCCGGTGCTGCGCGCCCGGCTCACCGCGCTGACCGCGCTGGTCGAGCGCGGTGTGACGCTGACCGTGCGCACCGACGCGCTCGACGACGCGGCCCGGCTGCGCCGGCTGTTCGGCCAGGTCAGGAAGCAGTCCGGGGAGATCGTCGCCGCCTTCCACTGCGCCGGCGTGATGGACCGTCCGACCTCCTTCCTGGCCCGCGGGGCCGAGGAGATCGCCGAGGTGCTGCGGCCCAAGACCGACGGACTGCGGGTGCTCCGGTCCGCCTTCGGCGGGCAGCCGCCGAAGCTCCTGGTGCTGTTCTCCTCGGTGGCGGCCGCCTCGCCGCGGCTGGCGGCGGGCTACCTGGACTACGCGGCGGCGAACACCGCGCTCGACGACTTCGCCGAGGCCCGGGCCGACGAGCCCGGCTGGGTGGTGCGCTCGCTGCGCTGGCCGCTGTGGCGCGAGGTGGGGATGGGGGCCGACCGCACCAGTGCCAGCGCCGCGCTCGGCGTCCCCGACGTGGACGGGACGGACGCGCTGCGGCTGTTCGACCTCGCCCTGCGGGTGCCCGACGGGGCGGTGCTGCTGCCGTGCCTCGTGGAGCGCTCGTCGGTGGCCACGGCGGAGCTGTACCTGGCGCCGCGGCCGGCCGCCCCCGCGCAGCCGGCCCAGGCCACGCCGGTCACCCCGGCGGCCCCTGCGGCCCCGGCGGCCGCGCCGGACCTCGGCTGGCTGTTCGCCGTCGTGGCCCGGACGACCAGGGTCGACCCCGCGCTGCTGGGGCCCGACACGACGCTCGGCGACGTCGGCGTGGACTCGCTGCTGATGGCCGAACTGGTGCGGGCGCTCGAAGCCGAGCTCGGCGACGTGGTCGACCCGAGCCTGCTGCAGGAGCACCCGACCCTCGGCGGGCTCGCCGCCGCCCTCGGCGCTCCGGCCGCCGCTCCCGCCGCTGTCGCTCCGTCACCCGCCGCTGCCGCCCCGAGCGCGACCCTCGCGCTCGCCCCGGCTCCCGCTGTCGCTGCCGCACCCGTTCCCGCTGCGGCCACCGGGCGTCCGACGCCCATCGCCGTGATCGGCATGGGCTGCCGCCTGCCCGGCGCGAGCGACCCGGACGGGCTCTGGCAGGCCCTGCTGGCCGGCCGTGACCTCGTCACCGACGTCCCGGCCGACCGCTGGGACACCACCGGGCTCTACCACCCGGACGGCGGCCACGGGCGCAGCCAGAGCAAGTGGGGCGGGTTCCTCGACGACGCCGACCTGTTCGACCCCGGCTACTTCGGCTTCGACGACGAGACCGCACGGCACCTGGACCCGCTGGTGCGCAAGACCCTCGAGGTCTCGGTGGAGGCCGTCCGGGACGCCGGGTACACCGACGCCGAGCTGCGCGGGCGTCCGGTCGGCGTGTTCGTGGGCGCCCGCACCGGCAACCACCGCCTGCACCTCCAGCCGCCGAAGCGCGAGTACATCGTCGGCGTGAACCAGAACTTCGTGGCCGCGCACGTCTCGCACTTCCTCGACCTCACCGGCCCCAACCTCGTGGTCGACAGCGCCTGTTCGTCCTCGCTGGTGAGCATCCACCTGGCGGCCCAGAGCCTGGCCTCGGGCGAGTCGTCGATGGCCCTGGCCGGCGGGGTCGACCTCCTCTTCGACGAGGAGCCGTACCTCATGCTCAGCGCCGGCAAGGCGCTGTCCCCCAGCGGCCGCTGCCGCACCTTCGACGAGTCCGCCGACGGGCTGGTGCCCGGCGAGGGCGCCGGGATGGTGCTGCTGAAGCGGCTGGACGACGCGCTGCGCGACGGCGACCGGGTGCTCGCGGTGCTGGAGTCCTCGGGCGTCAACAACGACGGCCGGACGATGGGGTACACCACACCGAACGGCCGCGCCCAGCGCTCCCTGGTCTCCGACGTGCTCACCCGCGGCGGAATCGACGCCCGGACGATCGGGTACGTCGAGGCCCACGGCACCGGCACGATGATCGGTGACCCGATCGAGCTCCAGGCGCTCACCGCCGTCCACCGCGCCCACACCCAGGACCGCGGCTACTGCGGGATCGGCAGCATCAAGAGCTCGATGGGACACCTGCTCAGCGCCGCCGGCGTCGCCGGGTTCATCAAGGCCGTGCAGACCCTGCGGCACGGCACGCTCGTGCCCACCCTGCACTGCCACCGCCCGAACCCGCGGTTCGCCTTCGCCGAGTCGCCGTTCTTCCCGGTGACCGAGGTCGCGGACCTGCCCGCCGGAAGCCGGGTCGCGGTGAGCGCCTTCGGCTTCGGCGGGACCAACGCCCACGCCGTCCTCGGCGCCGGCACGCCCGGAGAGCCCGGGCGCCCCCCGCTGCCGCCCCCCGCCTACCGTCGCCGCCGGTTCTGGCACCGGCCCGCCGCCGCCGTGACCACCCCGGCCCCGCGCAGGTCTGCCCGGCTCGACCTGACGCTCACCTAATCCGGCGCGCCCGCCCGCCGCCCGCCGAGCCGAACCGCCGATCACCAGGAGAGAACACGTGGACCGACGGTCCGTACGCTGTGCCTTACACCTGAACAGGGACAACCCGATCGTCGACGACCACCGTGTGCACGGGGTGCGCACCCTGCCGGGAGTGACGTTCCTCGACATCGTCCAACGGCTGCTCGCGGCACACGACTTCCCGCTGGAGCGCACCGGCCTGAGCGACGTGCTGTTCGTCGAGCCCGTGGTGACCACCGAGGCCTTCGACCGGGAGCTGACCGTCGAGGCCGAACCCGACGGCGGCGTCTACCGGGTGACGGCGACCAGCCGGCGCACCCACGACGGCGGCCCGGTCGACGACACCGTGACCACCCACCTGCACGCCACCCTGCACACCGACCTGCCGCCGCTCACCGGCGCGCCCGACCCGGCGCCGGCCGGCGCCGCGCGCGACGTCGCCGAGGTGTACGCGACCGGGCGTTCGGCGGGCATCGAGCACCGGGCGTTCATGCGGGTCACCGGCACCCTGCGGGCCTCGGCGGACCGGGTCCGGTCCGAGATCGCGCTCGGCGAGGAGGCCCGCGCCACGGCCGAGGACTTCCTGCTCCACCCCGCCCTGCTCGACGGCTCCACCATGCAGGCGTACGCGCTCGCCTTCGCGGGCGAGGACGCCGACGGGCGCCCGCTGATCCCGCTGCACATCGGCGGGTTCCGGGCGGTCCGTCCGCTCGGCGAGGCCTGCACGGTGGACCTGCGGTTCACCCGGGTGGCGGCCGGCGCCGACGTGGTGAAGGCCGACATCGACCTGTACGACGGCTCTGGCGCGCCCGCCGCCCGGTTCACCGGCCTCACCTTCAAGCGGATCCGCTCCACGGCGTCGATCACCCGGCTCACCACGGTGGCCGCGGAGCCGGTGGCCGCCGCGCCGGAAGCCCTGCCGGCCCCCTCCGCCCCCTCCGCCCCGCCCGTCCGGTCCGCTCCGTCCGCCCCGGCGGCCGCCGGTGACGGGCTGGGCGACCTCCGGGCGGAGGTCGCCGGGCTGGTCCGCCAGGCCGCCGGGGATCCCGCCCTGGCGGTCGACGGCGACCTCGGCTTCTACGACCTCGGGCTGGACTCGACCCACCTGCTCTCGCTGGTCCGCGCCTTCGAGGAGCGGTGGGACATCTCGCTGTACCCGACCCTGCTGTTCGAGTACCCCACGGTCGACGCGGTCGCCGCCCACCTGCTCGGCCTGCTGCCCGCCGACCGGCGCGCCCCGGCCGCCCCCGCGGTGGACGAGCCGGAGCCCGACGCCCCCGCCCGCACGCACTGCCTGACCGGCGTCTGGCAGCCGGCGCCCCGCCCGGCCGCGCCGGAGCAGGGCCCGCTGCTGGTGATCGGCGACCTCCGGGTACACCCCGGGCAGATCACCGTCCGGCGCGGCGCGGCCTTCCGCCGGCTGGGGCCCGACGCGTACGAGCTCCGCGCCGACGAGGCCGGCGACCTCCGGCGGCTCCTGGCCGAGCTCGGCACCGCGCCCGAGCGGGTGCTGCACCTGGCCGCGCCCGCCGACGACCTCCCGGAGGCCGTCGAGACGGCCTGCCGCGAGCTGCTCGCCCTGGTGCAGGCGCTCGCGCCGCAACCGGTGTCCGTGGTGCACGCCGGGCCGGGGCCGGTCGCGGCCGCGGTGGCGGGGCTGGCCCGGACCGTCCGCCTGGAGCAGCCCAAGCTCGCCGTGACCGCCGTCGAGTGCGACGGCGACGCCGACCCGCGGGCCCTGCTCGCGGAGTTCGGCAACGGAGCCGAGACCTGGGTGCGGCACTCCCGGGGGCGCCGCGAGGTGCGCCGCTACCGCGACACGCCGCTCGACGCCGGGCAGCGGATCCGCCCCGGCGGCGTCTACCTGGTCACCGGCGGCGCGGGCGGCATCGGCCGGGAACTCGCCGCGCTGCTGGCCGAGCGGGGTGCCACGGCCGTGCTGGCCGGGCGGACGCCCCCGGCGGAGCCGGTCGCCGGCCGGTTCGTCCGCGCCGACGTGACGGTGCCCGCCGACGTAACGGCCCTGGTCGCCGACATCCTCGACCGGCACGGCCGGCTGGACGGCGTCGTGCACGCGGCCGGGGTGCTGCGGGACGCCATGCTGCCCGGAAAGTCCGCTGTGGACCTCGCCGCGGTGCTGGCACCCAAGGTGCGCGGCACGGTGCTGCTCCACCGGGCGACCCGTCATCTGAGCCTCGACTTCTTCGCGCTGTTCTCCTCGGTGACGGGCGTCGCCGGGAACGTCGGGCAGGTGGACTACGCCGCGGCCAGCGCCTTCCAGGACGCCTACGCCCGCGAGCACGGGCTGGTCTCCTTCGGCTGGCCGCTGTGGGCCGAGGGAGGGATGCGCACCGACGACGCGGCGCGTGCGCTGTTCCGCCGGCAGGGGCAGGTCCCGCTGCCGACTGCGGAGGGCCTGGCCGTGTTCGAGCGGGCGCTGTCGCTCACCGGCGCGGAGGTCGTGGTGCTGCACGGCGACCCCGAGCGCGCCCGTGAGGCGCTGGCCCTGGCCCCCGCCGACATCGCCGCCGACGCCCCCGCAGACGTCGCCGCGGTGACCGAGCCGGCCTGGGCCGAGGAGGCCGCGCCCGACCCGACCGGGGACATCGCGGTGATCGGCGTCGCCGGCCGCTACCCCATGGCCGAGGACCTCGACCGGTTCTGGACCAACCTGCGGACCGGACGCGACTGCGTCACCGAGATCCCCAAGGACCGCTGGGGGCCGGACGGCTTCTACGAGCCGCAGCGCGCCCCCGGTCGGTCGACCAGCAAGTGGGGCGGCTTCCTCGACGGCATCGACGAGTTCGACCCCGGCTTCTTCCGGATCACGCCGCGCGAGGCCGAGGGCATGGACCCGCAGGAGCGGCTGTTCCTGCAGACCTCCTGGCACGCCCTGGAGGACGCCGGCCTCACCCGCGCGGACGTCGCCGGGCGCCCGGTGGGCGTCTTCGCCGGGGTGATGTTCACCCAGTACCAGATGCTCGGCCTGGGCGCCGAGGAGCGGCTGCCGGTGCTGCCGACGTCCTTCGCCTCGGCCGTTGCCAACCGGGTCTCCTACTTCCTCGACCTGCGCGGGCCCAGCCTCGCGCTCGACACCATGTGCTCGTCGTCCCTCACCGCGCTGCACCTGGCGTGCGAGAGCCTGCGCTCCGGGGAGTGCGAGGTGGCGCTCGCCGGCGGCGTGAACGCGATCGTCCACCCGTACAAGTACCTGCACCTGAGCCAGGTCGGCTTCGTCTCCTCCGACGGACGCTGCCGGGCCTTCGGCAACGGAGGGGACGGCTACGTGCCCGGCGAGGGCGTCGGCGTCGTCGTGCTCAAGCCGCTGGCCCGCGCGCTGGAGGACGGCGACCGCGTCCTCGGCGTGATCAAGGGCAGCGCCGTCAACCACGGCGGGCGGGCGGGCGGCTTCTTCGTGCCCAACCCGGCCGCCCAGGCCGACGTGGTGCGCCGGGCGCTCGCGCGGGCGAACGTCGACCCGGCCTCGATCGGCTACGTCGAGGCGCACGGCACCGGGACCTCGCTCGGCGACCCGATCGAGATCTCCGCCCTGGACCGGGTCTTCGGCGGGACGACGACCCGGATCGGGTCCGTGAAGTCGTCGATCGGCCACCTGGAGTCCGCGGCCGGGATCGCCGGCCTGACCAAGATCCTCCTTCAGCTGCGCCACCGCACCCTCGCGCCCTCCCTGCACGCCGACCCGGCGAACCCCGCCATCGACTGGGACACCGTCGGGCTGAACGTGCAGCGCCGGGCCGAGCCGTGGCCGGCCGGGGTCGGCACCCCGCGCCGGGCCGGACTGAGCGCGTTCGGCGCGGGCGGGGCCAACGCCCATGTCGTCGTCGAGGAGTTCCCGGAGCCGCCCGGACCGGACACCGGCCTCTGCGGGCCGCAGGCCGTCCTGCTCTCCGCCCGCACGGAGGAGGCGCTGCGCGAACTGGCGTACCGCTACACCGACCTGCCGGGCGCCGACCGGACCGCCGAGGTGGCGGAGCTGGCCGGGCTGGCGGGCGCCGACCCGGACACCGCCCTCGACGAACTCGGCCTGGACGCGGAGGACCTGCGCCGGCTGGCGCTGACCCTCGGCGAGCGCTTCCCCGGCCGGACCCCGCACGTCGACGCGCGCTCGACGCTGGCCGACCTCGCCGCGGCCGTGCCGGCCGGCACCGGAGCCGGCGTCCCGCTGGCGGACCTCGCCTACACCACGCAGACCGGGCGGGAGGCCATGGCCGAGCGGCTCGCCGTGGTCGTCTCCGGGCCGGACGAACTCCGCTCCGCCCTCCAGGCCTACCTGAACGGCTCGGCGCCGGCCAACTGCTATCGGGGCACCGCCGCCGGACCGGGCGGCGTCACCGCCCCGGACTCCCTCGACCCGCACGAGCTGGCCCGGGCCTGGGTGGCCGGCGCCGCCCCCGACTGGCGGGCGCTGCACCGGGACCGCAAGCCGCGCAAGGTGCGGCTTCCCGGCTACCCGTTCGCGCGGGTCCGCTGCTGGGTCGACAACACCCCGGCCGCCCCGGCCACCCGCCCGGCGGCGGCCCCGGCCCCGGTGGCGCTCCCGGCGGACGTCCCCGCGCAGGCCGCCGCGGACGTCCCGATGGACCTCCCGGTCTGGGAGCCGTGCGCGGTCCCCGCCGGGCGACCGACCCCCGACGGCCCGGTCGTGGTGCTGCACGCCCCCTCCCGGGCGGGCCTGGCGGCCGAGCTGGCGGACCGTCATGAGGGTGCCCTGGTCGTCGAGTTGGGTGGCCAGGTGACGGCCAGGCCGCGCCTGGTCTACGTCCTGACCGGCGCGACGGAGGCCGCCCCGAACGAGGTGGACCGGGTCGCCCGGGCCGAGGCGTCCGGCGTCCGGGCCCTGGCCCGGTACGCGCGGGAGTGGTCCCGGATCCGGGAGCTCGACTGGGTGATCGTCACCGCCGGTGCCGCCGCCGCCCCCGGGCGCGGTGTCACCGACCCGTACGCCGCCGGGGTCGTCGGCTTCGCCCGGGTGCTGGAGAACGAGCACCGCGGCTGGTCGGTCGCGACCGTCGACCTCGACCCGGCCCACCCGTCCGCCGCCCTGGTGGCACCGGCCCCCCGGGGCACCCGCCTCGCCTACACCGGCACGGTCTGCCACACCCAGGTGCTGCGCCCCGCCCCGGCGGGCGGCGGAGCCGTCCCGCTGCGCCGCGGCGGCCGGTACCTGGTCGTCGGCGGCGCGCAGGGGATCGGCCTGGCGCTCGCCCGCCGGCTGGTCGCCGAGTGGGACGCGCGGGTCGTGCTGGTCGGCCGCAGCGAACGGCCGGCCGACGGGCTCGGGGACGGCATCCGCTACGTCCGGGCCGACGCGACCGACGCCCGCCGGGTGGCGGCCCTCCTCGACGAGGCGGGGCCGGTGCACGGCGTCCTGCACGCCGCCCTGGTCCGCCGCGACCGGCTGACCCACGACCTCTCGGACACCGACCTGACCGAGAGCCTGGCCGCCAAGTCCGGCGTCGCGGCGGTCCTGGTCGACGCCCTGCGCGGACGGCACCTCGACTTCCTGGTGTTCTTCTCGTCCGCGCAGTCCTTCCTGGGCGACCCCGGCCTGGCCAACTACGCGGCCGGATCGACCTTCCTGGACGCCTACGCCCACGCCCTCGACGCCCGCCTGCCGTACCCGGTGCGGGCCGTCGACTGGGGCTACTGGGGCACCGTCGGAGCAGTGGCCGACGACACCCACCGCGACCGTCTGACCGCCGCCGGCTTCGCGTCCATCGAGCCCGGGAGCGGCTTCGCCGCGCTCGCCCGGGCCCTCGGACAGCCGGCGCCCCAGGTCGTCGTGGTACCCGGCAGCGCAGCCCTGCGCGATCGGATGGGAGCAGCGAGAACGGAGACGACGCAGATGGTGCCCACCGGCCGCCCACTGACCGCCGGAGACCGCCGGGTGGTGGACGACTTCCACGCCCTCGACCGCCGCATGACGACGATCGCGAGCGGCGCCCTGCTCGCCGTCCTCGACGACCTCGGCGCGTGGCACGGCTCCGACCCGGATGCCGACGAGGTCGCCCGCCGGGTGGGGGTCGTCCCCCGCTACGACCGGCTGCTGCGCACCCTGCTGACCATGATCATCGAGAAGGGCCTGGTCGAGCTCCGCGACGGGCGCCACCGGCCGGTGCCGGGCGCCCTGGCCGCGGCCCGGGCCGACGGACACCTGCGGCAGCTGGAGGACCTCGCCGCCGAGCACCCCGAGCACGCGGTGTTCGTCCGGCTGCTCGCGCACTGCCTGGCGCACTACGGCGAACTGCTGCGCGGCGAACTCCTCGCCACCGAGCTGCTGTTCCCCTCCTCCGGCACCTCGCTGATGGAGGGCATCTACCGGGGCAACCCGATCAGCGACCTCTACAACGACCTGCTGACGGACCGCCTCATGGCGCACGTCGAGCGGCGGGCGGCCGAGCTGCCGGCCGGCGGGACGGTCCGCGTCCTGGAGGTCGGCTCGGGCACCGGCGGCACCTCCGCCGGCCTGCTCCGCGCGCTGGACCGGTACGGCGACCGGGTGGAGTACTGGTACACCGACCTGTCCGTCACCTTCCTCGCGCACGGCCGGCGGGAGTTCGGCGGACGCCACCCGTTCACCCGGTTCAAGCGCCTCGACCTGGACACCGACCCGGTCACCCAGGGGTTCCCCGCGGGCGGCTTCGACCTGGTGGTCGGCGCGAACGTCCTGCACGCCACCTCCGACCTGGGCCGCGCCGTCCGCCACCTGCGCGCCGTGCTGCGCACCGGGGGCGAGCTGCTGCTCAACGAGCTGACGACGGTCACCCTGTGCGGGACCGTCACCTACGGCCTGTTCGACGGCTGGTGGACGCACCACGACACCGCGCTGCGCCTGCCCGGCTCGCCGCTGCTGGACGTGCCGGGCTGGACGGCGCTGCTCACCGGGGCCGGCTACGGCCCGGTGGCCGCGCTGCCGGGCACCGCGGAGACCGGCCGCAACTTCCAGCACGTCGTCGTCGCCACGGCGGCGCCCGGCACCGCCCAGGACGGCGTCGCCGCGCCGGCCGGCGCCACCGCCACGGCGGCCGCCGGCACCGCCACCGCCCCGACCGGGTACGACCCCGCCGCCGCGTTCACCGACGAGCTGCTGGTGCTCACCTCCGACGCCTCGGGCATCCCGCGCGCGGAGCTGGACCTCGACCGGGCGATCGGGGACTACGGCTTCGACTCCGTCAGCTACAGCCTGCTCGCCACCCGGCTGAACGACGAGTTCGGCTTCGACGTGACCCCCGCGCTGTTCTACGAGACGGCCACCCTGCGCGCCCTGGCCGAGCGCCTGGTCCGCGACCACGGGGACCGGCTGCGCACCCGGTACGCCGGGCCGGCCGGGAACACCGCGCCGACGGCCGGGCCGGTCGGGACCACCGCGCCGGCCGGGAACACCGCGGTCGAACACCGACCGGAGCCGGCCGCCGAGCCCGCCGCCCCGGCCCCGCGGGACGCCGCCCGCCCCGCCGGCCCGGGCCCGATCGCGATCATCGGCCTGTCCGGGCGGATGCCCGGCAGCCGGGACCTGGACGACTTCTGGCGTCACCTCGCGGCCGGTGACGACCTCATCGGCGAGGTGCCGGCCGACCGCTGGGACTGGCGCACCCTCCCGGAGGGCGTGCACGCCCGGCGCGGCGGATTCGTCCACGACGTCGACATGTTCGACCCGCTGTTCTTCGGCATCTCGCCGCACGAGGCCGCCGGGATGGACCCGCAGCAGCGACTGGTGCTGCAGGGGGTGTGGACGGCGCTGGAGGACGCCGGCCTGGCACCCGGCACGCTCGCCGGATCCGACGTCGGCCTGTTCATCGGCGCCGGGTCGAACGACTACGACGAGATCCGGCAGGCCGCAGGCCACCCGGTCGACGCCCACGCCGCCACCGCCACCACCCACTCCATCCTGGTCAACCGCGTCTCCTACCTGCTCGACCTGCACGGGCCGAGCGAGCCGGTCAACACCGGCTGCTCCAGCTCCCTGGTCGCGATCCACCGGGCCGCCGAGGCGATCCGGTCGGGGGAGTGCGACATCGCGGTGGCCGGTGGCATCAACCTCATCCTGACGCCGCACAACCACGTGCTGCTGAGCAGCACCGGCATGCTCAGCCCCACCGGGCGGTGCCGCTCCTTCGACGCGGACGCGGACGGCTTCGTCCGCAGCGAGGGCTTCGGCCTGGTCGTGCTGACCAGCGCCGACCGGGCGCGCCGGCACACCGTCCGGGCCTGGCTGCGGGGCAGCGCCGTCAACCACGGCGGCCGGGCCCGCTCGCTGACCGCGCCCAACCCGGCCGCCCAGGCGGCGATGATCGTCCGGGCGCACGAGCGCGCGGACGTCGACCCGACCACGATCGGCTACCTGGAGACCCACGGCACCGGCACCGAACTCGGCGACCCGGTCGAGATCAACGGCCTGCGGATGGCCTTCGACGAACTGCGCCGTGGCCGGGGCCTTCCCCAGCCGGCCGAGCCCCACTGCGGGGTCGGCGCGGTGAAGGCCAACGCCGGCCACCTGGAGTCCGCCGCCGGCGCCGCCGGGGTGATCAAGGTGCTGTTGGCGATGGAGCACGGCGTGCTGCCGCCGGTGGCCGGCCTCACCGAGCCCAACCCGCACCTGCGGTTCGACGGGAGCCCGTTCCACCTGGTGCGGTCGGCGACCGCCTGGCCGCGCCCGGCCGGCCACCCGCGCCGCGCGGGCGTCAGCTCCTTCGGCTACGGCGGGGTCAACGCCCACGTCGTGCTGGAGGAGGCGCAGCCGGGCCCGGCGCCGCGGCGTCCGGCCGGCCCCTGGGTCTTCCCGCTGTCGGCGCGCACGCCGCAGGCGCTGCGCCGCTACGCCGCCGCCCTGCGCGACGGCCTGGACCGGATCGCCGACCTGGCGGACGCGGCCCACACGCTGCAGCACGGCCGCGACGCGATGGCCGAGCGACTGGCCGTCACCGCCGCCGACCGCCGGACCCTCGCCGCCGCGCTCGCCGCCGCGGCCGAGGGAGCGGACCACCCCGCGCTGGCCCGGCCCGGTGGCACGGCCCCAGCCGACCGCTGGGTCGCCGGGGAGCCGGTGGAGTGGCCGGACGGCGGCGTGCTGGTGGCGCTGCCCACCTATCCGTTCGAGCGCCGGCGGTGCTGGGTCGGCGAGCACGAGCCGTCCGCCGAGGCGGCCGTGCCCGGGACCACCGCCCCGGCCGAGGCCGAGGCCGTTCCGGTGACCCCGGCCGGGCCTGGCGAGGCCACCCCGGCCGCGGCAGGAGTCCGACCGCTCGCGCCGCAGGCGGGATTCGAGGCGCCGAGCCCGGTGCTCGGCCGACAGGAGGTTCAGGTGGCAGTCGCGGGCACGGAAGACCTCCTCGCGGGCACCGCCGCCCCGGCGGCCGGGACGGACCGGGAACAGGGCGCCGGCGCGGCCGACGATGCCTGGCAGGCCGCCGTGGCGGGCGAACTGCTGGCGCTCGTCCAGGAGGTGGCCGGGGTCCTGCCCGGTGAGCTCGCCGCGGACGAGCAGCTCAGCCGCTACGGCTTCGACTCGATCATGTACACCAGGCTCAGCCACCAGGTGAACACCCGCTGGGACCTCGACGTGACCCCGGCATCCTTCTTCGGGGTCGCCACCGTCGAGGACCTGGTGGCCAAGATCCTCCGTGACCACGGCCAGGCCATCCTCGCGCAGGATCCCGCGGCGGCCGCGGCCGCGGCAGCGCCGCTGGCGGCGCCGGTGGCCGCGTTCATGGCCGCGCCGGTCGCCGTGCCGGCCGCCGTCGCCGCGCCCGCCATGGTCGTCGCGCCGGTCGCGCCGGTCGCGCCCGTGGCCACGCCCGCCGTGCCGGTAGCCGCCGCGCCCACCGCCGTGGCCGCGTCGGTCGCCGCGCCGGTCGCCGCGCCGACCGTGGTCGCCGAGCCCACCACCGCCGCCGCCGTGCCGACGAGCGCCCCGGCGCCGGTCGCGGCCGCGCTCGACGGCGTCGCGATCGTCGGCATGGCCGGGGTGCTGCCGGAGTCCGACGACCTGGACGAGTTCTGGGAGCACCTGGTGGCGGGCGACGACCTCGTCCGCGAGATCCCGGCGGACCGCTGGGACTGGCGCCGCATCGACGGCGAGCCCGAGCCGGGCGAGTTCCGCACCAACGTCCGGTGGGGCGGGTTCATGCGCCGGGTCGACCTGTTCGACGCGCGGTTCTTCGGCATCTCGCCGACCGAGGCCGTCGCGATGGACCCGCAGCACCGGCTCGTCCTGGAGGCCACCTGGAGCGCGATCGAGAACGCGGGCATCCGGCCGTCCGCGCTGTCCGGCACGGACACCGGCGTCTTCATCGGGAGCAGCACCTACGACTACTTCGAGCTGCAGCACGCCCTCGGCGTCCCGCTCGACGGCTACAACTCGGCCGGCCGGGCCCACGCGATCCTGTCCAACCGGGTGTCCTACCTGCTGAACCTCCGCGGCCCCAGCGAGCCCGTCGACACCGCCTGCTCGTCCTCGCTGCTCGCCGTCCACAAGGCGGCCGAGGCGATCCGGCAGGGCGAGTGCGAGGTCGCGCTGGCCGGCGGCGTGAACGTCATCGCCTCGCCGACGCTGTTCGTCGACATGAGCCTGGGCGAGATGCTGAGCCCGGACGGCCGCTGCCGCACCTTCGACGCGCGGGCCAACGGCATAGCCCGGGCCGAGGGCGTCGGCATGGTGGTGCTCAAGCGCCTCGACGCGGCGGTGCGCGACGGCGACGTCATCCACGGCGTCCTGCGCGGCAGCGCGGTCAACCACGGCGGCCGCACCAACTCGCTGACCGCGCCCAACCCGGACGCGCAGGCCGCCTGCGTGGTCGCGGCCCACCGCCGTGCCGGAGTGGACCCCCGGACGGTCACCTACGTCGAGACGCACGGCACCGGCACCGAACTCGGCGACCCGATCGAGGTCGAGGGCCTGAAGACGGCCTTCACCCGGCTGTACGCCGACCACGGCGCCCAGTGGACCGAGCCGCACGTCGCGCTGGGGTCGGCGAAGCCCAGCACCGGCCACCTGGAGGCGGCCGCGGGCGTCACCGGCCTGATCAAGGCGCTGCTCTCGATGCGCCACCGGGAGATCCCGGGCAACGTGCACCTCGAAACCCTCAACCCGCACCTGCGGCTGGAGAACAGCCCGCTGCGGGTGGTGCGCGAGCGCGAGCCCTGGCTGCCGGTGCGCACCGCTACCGGGGCCGAGGCCCCGCTGCGTGCGGGGGTGAGCGCCTTCGGGCTGGGCGGGGTCAACGTCCACGCGGTGGTCGAGGAGTACCGCGAGGCGCCGGTCGCCGGGCCCGCCGGCGACCAGCTGTTCGTCCTGTCGGCGCGGGACGCCGAGCGGCTGCGCGACTACGCCGGGAACCTCGCCCGATGGGCCCGGCGCCACGAGGACGTGGACCCGGCCGCGCTCGCCCACACCCTGCAGAGCGGGCGGGAGGAGTACGCCGAGCGCCTCGCCGTCGTCGCCGACTCGCCGTCCTCGCTCGCGGCGGTCCTGGAGGCCTGGCTGGCCGACGGCACCGAGCAGCGGGTGTTCACCGGAAGCGGCCGGGACGCCACCACGTCGCTCCTGCTGGAGGGGGCGGAGGGGCTCCACTACCTGCGGGCCGTCGTGGACGCCGGCCGGCTGGACAAGGTGGCCCGGCTCTGGGTCGGCGGCGCCCCGATCGACTGGGCGCAGCTGTGGCGGGGGGCGGCACCCCGGCGGGTGCCCGCGCCGACCTACCCGTTCGCCCGGGAGAGCTACTGGCTCACCCCCGGCGACCGGTTCGACCGGGTGCAGGCCGCGGGCTCGGGGCTGATCGCGGCCGAGGGCGCCGCCGTGGCGCCGGCCGGGCCCGTGCCGGCCGAGCCCGTCGTGGCCGAGCCCGTCGCGGCTCCGGCCCCCGCTCCGGCTCCGGTGGCGGCGGCCGCACCTGCGGCCGCACCCGTGGCCGCGCCCGCTCCGGCGCCTGCTCCGGTGCCTGCTCCGGCACCGGTGGTGCCCGCGCCCGCCGAGGCCGCCGCGCCCGCCGCGGTCCCGCCGGTCGGGCCGGCACCGGCCGACGGTGACCCGGAGGCCGCCGTCCGCGAGCACGTGCGCGCCCTGCTGGCCGCGCACCTGGGGATGCGGATCGAGCGGCTCACCGTGGACCTGGCGCTGTCCGAGGCGGGGGTGGACTCGCTGGGCCTGCGCCGACTGAGCCGGCGCCTGGGCGCCGACTACGGCGTGAACATCCCGACCCGCATGTTCTCCGTGCGGCAGACCGTCAGGTCGGCGGCGCAGGCGGTGTTCGAGGCCTACGGGCCGTTGCCCGCGTCGCAGCAGCCCGCACAGGCACCCGCACCCGCACCCGCACCCGTGACCGCGCCGCCGTCCACACCCGCACCGGCACCCGTAACCGCACCGGCACCCGTAACCGCAGCGGCACCCGTGACCGCGCCGCCGTCGGACGGCATCGCCGCGCTGCTGGCGGGCCTGCGCGACGGCAGCCTCGGCGTCGACGCCGCGCTGGCCGCACTGAAGGAAGGGGCGGGCCGATGAGCACCGCACTGCGCGAACTGCTGGCGGCGATCGCCGCCGGCGAGGTGTCGGAGGACGTGGCGGGGCCGCTGCTGCGCAGCCTGGTCGAGGCCGCCCCGGCCGCCGCCGCCCCGGCCGCTGCCCCGGCCGCCGCCGCCCCGGCCGCCGCGACGGCGCCCGTACCGGCCCCGGCCGCGGCCCCCGCGCCGACGGCGTACGACCCGAACCCCTATCCGCTCACCCGCGGCCAGGCCGCGCTGTGGGCCATCCACGAGGGCCGGCCGGACGCCACCTCCTACAACCTCCCGCTCGGCCTCTGGCTCGGCGAGCAGGTCGACCCGGACCGGCTCGCCGAGGCGCTGATCGCCGCGGTGGAACGCAACCCGGACCTGCGCATCGCCGTCCGGCTGGACGCCACCGGCCCGGTGCAGGTGATCACCGACCGCCCGGTCGAGGTGCCCCGGCTGGACCTCGGGCACGTGACCGACGGCGAGTTCACGGCCCGCGTCAACACCCTCGTCCGGCAGCCGTTCGACCTGGAGCACGACCCGCTGCACCGGTCCTGGCTGATCACCACGCCCGGCGGCGGGACCCTGCTGCTGCTCGTGTTCCACCACCTGATCACCGACGGCGTCTCCAGCCACCTCCTGCTGCGCGACATCGTCGCCTGCTACGACGGGCTGACCTCCGGCCGCGGGCTGCCGCCGGTCGAACCGGCCACGCCGTACTCCGAGTTCGTGCGGTGGCAGCGGGAGATGCTGGCCGGCCCGCAGGCCGAGGAGTACCGGCGCTGGTGGCTCGACCGGCTGGGCGGCGCCTCGACCGCGCCCGTGCTCCAGGCGGTCGCCGACCGCCGCCGGGTCGGCCCCGCCTCGCACACCAGCGGGGCGATGGTGCAGCTCCGGCTGCCGGAGGCCACCTGGAGCGCCGTCCGGAGCACCGCCCGCGCGGCCGGGGTGACCACCTTCGGCGTGGTCTTCGGCGCCTTCGCCGCGCTGCTGCAGCGGCACTCCGGCCACCGCGACATCAGCGTGATGGTGCCGACCGACGGCCGCCCCGAGTACCGCTTCGACCGCACCGTCGGCTACCTGATCAACCCGGTCGTCCTGCGGGTGGACTGCGACCCGCAGCTGAGCTTCACCGAGCTGGCGAACGCCGTCCAGGACGAGATGGTCCGGGCCGAGGACTACGGCGGCTACCCGTTCGCCTCGGTCGTCGACGACCTGCGCCGCGGCCCGGACGCCGGCGCGGAGTTCGGCATCGGCTTCTACCTGCAGCAGGGCGTCGGCGGGGACCAGGACATGGCCGCCGGCCAGACCGTCTTCCGGGACGCCCTCGACCTCACCCAGGAGAGCGAGAACGACCTCGTCGTCGAGGTGGTCGTCCGCGACACCGAGGCCCTGCTGTACGTCAAGTACGACACCGAGCTGTTCGACCGCCCCACCGTCGAGCGGCTGGCCGAGCACTACCGGCTGCTGCTCGAAGCCGTGACGGCCGACCCGAACCGGCGCGTCGCCGACCTCGACCTGGGCACCCCCGACGAGCGGGGCACCCTGGAGCGGGTCAACGCCACCCGCGCCGAGCGGCCGCGCGACGTCAGCACGGCCCAGCTGGTGCTCGCCCGTGCCGAACGGCACCCGGAGCGCACCGCCGTGGTGGACGCCGAGGGCGCGCTGACGTACGCCGAGCTCGCGGGCCGGGTGCGCGCCCTCACCGGGGTGCTGCGCGCCCGCGGGGTGCAGCCGGGCGACCTGGTCGGCGTGCTGACGGACCGTCGCGCCGTGCTGATCGTCGCGCTGCTCGCCGTCCAGGCCGCCGGGGCCGCGTACGTCCCGCTGGACCCGGACTTCCCGGCCGCCAGGCTCGCCCACATCGGCTCCGACGCCGGGCTGGCCGCCGTCCTGCTCGAACCGGGCCTGGCCGACCGGCTGCCCGCGGACGTCCCGGGCGTTCGGATCCCCGTCGACGACCCGGGCGCCGCGGCGCCGGCCGAACCGGTCGCCCGCCGCGACGCCGACCTCGCCTACGTGCTCTACACCTCCGGTTCGACCGGACGGCCCAAGGGCGTCGAGGTCACCCACGGCAACCTGGTCAACCTGCTGACCGCGATGGCCGACCGGCCGGGCTGCACCGAGGACGACGTGCTGCTCGCCGTCACCACCGCCGGCTTCGACATCGCCGGACTGGAGCTGCTGCTGCCGCTCACCCGGGGCGCCACCGTGCGCATCGCGCCCGCGGACACCGTCCGGGACGGGCTGGCGCTGGCCGAGCTGCTGGACGGCTCGGGAGCGACGCTCGTCCAGGCCACCCCGGCCACCTGGCAGATGCTGCTGCACGCCGGCTGGACCGGACGGGTGCGTCGGCTGCTGTGCGGCGGGGAGCCGCTGACCGCCGAACTCGCCACCCAACTGCTCGACCGCTGCGACGAGTTGTGGAACATGTACGGCCCGACCGAGACGACCATCTGGTCCTCCGCGCTGCGGGTGCGCCGCAACCGGCCGGTCACCGTCGGCACCCCGATCGCCAACACCACCTTCCGGGTGGCCGGTCCGGACGGCGCCCCGGTGCCGTTCGGCGCCGTCGGGGAGCTGCTGATCGGCGGGGAGGGCGTCGCCCGGGGCTACCGCAACCGGCCCGAGCTGACCGCCGAGCGCTTCCCGCGCGACCCGGCGACCGGCGAGCGGCTCTACCGGACCGGGGACCTGGCGCGCTGGTCGGCCACCGGGGAGCTGCTGCTGCTCGGCCGGGCCGACCGGCAGGTGAAGCTGCGCGGCCACCGCATCGAGCTCGGCGAGGTCGAGTCCGCCGTCCGGCGGCACCTCGAGGCCGGGGACGTCCGGGTGGTCGTGCGCGAGGACCTGCCGGGCACCCCGCAGCTGGTCGCGTTCGTGACCGCCGCCCCCGACGCCGCGGCCGCGGCCCTCCGACGGGCCGGCGAGCTGCTGCCCGAGTACATGGTCCCGGCCCGGACGGTCGCGCTGACCCGGTTCCCGATGACCCCCAACGGGAAGGTCGACGTCGGCCCGTTGGCGGACCTCCCGCCGGCCGAACTGCTGAGCCGGTTCGGGCACCCGCAGGAGCGGACCGCACCGGGTGCGCCCGCCGCCCCGGCCGCCCCGGCCGCGGCGCGGCAGGCCGCGCCCGCCGGCGACCTGCTGGCCCGGCTGCGCGAAGCCACCGCGGGCGTCGCGGGGCGGCCCGCCGAGGAGGTCCCGGTCGACCGGCCCCTGGGCGAGGTGGGCTTCGACTCCGTCGGCTTCACCCAGCTGGCCGTGGTCCTGCGGGAGCGGCTCGGCATCGCCGTGCGGCCCACCGTCTTCTACTCCCACCCGGACCTCGCCTCGCTGGCGGCCCACCTGACCGCGACCCACCCCGAGGCGCTCGCCCCGGTCGCCCGGGCGTCCGCGACCCCGGTCGCCGGGCCGGCCCCGGCCGCCGGTGCGCCCGCGGCCGCCGTCGGCTACCCGCCGGTCGCGATCATCGGGGTCGGCGGCCGGCTGCCGTCCTCGGCGAGCCTGGAGGAGTTCTGGGGCCACCTCACGGCCGGCCGCGACCTGACCCGCCCGTACCCGCTGGAGCGCGGCTTCTCCGCCCGGCTGTTCCCGGAGAGCTACCGCGGCTCCTTCGTCGACGACGTGGACGCGTTCGACCCGTCGCTGTTCCGCATCTCGCCCCGCGAGGCGGCCCAGATGGACCCGCAGCACCGGCTGCTGCTGCACGCCGCGCACGAGGCCCTGCTGGACTCCGGGCACGTGCCCGCCGAGCTGGCCGGCAGCCGCACCGGTGTCTTCGTCGGGCTCAGCGGCGCGGACTACCTCAGCCTGCTCGGCCCCGGCTCCCCGGAGATGGGCGACCACTTCCTGATCGGCAACGTCGCCTCCATCGCGGCCAACCGCATCTCGTACGTCTACGACCTGAGCGGCCCGAGCGCGGTGTTCGACACCGCCTGCTCCAGCTCGCTGGTCGCGATCCACCGGGCGGCCCGCGCACTGCAGTACGGCGACTGCGAACTGGCCCTGGCCGGCGGGGCGAACCTGCTGCTGGCGCCGCACGGCTTCGCCGGGCTGCGCCGCGCCGGGATGCTCAGCCCCGACGGCCGCTGCAAGACCTTCGACGAGCGGGCGGACGGCTACGGACGCGGCGAGGGCGTGGTCCTGCTGGCGCTCAAGCTGCTCGACCGCGCGCTCGCGGACGGGGACCCGGTGCACGCCGTCCTGATCGGCTCGGCGGAGAACCACGGCGGGCACACCCACTCGCTGACGGTGCCCAACCCGCAGGCGCAGCGCGAGGTCGTGCTGGCCGCGCACCGCGCCGCCGGGATCTCGCCGGACACCGTCGGCTACATCGAGGCGCACGGCACCGGGACTCCGCTCGGCGACCCGATCGAGGTCGACGCGCTCAAGGAGGCGTTCACCCGCCTCTACGAGGACTGGGGGATCCCGGTCGCCCCGGGCCGGACCGGCGTCGGATCGGTCAAGACCAACATCGGTCACCTGGAGGCCGCGGCGGGCGTCGCGGGCATCGTGAAGGTCATGCTGGCGATGCGTCACCGCACGCTCCCCGGCCTCGTGGACCTTCGGACGCCCAACCCGATGCTCGACTTCGCGGACAGCCCGCTGCGGATCCAGTCCGCGGCGCAGGCGTGGGAAACACCCGACGGCGCGCCGGCCCGAGCCGGCGTCAGCTCGTTCGGCATGGGAGGCAGCAACGTGCACGTGGTAATGGAAGAGGCGGGGGAACGTTGATGGGTGGCACCACCGAGGACCGAGCCGCTCGGCTGATCGTGCTGTCGGCCGACGGCCGCGAGCAGCTCGACCGCTACCGGGCCGAGCTGGCGGCCTGGCTGGACGCCCACCCGGCTGCCTCCCTGGACCGGATCGCGTACACCCTGGGGACCGGCCGCGAGCAGCTGCGGGAGCGGCTCGCCGTGGTCGTCACCGGGGTCGCCGAGCTGGCCGCCCGGCTGCGGGACGGCGAGGGCGTGCACACCGGGACGGCCGCGCCCGGCGCCGCCGACGGCCCGGTGACCGTCGACGACCCGGCCGCGGCGGCCCTGCGCTGGACCACGGGCGGGACGCTGGAGTGGCCCCGCCCGGCGGGCCGCCGGCCGGCCCGGCTCTCGCTGCCGCAGCCGCCCCGGGCGACCCGCGGCTTCTGGATCGACCCGCCTGCGGCGTTGGCCGGGGCCGTCCCCGAACGACTGCTGACCGGCGGCGAGTTCTACCTGCGCGACCACGCCCTGGGCACGGTCCGGATCCTGCCCGCCGTCGCGGCGCTGGAGTTCGCGGTGGACGCCGCCGCCGAGCGCGGGCACGGCCGGGCCACCGGCATCGTGAACGTGCTCTGGGCCCGCCCCGTGCTGGTCCGGGACGAGCCGGTGCGGGTGCGCCTGCACCTCGAACCGGCCGCCGACGGCGGGGTCGCCTACGAGCTGCGGCGGGTCGACGGCACGGCCGACGGCGTGCTCTGCTCGACCGGCACCCTGCGCTTCGACGAGGCCGCGCCGGCGCCCCGGATCGACCTGGAGGTCATCCGCGCCCGCCTGCCCAGGACGTCCACGGCCGAGGACTGCTACGCGGTGTTCGCCGCGCTCGGCGGCGGCTACGGGCCGAGCCTCCAGGGCCTGGAGTCGGTGCGGCACACCCCGGGCGAGGCGCTGGCCCGGGTGGCCGTCCCGGCGGCCGCCGACGAGCCGTTCGACCGCTTCACCCTGCACCCGTCGCTGCTCGACGCCATGCTCCAGGCCTGCCTGTGGACCGACCAGGACCCGTCGGCCCCCCGGGCGCGCGAGCTGCCCTTCGCCCTGGACGGCGTCGACATCTTCGGGCCGCTGCCCGAGCGGGGCCACGTGCACGCCGTGGCGACCCCGGCCGGCCACGACGTGGTGCTCGCCGACGACGACGGCCGGGTGTCCGTGCGGCTGCGCGCCGTGGTCACCCGGGCCCTGGACGGCGCCGCCGCGCCGGACGGCCCGGCCGCCGCCCACCTGCTCGTCCAGCGGTGGCAGGACGCCCCCGCCGGAGCGGACGCCGCCCGGCCGACCCGGGTGCGGCTGCTCGGCGAGGGCGAGCTGCCCGGCGCCGAGCGGACCACCGAGGACGCCGTCCTGGCGGGCGACGAGGACCTGCTCGTCGTCCGCACCACCGACGGCGACCCGCTGCCCGGACTGCTGCGGCTGTTCCGCTCCTGGGCGGCGCGGCCGACCGGGCGCCCGGTCCGGGTGCTCCAGGTCCTGCGGCCGACCGGCGGCGCCGACGACGCGCGGGTGCACGCCCTGGACGGCTTCGCCCGCGCGCTCGCCAACGAGCACCCGGAGTTCCGGGTCGCGGCCGTCGAGGCGGACGACCTCGCCGCCGCCGTCGCGGCCGAGGCCGGTGCCGCGCACGAGTTCCGCGTCCGGTACACCGCCGGGCGCCGACAGGTGCTCCGCTGGGAGCCGGTCGCCCCGGCCGCCGCCCCGATCGCCCCGCGCGGCACCGTGCTGGTGACCGGTGGCGCGGGCGCCCTGGGCCGCCACCTCATCGCCCACCTGGGCGCGGGCGCCCGCTACGTGCTGACCGGCCGTTCGGCGGAGGCCGACCTCTCCGCTCTGCGCGCCGCCGGGCTCGACGTCCACTACCTGCGGGCCGACCTGGGCGCTCCCGGTGCGGCCGCGGAGCTCGTCGGGCGGGTGCACGCGGACTTCGGCCCGATCCACGGAGTGCTGCACCTCGCCGGGACCACCCGGGACGCGCTGCTGGCGCGCAAGTCCGACGAGCAGTTCGCGGACGTGCTCGGGCCCAAGGTCGCGGGCACCCTCGAACTCGACCGGGCCACCGCGGGCGACCCGCTGGAGTTCTTCGTCTGCTTCTCCTCGATGTCCGGCGCCGCCGGCAGCCCCGGACAGACCGACTACGCCTACGCCAACCGCTTCCTGGACGCCTTCGCGGCCTGGCGCCGGGCGAGCGACCGGCCCGGGCGCAGCCTCTCCGTGCTCTGGTCGCTCTGGGCGGACGGCGGGATCCGCGTCGACGCCGACGAGGCCACCGCGGCCCGGATGGCCCGTCAGGTCGGGCTGGTGGCGATGCCGACCGCCGCGGCGCTGGAGGCGTTCGACCGCGCGCTGGGCCACGACGGGGACCACGTGATGGTCGCGCACGGCCATTTGGCGCGGCTGCGGGAGGTCCTCGACGCACCGGCCCCGGCCCTGCCGTCGGTGGCGGCGCCCGCGGCCTCCGCCGCGTCCGCCGAGTCCGCCGCGTCCGCGCCGGACGGGCGGTCGCCGGAGGTGACCGGCGCCGTCGAGGAGTTCCTGCGCGGCGTGCTGGCCGAGGTGTTCGACTTCCCGCCGGAGGAGATCGACGCGGACACCGCGTTCGAGCAGTTCGGTATCGACTCGCTGCTGATCATGGATCTGACCCGGCGGCTGGAGGACCACTTCGGGTCGCTGCCGAAGACCCTGTTCTTCGAGTACCAGAACCTGCGGGCGCTCGCGGGCTGGTTCGCCGGGCAGTACGGCGACCGGTTCGCCCCGCGGGCGGCGGCGCCCGCGCCGGAGGCCGCCCCGGTGCCCGAGGCCGTGCCGGTGGTCGAGGCCGCCCCCGCCCCCGCCCCCGCCCCCGTCGCCGCCGCGTCCGCGCCGGCCGCCCCCGCCGGCCCGATGCCCATCGCCATCGTGGGCGTGGCCGCGCGGTTCGCCGAGTCGGACACCCCGGAGGAGTTCTGGGCCAACCTGCGGGCGGGCCGGGACCTCGTCACCGAGATCCCCGCGGACCGCTGGGACTGGCGCGACTACGACCAGGCCACCCCCGCCGACCAGGCTGCCCGGTACAGCCGCTGGGGCAGCTTCCTGCGCGGCATCGACCGCTTCGACCCGCTGTTCTTCGGCATCTCGCCCCGCGAGGCCGAGATCATCGACCCCCAGGACCGGCTGTTCCTCCAGGCCGCCTGGCACGCCATGGAGAACGCCGGCCGCACCCGCGAGGACCTGCGCTCCCGCCGCGTCGGTGTCTACGTCGGCGCGATGTACGGGCTGTACCAGCTGCACGAGGCCGAGGACGGCCGGATCGGCGCCTCCTCGCACGCGTCGATCGCCAACCGCGTCTCGTACACCCTGGGCCTGACCGGCCCGAGCCTCGGCGTGGACACCATGTGCTCGTCCTCGCTGACGGCCATCCACCTGGCGGTGCGGGACCTGCGAGCCGGTGACACCGAGTTCGCCGTCGCGGGCGGCGTCAACCTCCACGTGCACCCGTACAAGTACCGCTTCCTCGGCCAGGGCGGCTTCACCTCGAGCGACGGTCGGTGCCGCAGCTTCGGCGCGGACGGCGACGGCTACGTGCCCGGTGAGGGCGTGGGCGCCGTGCTGCTGCGCCCGCTCGCTGACGCCGTCCGGGACGGCGACCACATCCACGGCGTCATCCTGGGCTCCAGCGTCAACCACGGCGGCCGGACCAACGGCTTCACCGTGCCCAATCCGGTCATGCAGGGCGGGCTGGTCAGCCAGGCGCTGGCCGAGGCCGGGGTGGACCCCGACTCGCTCGGCTACCTGGAGGCCCACGGCACCGGCACCGCGCTCGGCGACCCGGTGGAGATCCGCGGCCTCGCCCTGGCCCTGGGCGGCTCCGACCGGGCGCCGGGCAGCCTGCCGATCGGCTCGGTCAAGTCCAACATCGGGCACCTGGAGTCCGCCTCCGGCATGGCCGGACTCAGCAAGGTGCTGCTGCAGATGCAGCACGGCGAGCTGGTGCCCTCGCTCCACGCGGACCCGCCGAACCCGAACATCGACTTCGACTCGACCCCGCTGCGGGTGCAGCGCGAGCTCGCCCCCTGGCCCCGGCAGGACGGCCGGCCCCGCCGGGCGGGCATCAGCTCCTTCGGCGCGGGCGGTGCCAACGCCCACCTGGTCGTCGAGGAGTACGTCGCCGACCCGTCGGCCGCGCGGCCGTCGGCCGGCCAGGCCGGCCCCTGGCTGTTCCCGCTGTCGGCCCGGGCGCCGGAGCGCCTGCCCGTGCTGGCCGCGCAGCTCGCGGACGCCGTGGAGCGGGGGCGGTACGACCTCGCGGACGTGGCGTTCACCCTGCAGGCCGGGCGCGAGGAGTGGGCGGACCGGATGGTCGTGCTCGCCGCCACCGCCGAGGAACTGGTGGCCGGGCTGCGCGGGGACGCGCTGTCCGGCGTCTGGAACGGCAGCGCGCGCGGCCGGGCTTCGGCCCGGGCCGCGGCGCCCGCCGGCGACGACCCCGCCGAGCTCGCCGCGGCCTGGGTCGCCGGCGCCAGGATCACCTGGCCCCGGGGCAGCGGGCGGCGCGTGCCGTTGCCCGGCTACCCGTTCGAGGAGCTGCGCTGCTGGCTGACCGACACCATCTGGTCGCCGCCCGCCCGCACGGCGGTGTCGGGCCCCGTCCACCCGCTGCTGGACGGGGTCGACCCGGCCGACAGCCTCGACGGTCTGACCCACCGGGCCGTCTTCGGCCCCGAGCACCCGCTCATCGACGGGCACCGCGTCGGCGAGATCCGGCTGCTGCCCGCCGCGGCCATCCTGGAGATGGCCCGCGCGGCCGCCGAGGCGGCCGGCCTCGCGCAGCCCGTCCGGCTCGACGGCGTCCGGTGGCTGCGGCCGTTCACGGTGGCCGGCGCCGAGCGCACGGCCCGTCTGCGGCTGCGCCGCGGACGCGTCGGCCTGGAGTTCGAACTCCTCGGCGACGCCGACGAGTTGCTCGCCGAAGGACGGCTCGCCCAGCTGGCCGAACCGCGGCCCAGGGCCGTCCCGGTCGAGGCCCTGAAGGCCCGGCTGACCCGGCTCCACCAGGGCGCGGACCTCTACGCCGACCTCGCGGCCGCCGGGCTGCTCTACGGCCCCGCCCTGCGGACCGTCGAGTGGATCGCGTCGGGCGAGGGCGAGGCCCTGGTGCGCCTGCGCGTCCCCGCGGAGGCCGCCCGGTTCGCCGGCTGCGCCCTGCACCCCTCGGTGGTGGACGGCGCGCTGCACGCGTTCGCCGTCCTGCGCGACCGCACGGCCGGCTCCGCCATGGTGCCGTTCGCCCTCACGGCCGCCGAGGTGTTCGCCCCGGTGTCGGAGCTCGGGTACGCCCATGTGCGGGCCGTCGGCGCCGACCGCTACGACCTGACCCTGACCGACGACACCGGTGAGGTCCGGGTCCGGCTGCGGGACCTGTCGCTGCGGCCCGCCGGGGGCGCCGCGCCCACCGCCGCCCCGCAGGCGCCCGCGCCGCAGGCCGCCCCGGTGCCCGCGCCGGACGCCGCACCGGTGTCGCCCGACGAGCTGATGTTCGTCCCGCGCTGGGCACCGGTGGCCGAGCCGGGCCAGGCCCCCGCCGGGGGCACCACCTGGCTGGTCCGCGGCCCGGAGCACGCCGCGCTCGCCGCGGCCCTGCGGGCGGGCCTGGCCGGTACGGTCACCGAGCTGGACCCGAGGCAGGTCCGGGACGCCGGCGGCCGGCCCGACCACGTCGTCCTGCTCGCCCCCGCGGGCGGGCGCACCGACGACGTCGAGGCGCTCGAAACCGCCCAGGACCGGGGTGTCCTGACGCTCTTCCGGCTCGCCAAGGTGCTGCAGCGGCTCGGCTCCCCGATCCGGATCACCGTCGTCACCGAGGACGCGCTCACCACGGGCGACGAGCCGGTCCGCGACCCGTACGCGGCGAGCCTGCACGGGCTCGCCCTGTCACTGGCCCAGGAGCACCCGCGCTGGCGAGTGGCCGTCGTCGACCGGTCGTCCGCCGACGCGCCGACCGCCGACCTGCTCCGGGTGCCGGCCGGCGGCCCGTACGCGCTGCGCGGCGGCGTGTTCCACCGCCGCCGGCTCGTCGCCGCCGCGCCCACGCCCCCGCAGGAGCGGATCCGCCGCGACGGCGTCTACCTGGTCCTCGGCGGCGCCGGGGGCATCGGACTCGAACTGGCCGACTGGCTCGTCCGGCGCCACCGGGCGAAGGTCGTGCTGCTCGGCCGCAGCGAGCTGGACGCCGGGCGCCGCGCCCGGCTGCGCGCCATCGACCCCGGCGGCGAGCTGGTCTCCTACGAGCGGGCCGACGCGACGGACCCGCGGGCCCTGCGCGAGGCGGTCGCCCGCACCCGCGCCCGGCACGGCGCCCTGCACGGCGTCTTCCACGCGACCATCGTGCTGCGCGACCAGACCGTCGCCACCATGACGGAGGACACCTTCCAGGACGTCCTCGCCGCCAAGACCCGCACCTCGGTCGCCCTGCACGCGGCGCTCGCCGACGCGTCCGACCTGGACTTCGTCCTCTTCTTCTCCTCGGCGGTGGCGCTCTCCGGCAGCGCCGGGCAGGGGAACTACGCGGCCGGCTCGACCTTCGAGGACGCCTTCGCCCACCACCTCGACGGGGTGCTGCGGGCCAGCGTCGCAGTCATCAACTGGGGCTACTGGGGGACGGTCGGCATCGTCGCGGACGAGCGCCACCGGGCCCGCCTGGCGGCCACCGGCATCCACTCGATCACCCCGGAGGAAGGGATGGCGGCCGTGCACAGCGTGCTGGGACGCCCGGACCGACAGGTCGTCGTCGTCAAGGCCGACGCCTCCGCGCTGGCCGCGGTCGGCGTCGAGCAGGAGACCGCCGCGCCCGGCACCCCGGCCGACGACGTGTCGCTGGTGCCGTCCCTCGCGGCGCTCCGGCCGGTCGAGCGGTTGCTCACCGAGGACGACGACGCCCGCCTGGACGAGATCATGCTCGGCTGGCTGTGGACCCTGTTCCGCCAGGAGGGCGTCTTCCTGACCGAGGCCGAGCGGTGGACCCCCGAGGCGCTCACCGAGCGGCTGGGCGTCGTACCCGCGCACGGCCGGCTCTTCGCCGAGCTCCTGCGCCAGCTCACCGAGGCCGGCTTCCTGCGCGACAGTGGCGGGCGGCTCGCCCCCACCGGGCGCCCGGTGGGCGCCGACCCGGAGGGCGACCTGGTCGAGCTGTGCGAGCAGAAGACGGCGCTGAACCGCTTCGACCGGCTGCTCAGGCCCTGCATGCACAACCTCTTCGGCGTCATGCGCGGCACCGTCCGCGCGACCGACGTGATGTTCCCGGGCGGCTCGACCGCGCTCGTCGAGGGCGCCTACCGGGGCAGCCCGGTCGTCGACCGGGCCAACGAGCTCGTGGTCGGGGCCGTCCGCGACCAGTTGGACGGGCACCGCGGCCGGCTGACGGTCGTCGAGATCGGGGCGGGCACCGGCGGCACCACCGCCAGCGTCCTGCCCGCGCTGTCCGCCTCCGGCGTCGACGTGAGCTACGTCTACACCGACATCTCCCGGGCCTTCCTGCAGCACGGCCGGCAGCGGTTCGCCGCCGAGCACCCGTACGTCCGCTTCGAGCAGCTCGACATCTCGCGCGACCCGGTCGCGCAGGGCTTCCAGCCCGGCAGCGTCGACCTGGTCGTCGCCGCCAACGTGCTGCACGCCACGACCGACCTGCTCGCCACCCTGCGCGCCGTCAACCTGCTGCTCAGGCCGGGCGGCCGCCTGGTGCTCAACGAGGCCAGCAGCAACGTCATGACCGCGACCCTCACCTTCGGGCTGCTGGACGGCTGGTGGCTCCACCAGGACGCCGAACTGCGGCTGCCCGGCTCGCCGTTGCTCTCCGCCCCCGGCTGGCGCCGGGCCCTCGCGCTGGCCGGCTTCGCCCGCAGCCGGGCCCTGCCCGCCGACGAGGGGCTGAGCCAGCACGTGGTCGTCGCCGAGACGGCGGCGGAGGGTGCGCCGCGGGCCACCGCGCCGGCGGTCACCGCCGCCCCGGCCCCCGTGACCGCGACCGCCGGCCCGGGCACCCCGGCCGACGGGGACGCCGACGCGCTGACCGAGGCGGCCCGGGAGTACGTCAAGGACGCCTTCGTCGAGATCCTCCAGGTCCCGCGCGAGCGGCTCTGGCTCGACGAGACCTACGAGAACTTCGGCGTCGACTCGCTGACCGTGCCCCGGATCGCGGACCTGCTGGCCGAGCGGACCGGCGAACTGCCCGCGACCCTGCTGTTCGAGTACCCGACGATCCGCGAGGTCGCCGACTACCTGGTGGAGCGCCACCCCGCCGCCGTCCGCGCGCTGCTCCCCGAGCAGCCCGCCCCTGCCGCCGCCCCCGCCGTGGTGGCGGCGTCCCGGCCGCAGGCCGCGCCGCGCCCGGAGGCGGACCACCGCATCGCGATCATCGGCGTCGCGGGCCGCTACCCGCTCGCCGACGACACCGAGGCGTACTGGGAGAACCTGCGGGCCGGCCGCGACTGCGTGCGCGAGGTGCCGTCGGAGCGCTGGGACCACCGCACGCTGACCTCGGCCGACGGCCGGCCGGTCAGCCGCTGGGGCGGATTCCTCGACGGCATCGACGAGTTCGACCCGCGCTTCTTCCAGATGTCGCTGCGCGAGGCCGAGCTGACCGACCCGCAGGAGCGGCTGTTCCTGCAGACCTCCTGGCACGCCCTGGAGGACGCCGGCTACCCGCGCACCCGGCTGCGCGGCAGCCGGGTGGGCGTCTACGTGGGCGTCATGTACGGCCACTACCAGCTGTTCGAGGACGAGCGCGGCCTCGCGGGCGGCATGGGGTACTCCTCCATCGCCAACCGGGTCTCCTACGTCCTCGACCTGCACGGCCCCAGCCTGGCCGTCGACACCATGTGTTCCTCCTCGCTGACCGCCATCCACCTCGCCTGCGAGGCCCTGGTGGCCGGCCGGGCGGACTACGCGCTCGCCGGCGGCGTCAACCTCGCCCCGCACCCGCGCAAGTACCGCCAGCTCGCGGTAGGCGGCTTCACCGGCGACAGCGGACGGTGCCGCAGCTTCGCGGCCGACGGCGACGGCATGGTGCCCGGCGAGGGCGTCGGCGCCGTCCTGCTCAAGCCGCTGGCCGCGGCGGAGCGCGACGGCGACCGGATCCTCGGCGTCATCCTGGCCAGCGCCCTCAACCACGGCGGCAAGACCGGCGGGTTCGCCGTGCCCAGCCCCGCCGCCCAGGCCGAGGTCGTCGCCGAGACGCTGCGCGAGGCCGGCGTCGAACCGGGCAGCGTCTCGTACGTGGAGGCGCACGGTACCGGGACGGCGCTCGGCGACCCGGCCGAAGTGGCCGGGCTGGTCCGCGCCTTCGGCGACCTGCCGGCCGGCTCGATCGCCCTCGGTTCGGTGAAGTCCAACCTCGGGCACCTGGAGTCGGCGGCGGGCATCGCCGCGCTCACCAAGGTCCTGCTGCAGCTGAGGGCCCGTGAACTGGCGCCCTCCCTGCACGCGGACCGGCTCAACCCGGCCGTCGACTGGAACCGGGTGCCGTTCCGGGTCCAGCGCGACCTCGCGCCGTGGACCGGCCCCGGGCCGCTGCGCGCGGGCGTCAGCGCCTTCGGCGCGGGCGGCTCCAACGCCCACCTCGTGGTGGAGGAGTACCGGCAGGACGCACCGGTCGCCGCCCCGGCGGGCCCGGCCGTCCTCCCGCTCTCGGCCCGGGACGAGGAGGGTCTGCGCCGGGTCGCCGAGCGGACGCTGGCCTGGCTGCGCGCCGCGCGCCCGGCCGTCGACGTGGCGGACCTCGCGGCCGCGGCGGGCGTGCCCGTCACGGCGGTGGACGAGCCGCTCGACGAGCTCGGCCTCGACCCGGCCACCATCGTGCGGCTGATCGGTCGCACCGACGCGGTGCGCCCGGGGGCCGTGCACGGCGGGACGACGCTGCGCGAGCTGGCCACCCGGTCGGCCGGCGCCGGAGCCGGGGTCGACCTCGGCCGGCTGGCGTACACCCTCCAGGTCGGGCGGGAGGCCCAGGCGCACCGCCTCGCCGTCGTCGCCTCCTCGGCGGAGGCGTTCGCGGACGCGCTGGCGGGCTTCCTCGCCGGGCGCCCGGGCGGGTACACCGGCGTCGCGACCGCGGAGCCCGGCCCCGCCACCGTGCCGTCCGCCGACGCCGAGGACACCGCGCGCCGCTGGGCCGCCGGCGAGGCGTTCGACTGGGCGGGCGCCCACCAGGGCGCGGTCCGGCCGCTGTCGCTGCCGGGGTACCCGTTCGCGCGGACCCGCTGCTGGATCGACGCGGTCGCCCCGACCGCCCCCGCCGCCCCGGCCTCCGCCGCTCCGACCGCCCGGACGGCCGTGGCGGACGGCACCCGTGTGCTGGCCGCGGTGCTGCGCCTGCTGGGCGACGTCAGCGGCTACCCGGTGGCCGACCTCGACCCGGCCGGCTCCTTCCACGACCACGGCCTGGACTCGCTGAGCCTGGTCCGGCTGGCCGGCGAGGTCTCCGAGGCCTTCGCGGTGCCGGTCGGCCCGGACCAGTTGCTGGCCACCCCCACCCCGAAGGAACTCGCCGCCTGGCTGGCGCGCGAGTACCCGGACGCCCTCCCCGAGGCGGACCGGCCCGCCCCGGCGGAGGCCCCGGCCGCCCCGGCCGCCCCGGCCGTCGCGGTCGAGGCGCCGGTCGCGGTCACCCCGGCCGAGGACGACCCGGTGGTGATCGTGGGCATGGCCGGGACCCTGCCCGGGTCCGCCGACCTGGACGCCTTCTGGGCCAACCTGCAGCGCGGCGGCGACCTCTTCGAGAAGGTGCCCGAGGACCGCTGGGACGCCCGCGCCCACCACGGCGACCCGGCGCTGCACCCCGACCGGACCCGGATCACCCGGGCCGGCTTCATGCCGGACATCGACCGGTTCGACCCGCTGTTCTTCGGCATCTCCCCGCGCGAGGCCCGTTGGATGGACCCCCGCCAGCGCCTGCTGCTGCGCACCGTGTGGACGGCCCTGGAGGACGCCGGCATCGACCCGACCTCCCTCGCCGGCACCGACACCGGCCTGTTCGTCGGCGTCGGTTCCTCCGAGTACGCCGAGCTGGTCCAGCGCTCCGGCACCGCCACCGACGCCTACGCGTCGACCGGCCTGACCCCGTCCATGCTGGCCAACCGGGTCTCCTACCACCTAGACCTGCGCGGCCCCAGCGAGCCCGTGGACACCGCCTGCTCCAGCTCGCTGGTCGCCCTGCACCGCGCGGCCGAGGCCCTGTACCTCGGGCACTGCGACACCGTCATCGCGGGCGGCGTCAGCCTGATGCTGTCGCCGGTGACCTTCGCCTCCCTCGAACGGGCCGGGATGCTCAGCCCGGACGGCGTCGGCCGGGCCTTCGACGACGACGCCGCCGGCTACGTGCGCGGCGAGGGCGTCGGAGCCGTCGTGCTCAAGCGGCTCAGCCGGGCCCGCGCCGACGGCAACCCCGTCCTCGCGGTGCTGCGCGGCACCGCCGTCAACCACGGCGGGCGGTCCAACTCGCTGACGGCGCCCAACCCGCGCGCCCAGGCCGAGGTCATCGTCAAGGCGCACCGCGCCGCCCGCGTCGATCCGGCGACCGTCGGCTACATCGAGACGCACGGCACCGGGACGGTCATCGGCGACCCCGCCGAGACCAACGGACTGCGCCAGGCCTTCGCGGAGCTCTACCGCGACTGGGGCCACCCGGCGCCCTCGGCGCCGCACTGCGCCCTCGGCGCGCTCAAGAACACCATCGGGCACCTCGAACCGGCCGCCGGCATCGCCGCCGTCCTGCGGGTGCTGCTGTCGATGCGGCACGGCCGGATCACCGGCGACCCGCACGGGCCGCGGCCCAACCCCCACCTGGCGCTCGCCGGGACCCCGTTCGAGGTCGCCGCGGCCGGCCGCGACTGGCTGCCGTCGGCCCCCGACGTGCCGCGCCGCGCGGGCGTGAGCTCGTTCGGCTACGGCGGGGTCAACGCCCACGTCGTCCTGGAGGAGTACCGCGCCGACGACGAGCCGGCCGCGACCACCGCCCCGGTCGTCCTCACCTTCTCCGCGCGCGACGGGGAGCGGCTGCGCGCCCACGCGCAGGCGTTCCTGGACAGGCCGGAGAGCTGGACGCCGGACCTCGCCGCGACCGCGCACACCCTGCAGAGCGGCCGCGCCCTGCACGCCGAACGCCTGGCGTTCGTCACCGGTTCGGCCGACCACGCGCTCGCCACCCTGCGGCGGTTCCTCGCCGGGGACACCGCGGGCCTGCACCTCGGCCGCGTCGAGCGGGGCACCGACCCCGAGCCCTTCGACGGCCACGGTGACGACGAGGCGGCGGCCGCCGCCTGGGTGCGCGGCGCGACCGTCGACTGGGCCGCCCGGCGGACCGGGGCACCGGCGCTGCGCTCCCTGCCCGGCTACCCCTTCGCCGCCGAGCGGCACTGGTTCACCGACGGCGCCCCGGCGCCGGTGGCCGAACCGGCCGCGCCGGTCAGCCTGTTCGCGGCGGAGTGGGCGGCCGAGCCCGTGCCGCCGGCCGTGCCGCGCACCGACCGGGTGCTGGTCTTCGGTGACCTGCCGGTCCCCGGCGCCGTGCACGTCCGGGCCGGCACCAGGTATGCCGAGGACGGCGACACCGTCACGATCCGCCCCGCCGAGCCCGAGGACTACGCCCGGCTGCTGGCCGTCCCGGCCGACCGCATCGTGCACCAGTGGCCGCTGCTCACCCCGGACCGCGCGGACCTCGGCACCGAGTCGGTGTTCCTGCTCGCCCGCGCGCTGATGGCCTCCCGGGCCCCGGCGCGGCTCCAGGTCCTGGTGCCCGAGGGCGCCATGGCGGAGGCGTGGGGCGGCTTCGAGGCCTCGCTGCGGGCCGCCCTGCCCGGCATGGCCGTCTGCGTGGTGCGGGTGGCCGGCCGGGTCGGCCAGGCCGCGCTGCTCGCCGAGGTCGCGGCCGAGCGCCTCTCCGGAGCCGCCGTCCGCCTCTCGGAGACCGGCCGGGCGGTCCGGCTGCTGACCGAGATCGCCCCGCGGCCCGCGCAGCCGTCCCCGCTGCGCCCGGGCGGCGTCCACCTGGTCACCGGCGGCACCGGCGGGCTCGGCCTGCTGCTCGCCCGCACCCTGCTGGCCCGCGGGGCCAAGGTGGCCCTCACCGGCCGGTCGCCGGAGGCGGACCGGGCCGCGGAGCTCGCCGAGCTGCGCACGCTCGGCGAGGTGCGGTACTTCCGGGCCGCGGTCGAGGACCGGGCCGCCATGGCGGCGGTCGTCGCCGCCGTCAGGGAGCAGTGGGGCGGGCTGAACGGCGTCTTCCACCTGGCCGCCACCGCCTCCCGCACGCCGCTGCCCGGCAAGGACGTCGCGGAGTTCCGCACGCACCTGCGGGCGCGCTTCGAGGGCACCAGGGTGCTCGACGAGGTGACCGCGGGCGAGCCGCTGGACCTCTTCGTGCTGTACTCCTCGCTCGCGGGCCAGCTCGGTGACTACGGCCTGGTCGACTACGCGGTGGGCGCCCGCTTCCTGGACGGCTTCGCCGAGGAGCGCGAGGCGCTGCGCACGGCGGGCGGCCGCAGCGGGCGCACCGTCTCGATCGACTGGCCGATGTGGCGCGACGGCGGCATGCACGTGGACCCGGAGGACGAGAGCCGCTACCTCGCCGCCACCGGCTTCCGCTACCTGGAGGCCGAGGAGGGCGAGCGGCTGCTCGACGTGGTGCTGCGCCTGGGCCGGCCCCAGGTGGCCGTGCTGCCGGGGGAGCCGGAGCGGATGCGCGAGCAGGTCGCGTCGATGCGGACCCGCGAGGTCCTGCGCCCGGCCGAGCCGGTCGCGGCGCCGACCGTGGTGCCGGTCGTCGAGCCGGCCGTGGTGCCGGCCGCCGTACCGGTGGTCCGGTCGGTGGGGGTCGACGCCGCGGGTGAACTGGCGGTCCGGCTCCGGGAGATGATCGCGGAGAACCTGGGCCTGGCGCCGGCGGCGCTCGACCCGCAGGCCGGTTTCGGCGAGTACGGGCTGGACTCCTTCGGTCTCCAGTCGCTGTCCGCCGCGATCGAGGAGCGCTACGGCGTGTCGGTTCCGACCACGACGCTGTTCGGTGCGAACACCATCGGCAAGCTCGCCCGGCACCTCGCCGAGGAGTACCCGGGACTGGGCCGGCCCGCCGCGCCCGTGGCGCCCGCCGCACCGGTCGCGCCCGCGGCGCCCGCCGCACCCGCAGCGGTCCCGGCCGCCGCGGCACCGCGCCCGGAGGCCGTCGCCTCCGCGGTGCGGGAGGCGGCACCGGCCGAGGACGACGCGATCGCCGTCATCGGCATGGCCGGGCGGTTCCCGGGCTCGGCCGACCTGGACGGGTTCTGGCACCACCTCGCGGACGGACGGGACCTCGTGACCGAGACCCCCGCCGACCGCTGGGACTGGCGGGAGGTGTCCCGGCGCTTCGGCGGCACCGCCCGGTGGGGCGGCTTCCTCGACGACGTCGACCGCTTCGACGCGCGGTTCTTCAAGATCTCGCCGGCCGAGGCCGAGGTGATCGACCCCCAGCACCGGCTGTTCCTGGAACACACCTGGGCGGCGCTGGAGGACGCCGGCTGCCGGGCGGACCGGCTCGCCGGGCGCCGGGTGTGCGTCTTCGCGGGCGTGCAGTTCAACGACTACGAGGCGATGGTGATGGGCGGCGGGCAGGTCAACGCCCACGCCGGCACCGGGCTGGCGCGGACGATGCTGGCCAACCGCATCTCGTACCTGCTGGACCTGCGCGGCCCGAGCGAGAGCATCGACACCGCCTGCTCCAGCTCGCTGGTGGCGCTGCACCGCGCCGTCCGCGCCCTGCGGTCCGGGGAGAGCGACCTGGCCATCGCCGGCGGGGTGAGCCTGGTGCTCTCGCCGCAGACCGTGGTCGCGGGCAACCAGCTCGGCGTGCTCTCGCCGGACGGCCGGTGCAAGGCGCTGGACGCGGCGGCCGACGGCTACGTCAAGGGGGAGGGCGTGGGCGTGCTGGTGCTGAAGCCGCTGGCCCGCGCGCTCGCCGACGGCGACCGGGTGCACGCAGTCATCCGGGGAAGCGCCGTCAACCACGGCGGACACGCGTCCTCGCTGACCGCGCCGAACCCGCTGGCCCAGGCCGACCTGCTGGTGGACGCCTACCGCGACGCCGGCGTGCCGATCGAGACGGTGTCCTACGTCGAACTGCACGGCACCGGCACCCCGCTCGGCGACCCGGTGGAGATCGACGGCCTGACCCGGGCCCACCGCGCGCTCGCCACCGGCCCGGCCGCCGCCTGCGGCATCGGGACGGTGAAGAGCAACATCGGCCACCTGGAGCCCGCCGCCGGCATCGCCGGAGTGATCAAGGTGGTCCTGGCGATGCGGCACCGGACCCTGCCGCCGACCCTCCACCTGCGCACGCTCAACCCGCTGATCGACCTCGACGGCACGCCGTTCGAGCCGGTCGGCGCCGCGACCCCGTGGGAACCCGTGGACGCCGCCGGCGCGCCGCTGCCGCTGCGCGCCGGGGTGAGCTCCTTCGGCTTCGGCGGCGTCAACGCGCATGTCGTGCTGGAGGAGCCGCCGACCGCGCCGCCCGCCACCGCGACCGGGCCCGCGGCGGAGCACGAGGTGTTCGTGCTCTCCGCCCGGACCGAGGACGCGCTGCGCCGGTACGCGGCCGCGACCGTGGCGCACCTGGACGGCCTGCCCGAGGGCTCGGCGCCGTCGCTGTCCTCGCTCGCCTTCACCTCCCAGGTCGGGCGGGTGCCGATGGCGGTGCGGCTGGCCGTGGTCGCCGGGTCGACGGCGCGGCTGCGCGAGCTGCTGGCCGCCTTCCTCGCCGGCGGCTCCGCCGGCGGCTCCGCCGGCGGCGGCACCGCCGGGGACCACGCCTGGCTCGCCGAGCCGGAGGGCGCGAGCTACCTGGCGCGGCTGGTCCGCGAGGGCCGGCTCGACCGGATCGCCCGGCTCTGGCAGGACGGCGCCGACATAGACTGGAGCGCGCTGCGCGCCGACCGGCCGCCGCTGGTGTCCCTGCCGACCTACCCGTTCGCCCGCGTACGGCACTGGCTGGCGGGCGGCACCGCGCCCGAGCCGGTGCGGCAGCCGGACGCGCCGTCCTCGCTGCTGCTGGTGAAGGACTGGGTGGCCGCGCCGCTGCCCGGGGCCGAACTGCCGGGCGGGATCGTGGCGTTGGTGAGCGCCGAGACCGAGCCGCTGGCCCGGGCCGCGTTCGGCCCGGCGGCCGAGCTGCTCCGGCTGGACGGCGACGACGAGGCCGCCGGCGCGAAGCTCGCGGCCGCGCTCGGCCGGGTCGGGGCGGTCGTCGACCTGGTCGACGTGTCGACCGTGCCCACCGACGTGGTGGCGGCCGACCCGGCCCGGATCGCGCTCCTGCGCGAGCTGGTCGCGGCCCACCGGGCCGGAGGTTTCGCCTACCTCCACCTGACGCACGGCCTGACCACGTTCCGCGCCGAGCGGCCCACCCTGCGGGGTGCCGGGCTCGCGGGCCTGGTCCGGATGCTCACCGCCGAGTACCGCGGGATCCTCGCCCGCACGCTCGACGTCGACTCCCTGGAGCCGGCCGCGCTGCGGGCGGCGGTCGCGGCCGAACTCGGCGCGACCGACCCGGTGACCGAGGTCTGCGTGCGCGGCGGCGTGCGGCACACGCCGGTGCTGCGGGAGGCCGCCGAGGCCGCGCCGGGCACCGACTGGTCCGCGGACCTGGCCGGGCGGACGGTGGTGATCACCGGCGGGACGGGCGCCCTCGGCCGGCTGGTGGCGGCCCGGCTGCTCGACCGGGGCGCCGACCGGCTCGTCCTGCTCGGCCGCACCGAGCTGCCCGAGCGGGCCGCCTGGCCGGCCCTGCTGGCCGACCCGGCCACCGATCCCGCCCTGGCGGCCCGCCTGCGGGACCTTGCGGCGCTCGACCGCCCGGGCGTCCGGGTGGCGGTCGAGAGCGCCCCGCCGGAGCGGATCGGCGAGGTGATCGACCGCGCCCGGCGCGAGCTGGGCCCGATCGCCGGGATCGTGCACTGCGCCGGCCTCGGGGTGATGACCGACCCGGCCTTCATCGGCAAGCGGATGGCCGACGTCAGCCGGGTGCTCGAACCCAAGACGACGGGGCTCCAGGGCCTGCTGGACGCGTGTGCGCAGGACCCGCTGCGGTTCGTCGTGCTGTACTCGTCCGTCGCCGGGCAGGTGCCCGCGCTGGCGGTCGGCATGAGCGACTACGCGCTGGCCAACTCCGCGCTGGACCGCCTCGCCGAGTACCGGGCCGCGACGGGCGGGCCGCTCGTGCGCTCCGTCCAGTGGCCGAGCTGGCGGTCGGCGGGCATGCCCGAGGTCGACACCGCGGCGTACCGCGGCCTCGGCCTGCGGGCCGTCGAGCCGGAGGTCGGACTGGACCTGCTGGACCGGGCGATGGCCGCCGCGGAGCCGGTCGTGCTGCCCTGCGTGGTGGACGGCGGGCGGTTCGACGCCGACGCGCTGCTCGCGGTGCCGGCGCCCGGCCGGCCGGAGGCCGCTCGGGGCGGGAACGCCGCCCCCGCCGGGCCGTCCGGGGCCGCCGCGACCGCGGTGGCGCCGTCCGGCCGGGCCGGGGAGGACCTGGTCCGGCGGCTGACCGAGGTGATCGCGGGGACGCTGCGGATGGACCCCGCGCAGGTGGAGCCGGGCGCCGACTTCGCCGACCTCGGGGTGGACTCGATCATGATCGCCCAGATCCTGGCCGCCCTGGAGCGGGAGCTCGGGGTAGTCGCCGAGCCGTCGGCGGTGCTGGAGAACCCGACCGTGGCACTGCTCGCGGAGGCGCTGCGGGACCAGGTCCCGGACCTGCCCGCCGTGGCGGCGCCGGTGTCCGTGGCGGTGCCGACGTCCGCCGAGGTGCCCGAGCGTGCCGAGGCGCCTGCTTGCGCCGACGTGCCCGAGCGTGCCGAGGCGCCTGCTTGCGCCGAGGTGCCCGAGCGTGCCGAGGTGACGGCCTCCGCCGAGTCGTCCGGGGCCGCCCGGACGGCGGCGGCGCCGCGGGACGGCATCGCCGTCATCGGGATCGCCGCCCACTTCCCCGGTGCGCCCGACCAGTCCTCGTTCTGGCGGAACCTGGCGTCCGGGACGGACTCGGTGACCGAGGTGCCGGCGTCCCGCTGGGACCAGGAGCGGTTCTGGCGCCCCGCCCAGGAGCCCGGCACCACCATCAGCAAGTGGGGCGGCTTCCTGGAGGGCATCGAGCAGTTCGACCCGGAGTACTTCCGGCTGGACCCGGCGGGCGCCGCGCACATCGACCCGCTGGTCCGCCAGGTCCTGGAGACCGGCGCGGAGTGCCTGGCGGACGCCGGGCTGACCGCCGCCGACGTCGGCGGCCGGCGGGTGGGCGTCTTCGCGGGCGCCCGGGCGGCCAACTTCGGTGCGCACCACGGCTCGGGCGGACCGCAGGCGATCAGCGGGGTGGCGCAGAACTTCATCGCCGCCCAGCTGTCCCACTTCCTCGACCTGCGCGGCCCGTCCGTGGTGGTCGACTCGGCCTGCTCCTCGGCGCTGGTCGCGGTGCACCTGGCCGCGCAGAGCCTGCGGAGCGGGGAGTCCGACCTGGCGTTCGCCGGCGGTGCGGAGATCCTCCTCGACGAGGTGCCGTTCATCGGCATGAGCGAGGCCGGCGCGCTGTCGCCGACCGGCCGCTGCCACACCTTCGACGAGCGGGCCGACGGCATCGTCCTCGGCGAGGGCGCGGGCATGCTGCTGCTCAAGCGGCTGGCCGACGCCGAGCGGGACGGCGACCGGGTCTACGCGGTGATCGAGGGCGGGGCCGTCAACAACGACGGCCGCACCATGGGCATCACCACGCCGAACCCCCGCGCGCAGCGGGAGGTGATCGAGCGGGCGCTGGCGGACGCGGGCGTCCGTCCGACGCAGATCGGCTACGTGGAGGCGCACGGCACCGGCACGATGATCGGTGACCCGATGGAGCTGAAGGCGCTCACCGAGGCCTTCCGCGGCGCCACCGACGAGATCGGCTTCTGCGGCGTCGGCAGCGTGAAGACCAACATCGGCCACACCCTGAGCGCGGCCGGCATCGCCGGACTGATCAAGGTCGTGCTCTCCGTCCACCACGCGCAGCTGCCGCCCACGCTGCACTGCGCGACGCTCAACCGGCGCTTCCGGTTCGACGAGTCGCCGCTGTTCCCGGTCCGGGAGCTGCGGCCGTTCGAGGGCCACGAGGGCGTCCGCCGGGCCGCCGTCAGCTCGTTCGGGTTCGGCGGCACCAACGCGCACCTGGTGGTGCGCCAGGCGCCGGCCGGGCACGTACCGTCGCGGACGCCGCTGGATCCGCCCCGCTACCGGCGGCGGTGGTTCTGGTTCGACCGGGCGGCGCAGCCGGTGCAGCCGGCCGTCCCCGCGTCCGTCCCCGCGTCCGCCCCTGCGACCGCCCCGGCGTCCGGGCCCGCAGTGCCGGCGCCGTTCTTCGAGCTCCAGTTCCAGTCCGTGCCGGGAGGAAAGTAATGATCGCGTTGGATGGCCTGACCTGCACCGTGGTGGTGCGAGGGGCCGACCCGGTGCTGCGCGACCACCGGGTGCACGGCACGCGCATCCTGCCCGGCGTGTCGTTCCTCGACATGATCTACCGCATCCTGCTGGCCCACGGGGTCGACACCGAGCGGGTGGAGCTGCGCCGGCTGCTGTTCCGCAACCCGGCGGCGGCCGGACCGGACTTCGACACCGAGGTGACGATCCGGTTCACCGCCGAGGGTGACGGCTACCGGGTGTCGGCCACCGGCACCCGGCGGCCGTCGGGCGAGGTGGAGCCGCTGTTCGACTGCCGGCTCCTGCTCGACCTGCCGTTCCCCGCGGAGTCGACGGACCTGGCCGCGCTGCGCGCGCGGGCCACCCGCACCGTCGACATGGCGGAGCTGTACGCGACCGTGCGGCGCACCGGCATCGAGCACGGGGACTTCATGCGGGCCCGCGGCACCCTGTACGTCGGGGCCGGGGAGATGCTGGCGGACCTCTCGCTGAGCCCGCAGGCCGCGGACTACGCCGAGTACTTCCACCTGCACCCGGCCGGACTGGACTCCTCGACGCTGCTGCCGACGGTGTTCGCCACCGCGGACGTGGGCGGCGGCGCGCGGCCGTACATCCCGATGCTGATCGAGTCGTTCCGCGCCCGCGGCCCGCTCGGGACGCGCTCCCTGGTGGTCGCGGCGCCGCCGCGCCCGGCCGGTGCGGACGGCGACCTGACCACCTGTGACCTGCGCTTCCACGACGAGCACGGGCAACTGCGGCTCTGGCTGCGGGGCCTGACGTCCAAGCGGGTCCGGGACGAGGCCGCGATCACCCGTCTGGAGGCCGCCGCGCCGGCCCGGGAGTCGGGCGAGGAGGTCGTGCGCCGACTGCTCACCGACCGCCTCGACCGGGCGGAGTTCGACGAGGAGGCGGGCTTCTACGAGCTGGGCCTGGACTCCTCGGCCCTGCTGGGCATCGCCGCGGACCTGGAGGGCGCGTTCGGCCGGGACTTCTCGCCGACGCTGCTGTTCGAGCACAACACCTTCGCGGCCCTGGCCGAGCACCTGCGGGAGTTCGAGCCGGTGACGGGCCCCGTACCGGCCCCGGCCGCCCCGGCGGCGCAGGCCGCTCCCGCCGAAGAGCCGCCCGCCGAAGAGCCGGCCGCCGAGGAACCCCCCGCCGAGGTGGTCTGGTTCGCACCGCACTGGCGGGCGGCGCCGCTGCCCGCGGCCGCGCCGCCGGCCGCCGTGCTGACCGTCGACGCGACCACCCCACACGACTGGCCGGCCCTGCTCGCGGGCTCCGACGCCGCGGACGTGCTCTGGATCCCCGCCGATCCGCAGGACCTCGCGGCCGAGGCGGTCGCCCTGACCGGGTTCGCCGCGGCCCTGCTGCGCGCGCGCCGCGGGCAGGTCCGCCTCGCCCTCCACCTCGCCGCCGACGCACCCGTCGCGGCCGTCGCGGCCCTGTTCCGGACCCTGCGCCGGGAGCAGCCGGACGTCCGGGCCGGCGTGGTGCGCTCCCCGTACACGGCCGACGCGCTGGCGGAACTCGCCGCCGGCGTCCCGGACCCGGACGTGCGGTACACCGACGGGCGGCGCGAGGTCCGGGACGTCCGGCCGGTACCGGCCCCCGAGCGCCCCGCGCGGCTGCGCGACCGGGGCGTCTACCTGATCACCGGCGGCCTCGGCGGGGCGGGCCTGGCCCTGGCCCGCCACTTGGCCCGGACCGTCCGGGCCCGCCTGGTGCTCTGCGGGCGCTCCGCCGCGGACCCGTCGGTGAGCGCCGAGCTGACCGCCCTCGGGGCGGAGGTCGCCGTCGTGGCGGCCGACGTCACCCGGGCCGAGGACGTGCGCCGCGTCGTCGACCTGGCGCTGTCCAGGTTCGGTGCGCTGCACGGCGTGGTCCACGCCGCCGGCGTGCTGCGCGACGGACTGATCGCGGGCAAGGCCGCCGAGGACGTCCGTGCGGTGCTCGCGCCCAAGCTCGCCGGCGCCCGCCACCTGTACGGGGCGACCCGGGACCTCGGGCTGGACTTCCTGGTGCTCTGCTCCTCCACCGCGGGGGCGTGGGGCAACCCCGGTCAGGCCGACTACGCCTGCGCCAACGCCTTCCTGGACGGCTTCGCGGAGGGGAAGCCGGGCGTGGTCTCGGTCGGCTGGCCGGCCTGGGCCGAGGGCGGGATGCCGCTCGACACCGCCGGGCTGCGGCGGATGGGCCTGCGGCCGATGGACACCCCGACCGCCGTGGACATCCTGCTGGCGGCGGTCGGCAGCGGCCGCCCGCACGTGGTCGCCCTCGTCGGGTCGGCGGAGCGGATCACCGGCGAGTTCGGGGCCGTGGCGGAACCGGCCGCCGAGCCCGTTCCCGCGCCGGCCCCCGTTCAGGCCGCCGCCCAGGCCCCTGTGCAGGCCGCCGCCCAGGCCCCTGTGCAGGCCCCTGTGCAGGCCGTCGGGCGCGTCCACGCCCAGGCCCCCGCGGCCGCCGTGGAGCGGACCGCCGCCCCGGACGTCCGGGACGACGCGATCGCCGTGGTCGGGATCAGCGGACGCTACCCGAAGGCCCGTGACCTCGACGAGTTCTGGGCGAACCTGCGCACCGGCCGCGACTGCATCACCGAGGTGCCCGCCGACCGCTGGGACCACCGGGCGATCCACACCGAAACCAAGGGCCTGCCCGGCCGCTCCTACGGCCGCTGGGGCGGCTTCGTCGACGGCATCGACGAGTTCGACGCCGCGTTCTTCCACATCTCGCCGAACGAGGCCGCCGTGCTGGACCCGCAGGAGCGGCTGTTCCTCCAGGAGGCGTGGCACGCGTTCGAGGAGGCCGGCCACGCCCCCTCGGCCTGGCGCGGCCGGGACGTCGGTGTGTTCGCCGGGGTGATGTACAACCAGTACCAGCTGTACGGGGTCCAGGACGAACCCGGCCTGGTGCCGTCCTCGTTCGCCGCCTCGATCGCCAACCGCGTCTCGTACTTCCTCGACCTGCGCGGGCCGAGCATCGCCCTCGACAGCATGTGCTCGTCGTCCCTGACGGCGATCCACCTCGCCGTCGAGGCGATCCGGCGCGGCGACTGCGAGGCGGCGCTGGCCGGCGGCGTCAACCTGCACGTCCACCCCAACAAGTACCTGCTGCTGAGCCAGTCGTCCTTCCTGTCCACCGACGGCCGCTGCCGGGCCTTCGGCGAGGGCGGGGACGGCTACGTGCCCGGCGAGGGCGTCGGCGTGGTGCTGCTGCGCCCGCTGCGCGACGCGCTGCGCGACGGCGACCACGTGCACGCCGTCATCCGCGGCACGACCCTCAATCACGGCGGCCGCACCGGCGGCTTCTCGGTGCCCAACCCGGCCTCCCAGGCCGCGCTGATCGCCCGGTCGCTGGCGGACTCGGGCGTGGACCCGGCCGAGCTCGGCTACCTGGAGGCGCACGGCACCGGCACCAGCCTCGGCGACCCGATCGAACTCGACGCCCTGGAGCGGGCGTTCGACCAGGCCGGCGCCGGTCGCGGCCCCTGGCCGATCGGTTCGGTCAAGTCGAACATCGGCCACTTGGAGTCGGCCGCCGGCATCGCCGCCGTCAGCAAGGTCGTGCTCCAGTTCCGGCACCGGCAGCTGGTGCCCTCCCTGCACGCCGACCCGCTCAACCCCGCCGTGGACTGGGACGGTTCGCGCTTCCGGGTGCAGCGCGCCACCGAGCCGTGGGCGCCGCGCGAGGGCGGGCCGCGCACGGCGGCGATCAGCTCCTTCGGCGCGGGCGGCTCCAACGCCCACCTGGTGCTCGCCGAGCACCCCGCCGAGGCGGTCGCGCCGGCGCCGGCCGAACCCCGGCTGTTCGTGCTCTCCGCCAAGGACGTCACCCGACTCGACACCGTGGTCGAGGAGTTGCTCGCCCACCTGGAGCGGACGGCCGACGGAGACACCGCGTCGGCGCTGGAGGCGATCCTGACCGAGGTGGTCGGCTTCCAGGCCGACCCGCGCGAGCCGCTGGCCGAACTCGGCCTCGACTACCCGCGGTTGGCCGAACTCGCGCACCGCGTCGAGGCGGCCTTCGGCGTCCGGCCGCCGATCGACGAGGGGACCACCCCCGCCGACCTGGCGGCCCGGCTCGCGACGCGGGCCCCCGCGGTGGACCTGGAGGCGCTCGCCTACACCCTCTGGGCCGGCCGCGACCACCTGGACGAGCGGCTCGCCGTCGTCGCCACCACCACCGCCGAGCTCATCGAGGCCCTGCGCGCCGGGACCGGCCACCGCGGCCGCCGCCGGCGCGCCGCGGCGCCCGTCGCGGCCGGCGACCTGCGGACCCTCGCCGGCGCCTGGGTCGAGGGCGCCGAGATCACCCTCGCCCCGCCCGCGCGCCCGCGCCGGCTGTCGCTGCCCGGCTACCCGTTCGCCCGCGAGCGCCACTGGGTCGAGACCGCCCCCGCGGGCGCCCGCCCGCGGGCCGAGGCGGTCGAGCTGGTCGAACTGGCCGACGGGGACGTGCTCACCGCGCGGACGTCCCGGGCGGACCAGCCCTGGCTGGCCGACCACACCGTGGACGGCACCGCCATCGTCCCGGGCGCCTTCCTCGTCGAGCTGGTCCTGCACGCCGGGGCCCGGCTCGGCCGCCCCCGGATCGCCGAGCTGGTGATCCAGGCCCCGCTGCTGTTCGACGACGCCGACCTGCGGGTCACCGTCCGGCCCGCCGACGCGGACGGCCGGCGCGAGTTCGAGCTGCACGCCCGCCCGACCGGCGGCGCCTGGACCCGGCACGCCACCGGTGCCCTCGACCCCGCCCCCGCCGACACCCCGAGCACCCCGCCGCTGCCCGGCGACGCCGAGGAGATCGACGTCACCCGGCTCTACCAGGGCCTGGCCGGGTACGGACCGGCCTTCCAGGGGCTGCGCCGGGCCTGGCGCGCCGGCGAGGCCGTGTACGCCGACGTGCTCGTGCCCGGCGGGGACGCCGGGCCGTACGCCCTGCACCCGGTGCTGCTCGACTCCGCCCTGCACGCGGTGGCGCTGACCGGCGTCATCGACGGCGACCGCCCGCGGCTGCCGTTCGCCTGGTCGGGCGTCCGGGTGCACAACCCCGGGGCGACGGCCGCCCGGGCCAGGGTCGCCCACCTGGGCCCCGACACCGTCGAGGTGCGGCTCACCGACCCGGCCGGCCGGCCGGTCGCGACCGTCGAGTCGGTCGTCCTGCGCCCGGCCGGTGCCCCCGCCGACCCGCTGTACCGGGTCGAGTGGGTCCCGGTGGACCCGCCCCGGCCGGAGCGGGCCGCCCGCTACGCGGTGGTCGGCGCCGACCCGGCCGGCGCCGCGGCCGCCCTGACAGCGTCCGGCGCCGAGGTCGTCCGGGCCGCGGAGCTGTCCGCGCTGGCGGACGTGCCGCCGGTGGTCGTGCTGCCCGTCGCCTCCGACGGGCCGGACGGCGCCGCCGCCCGCGCGCTCACCCGGCGGGTGCTCGACCTGATCCAGGAGTGGCTGGCGGGGGAGCGGTACGCCACCGCCCGGCTCGTCCTGCTCACCACGGCGCCCGACCCGGCCACCGCCGCCGCCTGGGGCCTGGTGCGCTCCGCGCAGTCCGAGCACCCCGGCCGGTTCACGCTGGTCGAGGCCGACGACCTCACCGACCTGCCGGCCGCGCTGGGCTCCGACGAGCCGCAGCTGTCCCTGCGGGACGGCGCCGTCCGGGCGGCCCGCCTCGTCCGGATGCCCGCCGAGGCCGCCGAACCCGGGCCGCGCGACCACGGCACCGTCCTGGTCACCGGCGCCGCCGGCGCCCTCGCCGGTCCGGTCGTCCGCCACCTGGTCGAGCGGCACGGGGTCCGTGACCTCCTGCTGGTCAGCCGCAGCGGCCGGGCCCCGGAGGGCCTGGCCGGCCTCGACGCCCGCGTCGAGACCGCCGCCTGCGACGTCGCCGACCGCGCCGCGCTCGCCGCGCTGCTGGCCGGCCGGACGGTCGGCACGGTGATCCACGCCGCGGGCGTGCTCGACGACGGGGTGGTCACCGCCCTCGACGCCGAGCGCCTCGACGCCGTACTGCGCCCGAAGGCCGACGGCGCGAGCCACCTGCACGAGCTGCTGCCCGACGCCGACCTGGTGCTGTTCTCCTCGGTCGCCGGCGTCCTCGGCGGCCCCGGCCAGGGCAACTACGCCGCGGCCAACGCCTTCCTCGACGCCCTCGCCCGGCACCGGGTCGCGGGCGGCGGCCGCGCCGTCTCGGTGGCCTGGGGCCCCTGGGCGACGGACGAGGGCATGACCGCCGACCGCGCCCGGCTCGCCCGGGCCGGCATCGAGCTGCTGCCGGCGGACGCCGCGCTGCGCCTGCTCGACGCCGCCCTGGCCGGCACCGAACCGGAGGTGGCCGCGATCCGCCTCACCCCCGGCCGGTCCGCCGCCGTCCCGCACCTGCTGCGCGCGCTCGTGCGGCCCGCGCCCGCGACGGCCGACCCCGCCCTCGCCGGGCTCGCCGCGCTCGACCCGGACGAGCGGCGCACCCGCCTGTCGGCCGTCGTCCGCGGCCAGGCCGCCGCGGTGCTCGGCTACGCCGACGCCGGTGCGATCGAGTCCGACCGCTCCTTCCAGGAGCTCGGCTTCGACTCGCTGAGCTCGGTCGAGTTCCGCAACCGGCTCGGCGCCGCGCTCGGCCTGACCCTGGAGGCCACCCTGGTCTTCGACCACCCCACCCCGGCCGAGCTGGTCGTCCACCTCGACGAGCGGCTCGGCGGCGCGGACCGTTCGGGCGACCTGCCGTCGCTGTTCGCGGCCTTCGACCGGCTGGCCGCCGAGCTCACCGCCGCCGCCACCGACGACCTCGCCCGCGACCGGGCCGCCGAACGCGTCCGCGGCCTGCTCGACGAGCTGACGCCGCACGCCGCGCCGGGATCGCTCGACCCCTTCGAGACCGCGACCGACGACGAGGTCTTCGCCCTGATCGACGCTGAACTCGGCAGCCCGCTGCCGGGACTGGAGGACCGTACCCGATGACCACCGACGACAAGCTGCGCGAGTACCTGCGGCGGGTCACCGCGGAACTCCAGTCGACCAAGCGCCGACTACGCGACCTCCAGGACCGCTCCGCCGAGCCGATCGCGATCGTCGGCATGGCCTGCCGCTACCCCGGCGGCGTCGCCTCGCCCGACGACCTGTGGAAGCTGGTCGCCGAGGGCCGGGACGGCATCAGCCGGTTCCCCGCCAACCGCGGCTGGGACCTCGAGGCGCTCTACCACCCCGACCCGGACCACCCCGGCACGACCACCGTCATGCAGGGCGGGTTCCTGCACGACGCCGCCGAGTTCGACGCCGGGTTCTTCGGCATCTCGCCCAAGGAGGCCCACTACACCGATCCGCAGCAGCGGATGATCCTCCAGGCCTCCTGGGAGGCCGTGGAACGGGCCGGCCTGGACCCGACCGCCCTGCGGGAGAGCCGCACCGGCGTCTACACCGGCGTGATGCACCACGACTACCCGGGAGCCCAGGGCGCGGGCAGCGTCGTCTCCGGGCGGGTGGCCTACCAGCTCGGCCTGCGCGGCCCCGCCGTCACCGTGGACACCGCCTGCTCCTCCTCGCTGGTCGCCCTGCACCTGGCCGTCAAGGCCCTGCGGCGCGGCGAGTGCGACATGGCGCTGGTGGGCGGTGCGACGGTGCTGGCGACCCCGACCGCCTTCGTCGAGTTCAGCCGCCAGCGCGGGCTGGCCCCCGACGGGCGCTGCAAGCCGTTCGCCGCCGCCGCCGACGGCACCGCGTGGTCCGAGGGCATCGGCGTCCTCGTGGTCGAGCGGCTGTCGGCGGCGCTCGAGGCCGGCCGGCCGGTCCTCGCGGTGGTGCGCGGCAGCGCGATCAACCAGGACGGCGCCAGCAACGGCCTGACCGCCCCCAACGGCCCCGCCCAGCAGCGGGTCATCCGCGAGGCCCTGGTCGACGCGGGCCTCACCCCCGCCCAGGTCGACGTGGTCGAGGCGCACGGCACCGGCACCCCGCTGGGCGACCCGGTGGAGGCGCAGGCCGTGCTCGCCGCCTACGGCAAGGAGCGCGCCGAGCCGCTGCGACTGGGCTCGATCAAGTCCAACCTCGGGCACACCCAGGCCGCGGCCGGTGTCGCCGGGATCATCAAGATGGTCATGGCGATGCGCCACGGCGTGCTGCCCAGGACCCTGCACCTGGACGAGCCCAGCCCGTACGTCGACTGGTCGGCGGGCGCCGTGGAACTGCTGGCCGAGGACTCGCCCTGGCCGGCCGGCGCCGAACCCCGGCGGGCGGGCGTCTCCTCGTTCGGCGTCAGCGGCACCAACGCCCACGTGATCCTGGAGGAACCGCCCGCGGCGGCCGACCGGGACGAACCCGCCGAGGACGCCCCCGGGCCGTGGACCTGGGCGCTGTCCGGCCGGTCGGCCGCCGGGCTGCGCGCCCAGGCCGAGGCGCTGACCGGGTACCTGGCCGCCCGGCCCGCGCTGCGGGAGGGCGACGTCGCCCTCTCGCTGGCCACCACCCGGGCCGCGCACGAGCACCGCGCCGTCGTCCGCGGCGCCGACCGCGCCGAGCTGACGGCCGGTCTGGCCGAACTCGCGGCCGGCCGCCCCTCGGCGGCCGTGGTCGAGGGCACCGTCGGCCCGGCCGGCGGGGTGGCCTTCCTCTTCCCGGGCCAGGGCTCGCAGTGGCGGGACATGGCGGTGGAACTGCTGGACACCGACGAGGTGTTCCGGGCCCGGATCGCCGAGTGCGCGGCCGCGCTCGCCCCGCACGTCGACTTCGACCTGGAGGCCGTGCTGCGCGGCGCGGGGGACCTGGAGCGGGTCGACGTCGTCCAGCCCGCCCTGTTCGCCGTGATGGTCGCCCTCGCCGAGGTCTGGCGCTCGCTGGGCATCCGGCCCACCGCCGTGGTCGGCCACAGCCAGGGCGAGATCGCCGCGGCCTGCGTGGCCGGCGCGCTCACCCTGGAGGACGCCGCCCGGGTGGTCGCCCTGCGCAGCCGGGCGCTGCCGGCACTCTCCGGCCGCGGCGGGATGATGTCCGTCGCGCTGCCCGCCGACCAGGTCCGCGAGCGGCTCGGCCGCTGGGACGGCCGACTGGCGGTCGCCGCCGTCAACGGCACGTCCTCGGCGGTCGTCTCCGGTGACGTCGACGCGCTGGACGAGCTCCTCGCCGCCTGCGAGGCCGAGGAGGTGCGGGCCCGCCGGGTCGACGTCGACTACGCCTCGCACTGCTTCCACGTCGAGGCCGTCCGCGACCAGGTCCTGGAGGCGCTCGCACCGGTGCGCCCGCGCGCCCCCGAGGTGCCGTTCTTCTCCTCCGTCGAAGGCCGGTGGATCGACGGCGACGACGCCTTCGACGCCGACTACTGGTACCGCAACCTGCGCGAGACGGTCCGCTTCGACGAGGCCGTCACCGCGCTGGTCCGGCGCGGTTGCACGACCCTGCTGGAGGTCAGCCCGCACCCGGTGGTCACCAACGGGGCGCAGGAGACCGTCGAGGCGCTCGACGCAGACGTCGCGGTCGTGCACACCCTGCGCCGCGACGAGGGCGGCCGGGCCCAACTGCTCACCGCGCTCGCCCAGTTGCACGTCAGGGGGGTGCGGCCGGACTGGTCGGCGGTGTGGCCCGGCGCCCGCCGCGTCGAGCTCCCCACCACCGCCTTCGTCACCGAGCCGTACTGGCGCGCCGACGACGACCCGGCCGCCTTGGGCCTGGACCTCGTCGACCACCCCGTCCTGCGGGCCTGCCTGGGCGGCGAGCAGACCGTCCTGACCGGCCGGCTCTCCCTGACCGCCCTGCCCTGGCTGGCCGACCACGTCGTCGACGGACTGGTGGTGCTGCCGGGCGCGGCCATCACCGAACTGGCCGCCCGGGCCGGCGACGAGGTGGGCTGCGCGGTCGTCGACCAGCTCACCCTGCTCACCCCGGTCGTCCTGCCCGAGGACGCCGAGGTCCGGGTGCGGCTCGACGTCGCGGCGCCCGCCGAGGACGGCTCCCGCGCACTGACCCTGCACACCCGCACCGGCGGGACGGATCACTGGACCACCCACGCCACCGCCGTCCTGCTGCCCGACGACGCCCGACCGGCGCCCACGCCGGTCGCCTGGCCGCCGGCCGACGCCGAACCGCTCGACGTGGAGGAGCTCTACGCCCGGCTGCGCGGCGCCGGGCTCCCGTACGGCCCGGCCTTCCGCGGTGTGCGGGCGCTGTGGCGCGGCCGCGACGGCGCCGTGTTCGCCGAGGTCGCGCTGCCCGGCACCGAGCCGGACGGCTTCGTGCTGCACCCCGCGCTGCTCGACGCCTGCCTCCACCCGGTGGCGCTCGGCGGCTTCCTCACCGGGCCGCCCGACCGGCCCTCGCTGCCCTTCGAGTGGACGGGCGTGCGCGTCCACGCCGTCGGCGCCGACTCCGTCCGGGTGGCCGTCACCGCGGCCGGGCCCGACGCCGTCCGGATCGAGATGGCCGACCCGTCGGGCGCGCCGGTCGCCACGGTGGACACGCTCGTGCTGCGCGCGCTGCCCGAGGGCGCCCTGGGCCGGTCGGACAGCCGCGACCTGCTGCGCCCCGCCTGGGTGGGCCGCGCCCTGCCCGACGGCGCCGCGGTCGACTTCGCGGTGCCCGACCCGGACCTCGCCGCGCTGCTGAAGCGTCAGCCCGCCACCGGCACCGCGCCGTTCGTCCTGGTCCCGGCGCCGACCGGTGAGCCGGCCGCCGCCGTGGCGAGCGCGCTCACCACGGTGCAGGAGTGGCTCGCCGACGAGGGCTCCGCGGCCGCGACCCTCGTAGTGGTCACCCGCCGGGTGCGCGAGGACGTCGCCGAGGCCGCCGTGGCCGGCCTGGTGCGCTCCGCCCAGGTCGAGCACCCCGACCGCTTCCTGCTGCTCGACCTGGCCGACGACTCCGACGCCACGCTCACCGCGGTACCCGCCGCGCTGGCCGCCGGTGAGCCGCAGATCGCGCTGGCCGACGGCGCCGCCACGGTGCTCCGGCTGGAACGCACGGCGCCGACCGCCGACCCGACCGCCGACCCGACCGCCGACCCGACCGCCGACCCGGCCGCCGACCCGGCCGCCGACCCGGCCGCCGACCCGGCCGCCGACCCGGCCGCCGACCCGGCCGCCGACCCGGCCGCCGACCCGGCCGAGGACCCGGCCGCGGGGCTCGGCAAGGTCCTGGTCACCGGGGCCTTCGGCACCCTCGGGCAGCTCGTCGCCCGCCACCTGGTCGACGCGCACGGCGTGCGCGACCTGGTGCTGGTCGGCCGGCGCGGCGCACGGACCCCCGGCGCGGCCGAGCTCGTCGACGCGCTGACCACCGCCGGCGCGACGGTCGAGGCGGCGGCCTGCGACGTCTCCGACCGCGCCGCACTGGCCCGGCTGGTCGACGGCGCCGGCTTCACCACCGTCGTCCACGCCGCGGGCGTCCTGGACGACGTCCTGGTCACCGACCTGACGCCGGAGCGCCTCACCCGGGTGCTGGCACCCAAGCTCGACGCGGCCCTGCACCTGCACACCCTGCTGCCCGACGCGCGGCTGGTGTTCTTCTCCTCGGCGGCCGGCCTGCTCGGCGGGTTCGGACAGGCCAACTACGCGGCGGCCAACGCCGGACTCGACGCCCTGATCCGGCTGCGCCACGCCCGGGGCCTGCCGGGGGTCTCCCTGGCCTGGGGCCTGTGGGAGGCCGAGAGCACCATGACCGAGGGGGTCGACCGCGACGGCTTCGGCCGCTCGGGCTTCCTCGCGCTGTCCGACCGCGCCGGCCTCGCCGCCCTGGACGGCGCCCTCGCCTCCGACGAGCCGGTGCTCGCACCCATCCGGCTTGACCCGGCCACCCTGCGCGCGATGGGCGACGGGGTGCCCGCCCCGCTGCGCGCCCTGGTCGGTGCGCCGGCCCGCCGCACCGCCGCCGGCGGCGGCGTGGCCGTCGACCCCGAACTGGGCGCCCGCCTGGCCGGCAAGACCCCGGCCGACCGGCAGCGGGTGCTGCTCGACCTGGTGGCCGCGCACGCCGCCGCCGTCCTCGGCCACGGCTCGGCGGACGGCGTCGACCCCGACCGGGCCTTCAAGGACGTCGGCTTCGGTTCGGTCAGCTCCGTCGAACTGCGCAACCGGCTCTCCGCCGCCACCGGCCTGCGGCTGCCCGCGACCGTGGTCTTCAGCCACCCCAACCCGGCCGCGCTGGCCCGCCACCTGGACGACCTGCTGGCCGGCGCGCAGGCCTCGGCGCCCGTCGCGGCCGCCTCCCGGCAGGCCGACGCGGACGACCCCGTCGTCCTCGTCGGGATCGGCTGCCGGCTCCCCGGCGGCGTCGCCACGCCGGAGGACCTCTGGGAGCTGCTGAGCGCCGAACGCGACGGCATCGGCCCCTTCCCCGAGGACCGCGGCTGGCCGGTCGACCGGTACGACCCGGACCCGGCCGCCGCCGGGCGCAGCTACGTCCGGCACGGCGGCTTCATGGCCGGCGCGACCACCTTCGACGCGGCCTTCTTCGGGGTGTCGCCGCGCGAGGCCGCTGCGATGGACCCGCAGCAGCGCCTCCTGCTGGAGACCGTCTGGGAGGCCTGCGAGGACGCCGGGATCGACCCGGCCACGCTGCGCGGCACCCGCACCGGCGTGTTCGTCGGCTCCATGTACCAGGACTACGGCCGCCTCCTGGAGGGCGCGGCGGCCGAGGGCTTCCTCGCCCCCGGCGTCGGCGGCGGCGTGCTGTCCGGCCGGGTCGCCTACAGCTACGGCCTGGAGGGCCCGACCATCACCGTCGACACCGCCTGCTCGTCCTCCCTGGTCGCCCTGCACCTCGCCGCCCAGTCCGTCCGGGCGGGGGAGTGCGACCTCGCGCTGGCCGGCGGCGTCACGGTGCTCTCGACGCCGATGGTGTTCGTCGAGTTCAGCCGCCAGCGCGGACTGGCCGCCGACGGCCGCTGCAAGCCGTTCGCCGCCGCGGCCGACGGCACCGCGCTCGGCGAGGGGGTCGGCATGGTGCTCGTCGAGCGCCTCTCCCGGGCCCGCGCCCTCGGCCACGAGGTGCTGGCCGTGCTGCGCGCCAGCGCGGTGAACTCCGACGGCGCGAGCAACGGCCTCACCGCGCCCAACGGCCGCGCCCAGGAACAGGTGATGCGGGCGGCCCTCGCCGCCGGCGGCCTGCGCCCCGCCGACGTGGACGCGATCGAGGGGCACGGCACCGGCACGGCGCTCGGCGACCCGATCGAGGCCCAAGCGGTGCTGGCGGTCTACGGCCAGGACCGCCCGGAGCCGCTCTGGCTGGGCTCGCTCAAGTCCAACCTCGGGCACGTGCAGGCGGCGGCCGGCATCGCCGGCGTCATCAAGGCCGTGCTGTCCATCCGGCACGGGCTGCTGCCGCGCAGCCTGCACCTCGACGAGCCGTCACCGCACGTCGACTGGAGCACCGGGAACGTCGCCCTGCTGAGCTCGGCCCAGCCCTGGCCCGAGCGGCCGGGCCCCCGCCGGATGGGCGTGTCCTCGTTCGGGATCAGCGGGACCAACGCCCACGTGGTGATCGAGCAGCCGCCGGCGGCGCCCGTCGCCGAGTCGGCCGGGCCCGACCTGGAGGGCGTGCCGTGGCTGCTGTCGGCGCGCTCCGAGGCGGCGCTGTCCGCCCAGGCCGCCCGCCTGCTGGCGGCGGACACCACGGACCTGCCCGCCGTCGCCCGCGCCCTGGCCACCACCCGGTCCGCCCAGCGGTACCGGGCGGCGGTGACCGGCGCGGACGAGTCGGCGATCCGTACCGCGCTGACCGCCCTGGCGGACGGCCGGACCGACCCGGGCCTGCGCCGCGCGACGGCCGGCCGGCCCCGGCTCGCCCTGCTGTTCACCGGGCAGGGCAGCCAACTCCCGGGCATGGGACGGGAACTGTACGAGACCTTCCCGGTCTACGCGCGGGCCTTCGACGAGGTCTGCGGGCTCTTCGACCTGGGCAGCCCGCTGCGCGAGGCGGTCTTCGGCGAGGAGGGGCCGCTCGACCGCACCGAGTACACCCAGGCGGCGCTGTTCGCCCTCCAGGTGGCCCAGTTCCGGCTGCTGTCCTCCTGGGGCGTGACGCCGGACCTCCTGATCGGCCACTCCGTCGGCGAGCTCTCCGCCGCCTGCGTGTCCGGCCTGATCCCGCTCGACCGGGCCGCCCCGCTGGTGGCCGCCCGGGGCCGGGTGCTCGGCGCCCTCCCGCCGGGCGGCGCGATGATGTCGGTCCGGGCCTCCGAGGAGGAGGTGCTCGCCCTGCTCGACGGCCGGGCGGACCGGGTGGCGATCGCCGCCGTCAACGGTCCCGCGGCCGTGGTGCTCTCGGGGGAGGACGAGGCCGTGACGGCGGTCGCCGCCGAGCTCGTGGCCCGCGGGCACCGCACCCGCCGGCTGAACGTGGGCATCGCCTTCCACTCGCCGCTCGTGGAGCCGGCGCTCGCCGAGTTCCGCGAGGTGGCCGCGGCGGTGCGGTTCGGGACGGCCGGGATCCCGGTCGTCTCCACCGTCCGCACCGACGCGCCGATGGACTCCGCCGACTACTGGGTGGACCAGCTGCGCGGATCGGTCCGCTTCTCCGACGCCGTCCGCCGCGCCCACGAGGACGGGGCGACCGCGTTCCTGGAGCTCGGCCCCGACGCGGTGCTGGCCCCGGCCGCCGCGGTGTGCCTTCCGGACCTCCCGGTCCGCCCGGTCGCCCTGCTGCGACGGGACCGGACGGACGTCCGCGCGGCCACCGAGGCGCTGGGCGCCCTGCACACCCACGGGGTGCCGGTGGACTGGGCGGCCGTCCACGAGGGCAGGCCGCTGCGCCGGGTGTCGCTGCCGCGGTACGCGTTCCGCAGCCGGCACTACTGGCCCGAGGTCGTCGTGCCGAAGGCCGTCGAAGCGGCGCCCGCGGTGCCCGAGCCCGTGGCGCCCGCCCCGGCGGACACCGTGCTCGCCCCGCTCTGGTCCGCCCTGGAGAACGACGACGTCGCCTCGGCGCTGGGCCTGCTCGACCTGCGGGGGGACGAGACGCCCGCCGAGATCCTCGCGGCCCTCGGCCGGCTGCGCTCCGGCGCCCGGCTCCCCGTCGTGCAGACGGCCCGGTGGCGGCGCGTCCCGGACGGCCCGGCCCCGGCCCTCGACCGGGACGTGCTGCTCCTCGCCCCGCCCGGGGGCGACGACGACCTGGCCGACGCGCTCGCCGGGGCCCTGGCCCGGCACGGCGCACGCGTGCGGACGGGCGGCGCCGAGCGGCCGGACCTCGTCGTCGCGCTGCCCGGGGCCGAACCGGTCGCGGCGCCCGGCGTCCCGCGGTGGGCCCTCGGCACGGACGGCGGCGACCCGGTCGGCGACCACCTGGTGATCCTGCCGCCGGTGGTCGACGCCCGGGCCCGGGCCCGGCTCTGCGCGGTGATCGCCGAGGGGCACCCCGAGGCCCGGATCGAGGCGGACGGCGTGTCCGTGCGCGAGTACCGGACGGTGGAACCGGCCGAGCGGTGGCGCCCGGCGGGCGACGTCCTGCTGGCCGGCCTCCCGGACGGGCTCGCCGGGGCGGTGGCCGAGGAGGTACGGCGTTTCGGCGCCCGCTGCCTGGTGGCGGGGGGCTCCCCCTGCCCGCCCGGTGCCGTCCGGCTCGCCGAGGCGGAAGGCGCGGTGGCGCCGACGGCGGCGATCGTCGGGGCCGGGGTGGACCCGGGGACGGTCGGGAGGGACGGGACGGTACCGCTGGTCGCCGTCGTGTCGGTGGGGGAGCGGGTGGCGGAGCCGTCGGCCGGGATCCTCGCCCTCGGTCGCTCCGCGGTCGCGGTGGCGGTCGCTCCGGGGCTGGACCCGCGGGCGGCGGCGGCCGGGCTGTTCCGGGCGCTGACGGCGGGTGAGCCTGCGGTCCGCCTCGTCGACGGGGACGCGCTTCCCGCTGCGACGCCGGGGGCTGCCGCCACCGGGACCGAGGCGGCGGGGGCCACGGCCCCCGCGCCCGAGGTCTCCGCGCCGGTTGTTTCCGTGGCCGTGGCCGTGCCCGTGGCCGTCGAGCCCGACGCCGCTCCCACCGCTCCTGCCGCTCCCGCCGCGGACGCGGCGGATACCGCAGAGGACGAGCCCGAGGCCGGCCCCAACCGGGAGGCCGAACTCTGGCTGGCGCTGGCCGCGTTGCCGCGCGACCAGTGGCAGGACGCCGTCCTGGGCGGTGTCCGCGGACTGGTGGCCGCGGTGCTGGGGCACGAGTCCGTCGACGAGGTGGGCGTCGAGGACGAGTTCTTCGACCTCGGTCTCACCTCCGTCACGGCGATCGAGCTGCGCGACCACCTCGTCGCACTGACCGGCCTCGACTGGGCCGCCGACGTGCTGTACGAGAACCCGACGCCGCAGATCCTGGCGGACCTCGTCATCGACCGGCTGGCCGCCGCGATGGACTGATCCGCCGCTCCCCGGCCGACCCGCTCGCCCCGCCACCGCCCCCACCCCGGGGCGGTGGCGGGGCGAGCGGCGTCCCGGGCCGCACCCCCGGAGGTGGTGGCTTTGCGGGGGCCTTGCAGGACCGGCAGTTGATGCCAGAGTGCGAGGATCCCGATGTTTTCTCTCTGTCGCTCATCGGCAGGAGCCGCAGCAGCGCGAAGGTGTTGGTCTCGGCGAGGCAGGCCAGACGCAGCAGCACGACAGATCATGATGCCGCTGGTGCCCTGTCCAGGTGAAGATGCCGGGGAAGCGCCGAGCGGATCCGAACATCGACGATCAAGGCCGCGACCTGCGCGGATGACGTATCGGGACCCGCACAGTCGGCGGCCGTCCGTCATGCCCTGCGCTCGTGGGATCTGTTGAGCGACCTGCGGTGCGGTCGGGTGAGATGACTCAGCCTGCGATGCGATTTCCAACGCGGCACCCCTGTCCCGACCGCGAGGGCGGTGGTTTCGCGCTCGGGGCCTTCAGTGCGGTCAGTCCCGGCCCGCGCCGGCCCGTTCGCGCGGCGGGGTGGTGCGGGTGAGGGCGCGACCGTTGTACTGCAGGGCTGTGGGGTTGTGGGGGCTGCGCAGGAAGCGGCCGACGAAGGGGGTGCTGTGACCTGGGGGCAGGGCGGAAAAGGTGAGGTCCGCGCGCGGGGTGACGGGGTACGTGGCGCCGCCCGGGAGGGTGAGGGTGAGGGTGCCGGAGTCCAGGCGCGCGGTGATGGCGAGTTCCCCGTTGCGGTACTCGCCGAGGCAGGGGGTGAAGTCCTCGACCGGGGCCTCGGGCGGGAGTTGGGGGCGGTGGACGCCGACGGGCAGGCCCGCGTCGGCGAGTTCGCGCAGGACGGCGTCCCACAGCTGCCGGCCGGTGGTGGAGTTGGTGGTAAGCGCGACCACGGTGCCGGACGTGGAGTCCAGACGCAGGTGGCAGGTGGTGCCGTCGTGGGTGCCGTCGTGGCCCCACCAGGCGGTGCCGGGCGTACCGAAGCGGCCGAGGCCCAGGCCCCAGCCGTCGGCGAGGCCGAACGGTTCGGCGCCGTCGACCGGGGTGGTCATCTCCTGCAGGACCTGCGGGTCGCAGAGGTCCGGCCCGTTCCCGAGGGCCAGCCGGGCCAGTGCGACCAGGTCGGTCGCGGTGCCGGCCAGGCCGCCGGCCGCGAGCGAGTCGGAGTCCGTGGTGCACGCGATGGCTGAGACGGTGCGGGTCTCGTGGCCGGCGGCCGGGGGCTGGATGTGGTGGCCGTGGACGGTCAGGGCCGGGGCGGTGCGCGGGCGCGGGCCCGGAAGGAAGCCGGCCCGGGTGTCGAGGGGGCCGAGCAGGTAGGTGTCGAGGGTCTCCGGCCAGCTCAGGCCGGTGGCATCGGCCACCAGCTGGGAGAGCAGGTGGTAGCCGACGTTGGAGTAGGAGAACGTGCCCGGGGCGGGCCAGGCGGTCCGGGCCGGGGGCGGCACGGCGGCGAGCAGGGCCCGTAGGCGGCGGGCCGGCGGATCGCCGCCCGCATCGTGCGACTCGTGGTCGGACGGCAGGCCGGCGGTGTGGCTGAGCAGTTGCCGTAGGGTCGCGTCCAGGGCCGGGTCGGCGCCGCCCACCCAGCGGCGGATCGGGTCATCCAGGGTCAGCAGGCCGTCGGAGACCAGCTGGAGCGCGCAGACGGCGGCGAAGGTCTTGGAGGTGGACCCGTACGCGAAGGCCGAACCGGAGTGGACCTCAGTGCCGCCGTCGACCTCGCGGCCGAACTCCCGGGTGTGCAGCGAACCGTGTGCGTGCACCGCGAGCTGGGCGCCCACCACCGCGCAGTCCCGGGCCAGTCGGCCGAACCGATCCAGCGCGGTGACGAGCGTTGCTCTCGATGGTGCCGCCGATGTGCCGTCCACCTCAGGTCCCTTCCCGTCGAACACTGCTCAGGGGAGAGTCTTCAAGGCCGGGCACGGCTACGGCAGATGGTTAAGCCGTGGCTGAAACACCCACGCCGGAGGGCCGGCTGACGCGGGCGGCCGCGCGGTCAGGCGCGCCTGGGGGGCAGCACCGCCACGGCGATCAGCAGCAGCAGGACACCGCCGTAGGCGTTCCACAGGCCGGTGTGCAGGTCGGTGATGTCGAAGGAGACCGGCGCCACCTCGAGGGACTTCTGGACCGTCCACAGCACGCAGGTGGCCAGGGCGAGCAGCCCGGCCAGGAGCATCACCAGCCGAGAGCGCACCAGCAGGGCGAGGGCCGCGATCGCCGCGCCGGCGGCCAGCGGGATCATCATGGACGTGCCGGTCGTGGCGGTGCGGTCGGGGGAGAAGCCCTGGAAGAGGTCTGCGATCGGCACCGACCGAGGATCGCTCTTCTCGTACCAGGGCTGGAAGGCGCTGAGGACCAGCGCGGCCGCTCCGGCCAGGGCCAGCAGACTTGCTACGGCGACGCGACGCATCGGGTGGAGTTCCTCGTTTCTTTCTCTGCCTACAACTACTGCCTGCCCTGCTGCCGGAACGGTGTCACACGCGCCGGAGTTCGGCCGGATGCCGCCTGCGCCGGAAGGACCGGCCCGGCAGCAGGTAGCCGGCCAGCGTGGTGACCACGACGGTCGACACGATCAACGCCACCTGCATTCCCGGCAGATAGGGCAGTGAACCGGCAAGTGACCAACTGAAGGCGGCCAGGGGAATGAGCGCCGCCAGGGCGCCGATCACCAGGCCGACCGTCATGACGATCAACGCCTCCACCTGGAGCATGCCACGGACCTGCCGCCGGCCGGCGCCGACCAGTCGCAGAAGGGCGAGTTCCGGCCGCCGTCCGGTGACGATCAGGGCCAGGGTGCTCAGCACCGCGATCACGGTGAAGCTGCCGATCGCGGACACCGCGACCGTGGTGATCACCTGGCCGACGCCGCGGTCCTCCTCGCGCAGGTGCTCGGGGGACGGCTGGTCGGTCACCGTGGCACCGGGCGCGGCAACGGCCAACTCCCGCTCCACGGCGGCCCGCACGGCCCGGTGGTCGGAGCCCGGGTCGACCGCCAGCAGCGCCCGCCCGTTCGCCGGGGCGGCGGTGTGCGCGGCCAGTTCGTCGTGGGCGAAGAGGAACTCGCCGAGCGCCAGCTGCCGTTCGTAGAGCGCGACCACGCGCAGCGGCACGGCCGCGCCGTCGCCGTAGCGGATCGTCACCGTGGAGCCGACGGACAGGCTCAGATCGCGGGCGCGCTCGGTGCCGACCGCGACCGTGCCGCGGCCGAGCGTGCCGAGGTCACCGGCGGTCACCTTGGGGTCGAGGGTGGCGGGCAGGGCCTGCGGGGTGATGCCGAGCACCGGGAACCGGTCGAGCTTGGGATCGCCGACCTCGCGGTGTGCCAGCACGATGGTGCTGTACAGCACGCCGGTGGCCGCGCTCACGCCGTTCGTCCGGGCGAGCCGCTGCACCACCTCCTCGGGGATGCCCGCGCCGCCGGCGGTGACCGACAGGTCGGCCCGCATGGAGCTGCCGGCCTGCCGGCCGCCCTCGCGGTCCAGCGTGGCGCCGGCCGAGAGCTGGACCCCGACGAAGGCCACCACCAGCACGATCGGGGTGATCGCCGCGCCCAGGCGCCGGGAGTTCGCCCGGGTGGCGGCGTCGGCGAGGTAGCCGCCGGCCCCACCGAGGCGGCGCACCGTGCCACCGACCAGGTGGATGGCGAGCCGGGCGATCCACGGGCCGAGCAGCGCGCACGCGATGACCAGGGCCATCGCGGCCGAACTGGCGGCCGCGGCGGCGGTCTCGCCGCGCTGCAGCGAGGCCGTGCCGGCCGCGCTGACCCCGGCGAAGAGCAGGATGACGCCGGTGATCGTGCGTCCTTTGCCGGGCTGCTCGGGCTCGGTCTGGGCTTCGCCCATCGCTGCGGCCGGCTTCAGCTTGGCCGTCCGCCCGCAGGCGAGCGCGGCCGCGACCCGGGCCACCAGCAGGGTCAGTGCCCCGGTGAGGACCACCGAGGCCAGCATCATCGGCGGCATGGACAGGTCGAGGCCGACGGGGATCGCGCCGCGCTGCTCCAACATGGCGACGAGTTCCAGGTAGACGGGGACGGCGCCGGCCGCGCCCAGCAGGGCGGCGGTGATGGCGACCATCGCGGTCTCGCGCCCCACGGTGACCCGCAACTGGCGGGGGGTCGCCCCGACGGCCCGGAGCAGCGCGAACTCCCGGGCCCGCTGGTGGACGGCCTGCGCCACGGTGCTGGAGACCACCAACACGGCGATCATGGTGACCACCACGCAGACCGTGGCCAGCAGCATCAGCAGCCCGATCCGGCTGGGCGCGGCTTGGAGGAACTCCGCGTTCCCGCGGGCGTTGCCGGTCAGCACCCGCAGGGCCGAGGAGTCCTGCGGCGCCCGCTCGCCGACGGCGTCGTGGGCCGCGGTGCCGCCGTCCAGGGCGGCGCGCAGCGCCGGGTAGAGGGTGTGGACGGTTGTGCCGTCCTCCGCGAGGACGCCGATCGCGTCCACCTGGCCGGGGTGGCCCGCCAGGTCGCGAGCCTTCTGGTCACTGAGGAAGACCGTGCCCTGGTGGGCCAGGCCGGTGCCGTCGCCACCGCCCCGGGGTGCGGCGATGCCCGCCACCCGGTAGTGCACGGGCAGGCCGACCGGCGACTGGAGGCCGACCTCGTCGCCGACCTTGGCCCCGGCACGGGCGGCCAGGGCGCCGTCCAGGACCACTTCCTGCGGCCCGTTCGGTTGGTGGCCCGAGCGCAGCGTGAAGGGCGCCAGCGCGGCGGTGCTCCAGCCGTGCGCGTAGACGGGGGAGACCCCGGACTCCGAGTCCGGCCCCGGGACGGCGGTGGTGCCGTCGGCCGCGGTCAGGGTGATCGGGACGGCGCTGTCCGGGATCGCCGCCGCGACGCCGGGGACGGCGGCCAGCCGGGCGACGGCAGATTCCGGGACGCGCACCCGCTCGGTGAGCGCGGCCGTGACGGACTTCGGCTTGCTGGCGAACGGGGTGGCCTCGTAGGTGGTGGTCTGATTGCCGCCGACGACCGCGACGGTCGCCGCGTAGCGCTCGACCCGGGCGTGCCCGGCGAAGGCGGACAGCGTGGCGAGGGCGAACGAGCCGAGCAGCAGGGAGGTCAGCAGCAGCGCGGCGAAGACCGCGCTCCACGCCTTGAGGTGCATCCGGACCGCGCGGACGGCCAGGAAGTGCGCCGTGCGGGCGGTCGCCTGGCCCTCGCCGCGGCCCGGGCCGTTCGGGCTCCGCAGGGCCCGGGCCGCGGCGCGGGGGACGGTGCGGGTCGCGGACATGGTCAGCAGCCCCCGATCTCGGCCATGACCTGGGCGACGTCGGCGGTCTGCGGCCGGACCATGGTGGTGACGATCCGTCCCTTCGCCAGGAAGACCGCCTCGTCGGACCAGCTCGCGGCGACCGGGTCGTGGGTGACCATCACCACGGTGTGCCCGGTGTCGTCCACGGCCCGGCGCAGCAGCGTGAAGACGTCGTTGGCGGTGGAGGGGTCGAGTGCCCCGGTCGGCTCGTCGGCGAAGATCACGGCCGGGTCGGTGACCAGGGCGCGGGCGATGGCGACCCGCTGCTGCTGGCCGCCGGACAGGTGCTGCGGGGAGTCGTCCGCGCGGTCTGCCAGCCCGACCGACTCCAGGACGCGCATCGCCCGCTCCACGGCCTGCGGGCTGTCCGGTCGCTCGCCGCCCAGCAGCAGCGGCAGCGTGACGTTCTCCCGCACGGTCAGCGACGGCACCAGGTTGAGCGACTGGAACACGAAGCCGATCCGGTCCCGGCGCAGCCGGGTCAGCGCCGCCTCGCTCAGCGAGCCGAGGTCGGTGGTCCCGATCCGCACGGTGCCGGACGTCGGCCGGTCCAGGCCGGCGGCGCACTGCAGGAAGGTCGTCTTGCCGGACCCGGAGCGGCCCATCACGGCGACGAACCGCCCCTGGGGGATCTCCAGGCTTACGTCGTCCAGGGCGTTCACCGGCTGGCCGCCCCGAAGGTAGCGACGGGTCACCGACTGCATGGTCAGGGCGACCGGGCCGATCGGGTGGCCCTGCTCCTGCTCGACGGCTGAATCCGCCGCGTCCGTCCGTCCGATGCGCTGCCTGATCACCAGTGAACCCTCCCGGGCGTGCTTCCTGGCCGGCCGGCCGACACTGCGGTGGGCCGGCGTGGCCGCGGGTCACCCGCGTCCACGCAACCGACCCTAGGATCTCCGCCGAGGGCGCCGCGATGACCTTTCCACCCGTCTTGGGGTTCAGCCAGCACACCCATGTGCTGGGGTGACAGAGACACCGCAGGGTGCGCTTCCGGTTCGTTACGGTGGGACGCAACCCCGTGGTGCGGCGGTCGCCGCAGTGCAACGCCAATCCCAGGAGGCCCTACCGGTGTCAGAGTTCGAGCCCCAGCCGGACACCGAGGAGGACACGTCGAGACTCGGCGCGGCCGTCCGCGACGCCCGGGACGCCAGCGCCTTCCTGTACATGGGCCTGCCGATGGCAGTGGTCTGCTTCTTCGGCTGCTTCGTCGTCCCGGCCTCGCTGTTCTTCACCGTGTTCCTGATCGGCGCCCCCGCCTGGCCGGAGGTGGTGCGGGCGCTGCGCAGCCTGGCGGGGCACGAACGGGTACGCGCGGGCGCCTTCCTGGGCACCACGGTGCCGGAGCAGTACCTGCCGCTGGACGGCTCGCTCTCGGACCGGTTCCGACTGGCGATGACCGACCCCGGCACCTGGCGCGACGCCCTGTGGTTGCCGGTGCAGACCCTGAGCGTGATGCTGCTCAGCCTGCTGACCCTGCTGCTGTGGCTGGTCGGCCTGCCGCTGGACGGCGTACGACTGGGCATGGCCGACGCGGTGGCCCGGCGCCGAGGCGTCCCGTCGCGGGCCGAACCGCTGGTGCTCAACCTGCAGAGGTTCCTGGCCGAGCGTCAGGCGGGCTGGACGGTACACCTGTTGCGCCCGTCCGAGTCGTCCCGGCTGGCAGAGCGGGTGGCCGAGCTGTCGGAGAGCCGGGCCGGAGCCGTCGAGGCGCACAGCGCCGAACTGCGGCGCATCGAACGGGACCTCCACGACGGCGTCCAGGCGCAGTTGGTCGCCCTGTCGCTGCGGATCGGGCTGGCCAAACAGCAGTTGTCGAAGGACCCGGAGGCGACCAAAGCGCGGCTGGACGAGGCGCAGGAGGGCATCGAGCGGGTCCTGGCCGACCTGCGCCACGTCGTACGGACGGTCTACCCACCGGTGCTGACGGACCGTGGACTCGCCGGTGCCGTCCGGGCGCTGGCGGCCGGCTCGTCGATTCCGGTGGACCTGCAGGTGAGCGCGGTGGAGAACGGCCACCGGGTGCCCGCGTCCGTGGAGGCGGCGGCCTACTTCGTGATCGCCGAGGGGCTGACCAACATCAGGAAGCACAGCCGGGCGACCAGGTCCTCGGTACGCTTCCAGCGCAGCGGCGGACAGCTGACCATTACGGTCACCGACGACGGACGCGGGGGTGCCGACGAACACGGCGGCTCCGGTCTGGTCGGCATCCGCCGCCGGGTGGCCGCGCTGGACGGTACGGCGACCCTCACCAGCCCTGTCGGAGGGCCTACGGAGCTGAAAGTGGAGCTGCCATGCGGATCGTGATCGCGGAGGACAACGCCCTGCTGCGGGAGGGGATGGTCCTGCTGCTCAGCAGCAACGGCCACTCGGTGGAGGCGTCGGTCGGCGCGGGACCGGAGATCCTGCCCGCGCTGCGCAACCACCGGCCCGACCTGGCGGTCCTCGACGTCCGGCTGCCGCCGTCGTTCCGGGACGAGGGGCTGCGGGCGGCGCTCGCCGCCCGGCGCGAACTGCCGGATCTGCCGGTCCTGGTGCTCTCCCAGTACGTTGAGGAGACGTACGCGGCCGAGCTACTGGCGCACGGGGCGAAGGGGGTGGGCTACCTGCTGAAGGACCGGGTGGGGCGGGTGGACCAGTTCCTGGAGGCGGTGGAGACGGTCGCCGGCGGCGGTACCGTGCTCGACCCGGAGGTGGTCACCCAACTGCTCAGCCGGCAGGTCGCGGCCAGGCCGATGCGCAATCTGAGCCCGCGCGAGCAGGAAGTGCTGGAGCTGATGGCGCAGGGCAAGGCCAACAACGCGATCTCGGAACAACTGGTGATCACCGAGCGGGCGGTGAGCAAGCACATCCGGAACATCTTCGACAAGTTCAACCTGCCGCCGGAGGGCGGCAGTGTGCACCGCCGGGTGCTGGCTGTGCTGACCTATCTCGGGCACGACGTCCAGGAGGCCTAGCAGGAACCGGCGTTCGTCGCGGGCCCGGAAACGGAAAGCACCGGGTGCCTGGGGCGGGGGGCCCCGGACACCCGGTGAGGGAGGTCGGAGTGAGCAGGCGGGGGTCCCGCCCACCACGGCCTCCGGTCCATGAGTGGCGGTGCGTCAGCCCGCCATGTCACCGGCGCTGGTGCAGGTGGAGCGCAGCGACTCAAGCCGCTTGTTCTGGCCGGCGACGTACACGGAGACGCTGCCGGGGTCGCGGTCCTTGAGCTTGGTGTTGCGCAGCTCGTTGGCGGTGTCGCTGGCGGCCTTCTTCAGCTTGTCGTCCTTGGCCTTCTTCACCAGCTCGTCGATCTTGTCCGCGCGGTCGTTGACATCCTTGACCGCGGCGTCGGCGTCCACGGGGTGCGGGTTGAACAGCGCCAGGTCGGTGATCTTCAGGCACATGTCGGCCCGATCGAGCACCTGCTGGGGCGAGTTGCAGGAGGCGAGGCCGAAGACGGCCCCGATCGCGATGGTGGCGGCGACCGCCCGCAGGCCCAGGCTCCGCTGGTAGGCGCGGGCGGGCCGCCGGGCCGGGTCGGCCGGGAACGGTGTGGTCATGGTCGGGGTGCTCCTGGTCGCAGGATGGGACGGCCGGGTCACGGTCAAGGGGTCACTCACCGTTGCTCGCCTTGCGCCAGCGGGCGACGCCCCAGACCAGGGCGATCGCGTCCAGGACGAACCCGCCGATCATGACGGTGGTGTGGGTGCTGCCCGTCACGCCGTGGGAGACCACGGAGGTGAGCATGGCACCGATGAAGAACAGCACCAGCGGAAGGACGACCCAGCCCGATCCGGGCTTTCCGGCAGAACCGGCCATGAGAAGACTCCTCGAAACCCTTGTGAGACGCGGCCTCAACCGCGCCGCTGTACGTCTCCAAGTCTGTCCGCTCGGAGCGTTCCGGTAAGTACACCGCACACCCGAAGGGGGGTGTTGCCTGCACTACTCTTTCGAGTTCCAGGCGGCGCCGGCTCGATCCGATCGGACGTTCGACCAGCGTTGTTCCGTCCTCACTTAAAGATCTCCCGGTTGCGACAGGCCGGTGGCAGCATGCGCAGGTCAGAACAGGGCGGGCGGAGGGATCTCAGGGTGCCGGACGTCGAACAGTCGCAGATTCCAAGACCATTGGCGCGAAACCGCAACTACAACGTGGTGCTGGTCAGTCAGCTGCTCTCCGAAATCGGTGGCCAGGTCTCGCTGTTCGCGATCCCGCTGGTAGTGCTCGCGCTGACCGGATCCGCCGTCACCGCGGGCGCGGCCGGCACCGTGAACGCGATGGTCCGGCTGCTGGTGCTGATCCCGGCCGGCGCGCTGGTGGACCGGTGGAACCGCAAGCGGGTGCTGATTGCCTGTGAGCTGGTGCGCATCCCGGTCCTCGCCGCGCTCGTGCTGGCGCTGTGGCGGGGGGACGAGGGCCTGGGCCTGGTGTTCCTGGTGGCCGCCGTGGACGGCGCGGCGGCGGCGCTGTTCACCCCGGCGGAGGAGGCGTTGCTGCCCCAGCTCGTCCACCCGAGCCAGCTGCCGGAGGCGGTCTCGCGCAACGCGGCCCGCAGCTACCTGGCGACGCTGGTCGGCCCGGGGCTCGGCGGTCTGCTGCTGGCCGCGCGCCAGTGGCTGCCGTTCGCCGTCAACGCGGTCACCTTCGCCGCCTCCTTCGTGCTGCTGCTGTTCCTGCGGCTTCCGGCCGCCGTTGCGGCTCCCGCCGGGCAGGGCGGCTCGCTGGCCGGGGACCTCAAGGTCGGCGTGCGCTTCATCCGGGAGCGCCCGGTGCTGCGCAGCGCCCTGCTGGTGGCGGTGGCGGTCAGCATCGCGTTCAACGCGCTCTACCTGCTGGTGGTGACCCTCGCGAAGCGGTCGGGGGTGCCGGCCGACGAGATCGGCGTGATCGGGGCCATGACGGGCGTCGGGGGCCTGCTCGGCGCCGTGGTGGCGCCGGTGCTGCAGCGGCTCATCGCGCCGCGGGTCGCGATCGCCGGCCTCGGCCTGGTCGGCGCCGCGGTCACCCCGCTGCTCGTGCTCGGCACCAGCGCGTACCTCTTCGGAGCCGTGCTCGCGGCGATCGCCTTCTGCGCGCCGACCGTGCACGCCACCGTGGTGGTGTACCAGATGAGCGTCACCCCGGACGGCCTGCGGGGCCGGGTCGGGGCGGCGATGGCGCTCACCGGTGGCGTCGCGGGGGTGGCCGGCCCGCTGCTCGGCGGCGTGCTCGCCGATACGGCCGGGCGCGGGACGGCGGTCGCGGTCTTCGTCGGCCTCCTGCTGCTCGCTGCGGTGGGAGCCGGCCTCAGCCGTACGCTGCGGGCGTTTCCGGATGTCCGCAGCGCCGTGCCCGCCGCCGGTTCCGCCCCCGAACCCACCAGGTCGGCCGAGCCCGCCGAGAACATCGGCGACCCCGTGCCCTGACCGTGTCCGCTCCGCCTCCTGCCCCCCGGAGACCCCGGGCGGCGTCCCCTTCGGAAAGCTCCGGAAAGGCAGTCCTGTGGAAACCACCAAGTCCCGTAGCCCGCGCTGGGTGGTCACCCGGCCCCAGCGCCCGGCGGCCAGGGTGCGGCTGTTCTGCTTCCCGTACGCGGGTGGCGGCACCAGCGTGTTCCGGTCCTGGCACGAGTTCCTGGACCCGTCCGTCGAGGTGTGCCCGGTGCTGCTGCCCGGCCGGGAGGAGCGGATCAGCGAGCCGCCGGCGACCGTGATGGCAGACCTGGTGGTGCGGCTGGCCGAGCATCTGGAGCCGTGGACGGACAAGCCGTTCGCCCTCTTCGGGCACAGCATGGGCGGTCAGATCGCCTTCGCGCTGACCCGGCTGCTGGCCGAGCGCGGGGCGCGGACGCCGACCTGGCTGTTCCTGGGCGGCTGCGTGCCGCAGCGCACCGCGATGCGCCGGCACCTGCTGCCGGACGCCGAACTGACCGAGGAGATCCGGCAGATGAACGGGATGCCGACCGCGGTGCTGAACGACCCGGAGATCCTCGCGCTGCTGTTGCCGGTGTTGCGGGCCGATTTCGCGCTCACCGAGACGTACCTGACCGAACCGGGCGTCACTGTGCCCGTCCCGATGACGACCTTCGCCGGGGTGGACGACGCGGAGGCGCGGCCCGCCGACATGAAGGAGTGGGCCCGGCACTGCGCGGGCCCGAGCGAGTCCCTGGAGCTGCCCGGCGACCACTTCTTCCTCAACGAACCGGCGGCGATGCTTGATCTGGTCAACCGCAGGCTGCGGACGGTTGCCGCGCGATCCTGAGCAGGCACTCGGCGAGTTCGGCCGGAGCGGCGCCGGCCACCGCGTCGACGACCTGCCCGCGGTGGAGGAAGATCGTCGCGCGGGCGAGCGAGGCGGCGACCGGATCCCGTACGGCCATGACTGCCGCGACGTCGAACTGCGCGGTGGCGCGCCGCAGGACGGCGGCCCGGGCGCGTTCGGCGGCGGGGCTGGGGTCCGGGCCGGGCTCGTCGGCCAGCAGCAGTCGCGGGGCCCGGGCCAGTGCGTGGGCGACGGCCAGGCGCCGGCGGCCGGAGGCGGACAGCTCCCGGACCGGCCGCTCCAGACTGCGCTCCAGCAGGGTCGCCCGGTGGACCAGGTCCAGGTCGGCCCGGCCGGCCGGGCCCGCCGACCGGACGGCCTCGGCCACCGAGGCGGCCGGGTGGTCCGGTTGCGGTTCGTCCGGGAGCAGTTCGGCGGGGACCGGTTCGTCCGGGTTCGGTCCGGGGGCCCACCACGTCGAACCGGAGGTCGGCGGGACCAGTCCGGCCAGGCAGCGCAGCAGCGTGGTCTTTCCAGCGCCCGTCGGGCCCATCACGGCCAGAAAGCAACCGGAGCGGATTCCGAGGTTCACGTTTTTCAGTGCGAAAAGCGGCTCACCGGCACTGGGGAGTGCGACGGAAACCGCGTTGAGCGAGGCCACCACCTCGCCGGGCCGGGCCGGCGGTGGAACGGTTCGATATCGCCGCATTGACGCCCCTGTGGCTGCCTGTGGGTGTGCGACTTCCCACCCTGTTCGATCGATGGTCCGCACCATACCGAGACATGGTGGCGACGCACTATGCCGTCTGCAGGATGGATTCGGGTTCAGCTGACACTCCCCCGGGGGTGGGGTGCGGCAGATACCCACGTGGAGTGGTGGCTGACCCCCCTTGGTACCGCCTCCGGAGTGGGTGTTTGCGGCAGGTCTAAAACTCCTGTTCGAGCGAATTCCGGCGGTGAAGAATGTTTCCCGAGGCATCGCTGTGCAGTCGGGGTGGCGGGCCGGACCGACGCGTTCCGATACGCCGTCGGCCCCGGGGGACTTCGGATCGAACCCGGGGAAGAACATCGGGCCGCATCGGCGGAAACACGCTCCGGCCGAGGCTGATGACGCGCCGTGCGCTCGACGGTCACAGGCGTCCACGAACAATTCCTCAGCGATTTGGGATACCGGCATGAAGTCTGGCATGTACTCGTCGTTCAATCGGTCGGCCATCGCCGGCACCACGCTCCACGGGCTGTTCGAAGCACAGGCCGCCCGCCGGCCCGGCCACCCCGCGGTGGAGCAGGCCGGCGTCAGCCTCTCCTACGGTGAGGTCGACCGGCGGGCCAACCTGCTGGCCCGCCGACTGGTGGCCGAGGGAGTGCGGCCCGAGAGCAGGGTCGGCGTCTTCGTCGAACGCGGCCCGCACCTGATCACCGGACTGCTCGCCGTCCTCAAGGCCGGCGGCGCCTACGTCCCGCTCGACCCCAAGTACCCGGCCGAGCGCCTCGCCTTCATGGTCTCCGACTCCGACATCAACCTCATCCTCACCGGGGACGCCGGCGAACACGCCTTCGGCGCCACCGCCCGGACCCTGCGGATCGACCAGCCCGACCAGGACGGCCCGGACACCGCCCCCGACGTGCCGGTGCTGCTGGACAACACCGCGTACGTCATCTACACCTCGGGCTCCACCGGCACCCCCAAGGGCGTGGCCGTCACCCACCGCGGCGTCGAGGCCCTCGGCGCCGCCCACGCCGACGCCCTCGCCATCGGCCAGGACAGCCGCGTCCTCCAGCTGGTCTCGCCCAACTTCGACGTCGCCATCGCCGACCTCGTCCAGACCTGGTACGCCGGGGCCACCCTGATCCTGCCCGCCGCCGACACCCAGACCGTCGGCGAGGGCATCGCCGAACTCCTGTCCACCACCTCCGTCACCCACGCGATGATCCCGCCGTCGGTGCTCGCCACCATCCCCCCGGTGGAACTGCCCGACCTGCGCGGCCTCGCCACTGGCGGCGAGCCCTGCCCGCCCGACCTGGTGGCCCGCTGGGCCCGCAACCGGCGCATGTTCAACGCTTACGGCCCCACCGAGGCCACCGTCACCACCACCGTCAACGGCCCCCTGCCCCCCGAGCTCGGCGAGGTTCCCGGCATCGGCCGTGCCGTGCCCGGCGTCCGGGTCATGGTGCTCGACGACAGCCTGCGCCCCGTGCCCGAGGGCGGCGTCGGCGAACTGTGCATCGCCGGCGACGCACTGGCCCGCGGCTACGTCAACCGGGCCTCGCTCACCGCCGAGCGCTTCGTCGCCGACCCCAACGCCGACGACGGCACCCGGATGTACCGCACCGGCGACCGGGTACGCCGACTCGGCGGCGAGCGGTACGAGTTCGTCGGCCGCCACGACCACCAGGTGAAGATCCGCGGACTGCGCGTCGAACTCGGCGAGATCGAGGCTGCCCTCAGCGAGTACGAGGGCGTGCTCCAGTGCGTCGTCGTCGCCCAGGGCCCCGAACCGCGCCGCCTCGTCGCCCATGTCGTCCCCCGCCTGCCCGAGGCCGTCCCCTCCGCCACCGAACTGCGTGACCACCTCGCCGGGCGACTCCCCGCCCACATGGTGCCCACCGCCTTCGGCTTCCTGGACAGCCTCCCCCTCACCCCCAACGGCAAGGTCGACCGCACCGCCCTGCCCGCACCCAGCCGCATCGCCGAACCCGCCCACACGCCGCCGCGCACCGAACTGGAGCGCCACCTCGCCGAGATCTGGACCGAGATCCTCGGTGTCGAGCGGATCGGCGCCGACGACGACTTCTTCGCCCGCGGCGGCGACTCCATCGCCGGCCTGCGGATGGCCTTCCAGGTGGAACGCCGCCTCGGCCACCGCCCCGCCCCCGCCGACCTGTTCGACCACTTCACCCTGGCCCGGTACGCCGCCCGCCTGGAGCACCTGGAACAGCGCCCCGCCCAGACCGCCGCCGAACCGATCCCCGCCCTGGAGCGCGGCCGGCCACTGGGACTCTCCCCGGCACAGCGCCGGCTCTGGTTCCTCGACCAGTACGAACCCGGCGGCTCCGCCTACAACTGCGCCACCGGACTGCACCTCACCGGCCACCTCGACCACCCCGCGCTGCAGCGCGCCCTGGCCGCCCTCGTCGCCCGCCACGAGCCGCTGCGCACCGCCTTCACCGACCTCGACGGCGCCCCCGCCCAGGTGATCGGCGAACCCGCCGCCCTGCCACTGCCGGTGGCCGAACCGGCCGGGCTCACCGGCCCCGCCCGGGACGCCGCCGTCCAGGAACTGCTGCGGGCCGAGGTGTCCGCCCCCTTCGACCTGCGCTCCGGACGCCCCCTGCGGGCACTGCTGGTGCGCACCGCACCCCAGGACCACCTGCTGGTCCTCACCGCGCACCACATCGTCGCCGACGCCTGGTCGATGGACGTCATCGCTCACGACCTCGGTCTGCTCTACCGTGCGGCACTGACCACCACCGACCCGGACACCACCGCCGAGACACTGATCCGCCAGGCCGGGCTCGCACCCCTCGCCCTCCAGCACGCCGACGTCGCCCACTGGCAGCAGAGCCAGGCGGACAACCCCCGCCTCGCCGGCCAACTCGCCTACTGGCAGCGGAAGCTCGACGGCGTCACCGCCCTGGAACTGCCCACCGACCGGCCCCGCCCGGCCCTGCGCAGCTCCGCCGGCGCCCGCCACCTGTTCACCCTCGTACCGAGCACTGTCGAACGCCTGACCGTCCTCGGCCGGGACCACGGCACCACCCTGTTCACCACCCTCGCCGCCGGCACCCAACTGCTGCTCTCCCGCTGGTCGGGCCGCCGCGACATCGCCATCGGCACCGTCGACGCCGGTCGCGACCGCTTCGAACTCGCCGAACTGGTCGGCTTCTTCGTCAACACCCTGGTGCTGCGCGCGGACGTCGACGAGACGCTCAGCTTCGCCGACTTCGTCGACCGCACCCGCACCGACGTCCTGGACGCACTGGCCAACGACGACGTGCCCTTCGACCGCGTCGTGGACGCCGTGGTCGTCGAACGCGACCCCAGCCGCCCCCCGCTCGTCCAGGCCATGCTGGTCCTGCAGAACGCCCCGGCCCGGCTGCCCGACCTGCCCGGGCTCACCGTCACCGAGACCGTCCTGCCCCGCGAAGCCGCCCTGTTCGACATCACCCTGGAGTTCTGGCAGAACCCCGACGGCGGCCTCACCGGCTCGCTGGAGTACAGCACCGACCTCTTTGACGAGCCCACCGCCGTACGCCTCGCCGACCAGCTCGGCGTGCTCCTCGCCGGCCTCGCCGCCCGCCCGCAGCACCCGATGGCCGAGGCGCCGCTGCTCACCGACGCCGAGACCGAGCGCCTCCTGCACACCTGGAATGACACCGCGCGCAGCGTCACCGAGGCCACCCTGCCCGACCTGTTCGCCGCCCAGGCGGCCCGCACCCCCCGGGCCGCCGCCGTGCGCGCCGAGGGCGTCCGCCTGGACTACGCCGCACTGGACGAGCGCACCAACCGGCTCGCCCACCACCTGATCGCCCTCGGCGTCGAGCCCGGCGACCGGGTCGGCATCCACCTGGAGCGCGGCACCGACCTGATCGTCGCCCTGCTCGCCGTGGTCAAGGCCGGCGCCGCGTACGTGCCGCTCGACCCGGCCTACCCGCTGGGCAGGCTCGATTTCATGGCCGAGGACGCCGGCCTCACGCTGCTGCTCACCGACCGGGACTCCGCCGCCCGCTGGACCCCGGAGGGACCGGCGGTGGTCCTGCTCGACCGCGACCGCGCGGCCGTCGACGCCCGCCCGACCGACCGCCCGCAGGTGACGATCACCCCGGGCAGTGCCGCGTACGTCGTCTACACCTCCGGTTCCACCGGCCGCCCCAAGGGCGTCGAGGCCACGCACCGCGGCGTCGAGCGGGTCGTCCGGGACAACGGCTACCTCGAACTCGGCGGCGAGGACGTGGTCGCGCAGCTGGCCTCGGTCTCCTTCGACGCGGCCACCTTCGAGATATGGGGCGCGCTGCTGAACGGTGCCACCCTGGCCATCCCCGCGCCCGGGGTGCTGGACACCCGCGAGCTGGGCGCCTTCGTGGCCGAGTACGGGGTGACGACGCTCTGGCTCACCGCCGGCCTGTTCCACGAGGTCGTCGACTCCGGCATCGAGGCGCTCGGCGGGGTGCGCCGGCTGCTCGCGGGCGGCGACGCGCTGTCGCCGCGGCACTGCCGGGCCGTGCTGGAGCGCTTCCCCTCGCTCACCCTGCTGAACGGCTACGGGCCCACCGAGACCACCACCTTCGCCGCGGTCTGCCGGATCACCCCGGCCCACCTCGACGGCGACACGGTGCCGGTCGGCCGGCCGATCGCCGACACCCGGGTGTATGTGCTGGACGGCTGGCTGCGGCCGGTGCCGCCGGGTGTGGTGGGTGAGTTGTACGTGGCCGGCGGCGGTGTCGCCCAGGGCTACGTGGGTCGGCCGGGGCTGACGGCGGAGCGGTTCGTCGCGGACCCGTTCGGTGTGGGCGGCCGGCTCTACCGCACGGGTGACGCGGTGCGTTGGACGGCCGGGGGCGAGCTGGAGTTCGTCGGCCGGGTCGACGACCAGGTGAAGGTGCGCGGGCACCGGGTGGAGCTCGGTGAGGTGGAGTCGGTGCTGGCGTCGGCTCCGGGTGTGTCTCAGGCCGTGGTCGTGGCGCCGGTCGGTCCGTCCGGCGGGCGTCGGCTGGTCGCCTACGTGGTTGCGGACGGCGCCGGGGGGCTGCGGGAGTTCATGGCCGCGGCGCTGCCGGACTACCTGGTGCCGTCGGTGTTCGTGTCGCTGGAGGCGCTGCCGTTGACGCCGAACGGGAAGGTGGACCGGCGGGCTCTGCCGGAGCCCGAAGTGGTGGGTTCCGGTGAGGAGTTCACCGCGCCGGTGGGCGCGGTGGAGGAGGTGTTGGCCGGCGTCTGGTCGCAGGTGCTGTGTGTCGAGCGGGTCGGGGTCGAGGACAACTTCTTCGACCTGGGCGGCGACTCGATCCTCAGCATCCAGGTCGTCGCCCGCGCCCGCAAGGCCGGACTCACCCTCACCTCGCGGGACATCTTCCAGCACCAGACGGTCGCCTCGCTGGCCGCCGCCCTCGGCGGCCCCACCGCCTCCGCCGCCCCCGTCCAGGACCAGCCGCCCGTGGAGGGCTCCGTGGTGCTCACCCCGATCCAGCGGTGGTTCTTCCGCACCCACCGCACGGCACCGCAACACTTCAACATGGCCGTCCACCTGGAACTCGCCCAAGCCGTCGACCACACCGCGCTCACCCGGGCGGTGGAGGCCCTGGTCGCGCACCACGACGCGCTGCGGCTGCGCTTCGAGCGCACCGGCGCCGGCTGGCGCCAGCGCAACCTCGCCGAGGACCGGACCGTACCGGTCGAGCACCACGACCTGTCCGCACTCGCGCCGGACGCCTGGCAGAGCGCGCTCGACACCATCACCGACACGATGCAGCACGGCTTCGACCTCGCCGACGGCCCGCTGATCCGCTTCGCCCTGATCGATCTCGGTGCGGGTGGGGTGCGGTTGGTGGTGGTGGCGCACCACCTGGTGGTGGACGGGGTGTCGTGGCGGGTGCTGCTGGAGGATCTGGCGG
>NZ_JBVISA010000030.1:0-112379 GCF_055575755.1 Kitasatospora sp. NPDC034035 | reverse complement strand
TCTGGCTCGACCAGCGCCAGCAGGGCCGGGACCAGGCCCGGATCGCTCTCACGCAACCGCTTGCGGCCCGCACCCATCGCCCGTACCCGGCCCGCAGACTCACCGCCCGAGGCCAGCTCGCGCGCACCGCGCGCCACCGTCGACTCCGCCACCCGCGCAACGCGAGCAACCCTGCGGACGCCCCCGTACCCCAGCACCCGGGCAGCCGCCCCCAACGCCAGGCGCCGCTGCCGTTCATCCAGATGCGGCAGCAGCGCGGCGAACGCCTCCCCGAGCACGGTCTCGGTCTCCTCCGTCACGCCGAGATCCTACGACCCCAAGTACGTCATCAGGTCCGTAAGTTATTAATCGTCAGCTCCCAGGGCTGCGCCGTTCTGGAGATGTGTCCGGTTTGATCACATGATGCCCAGTGTGCCGAGCGGGCGGGCGGCGTCCCGGGCGTGGTGACGGATGCCTGCGGCGATGTTGTCGTGGCCGGTCAGTCGCAGCGCACCGATGGCGAGGTTGCGCAGGGTGGCCATGGCGCGGGGCGCGGTGCCGGTGCGGACGCGGGAGGGGTCCTCGGCGTATGCGGTGTCACGCACGTGATGGATCTTGTTCTCGACGCCCCAGTGCTCTCGGACGCGCTGCGCGATCTCCACCGGACCGGCGTGCTCGGGCGTGAGGCTGGTGACACCGTAGACGCATCGGCGAGTTGGCCCAGGCCAGCTGGGATGGGCGATGATGAACAGGCAGGCGCCCGCTGACCTGCAACTTCAAGATGGACGCAGCTCGTTGGGCTCCGGGCTCGCAGTCGGCCCCAGCGGCAGAGTAGCTGACTGGGTGAGGCTTGTGGTGGCTCGGCAGCGGGTCTGCCGGGCCACGTTCGGTCAGTGGGTGTCGGTGCGCTTTTCGAGGCGGGTGCCGTGGCGAAGGGTGATCGACATCAGGTCGCTGGGAACGTCCAGTTCCAGGCGGTGCCAGCGGCCACGGGGGACGATCACCGCGGTGCCTGCCTGCAACCGCACCATGTCCTCGGTGCCGCCGGGCCTGTCGGAACGGAAGTAGAGGCGGATGCCGCCGGTCAGGCAGCACACCGCTTCCTCGGCCTGTGGGTGCATCTCCCAGTGGTCGGCGTGAACGTCGGCGTCGGTTTCCACGTGGAACGTGGCGATCTGCCAGGCGCCGGAGTCGCTGCTCGTCATCTGCCGTTCGACGGCTCGGACGTCGCCGTCGGGGTGGAAGTGCAGCGCCGAGGCGAACAGGTCGATGGGGGTCGTCGTCATGATGATGTTCCTTCCAACTGGCTCTCTGTGGGGGCGGTGGGTCGCGGGAGAGGTGTGACGGCCCGGCGGCGCGGCAGTACGCCGATGGCCACGACCGCCGCGAGCACGAAGAGGGCGGCGGCGATGGCCAGGCCCAGGGCGTAGCCGTCGTTGAGTGCGGCGGGGTCGGTGGCCGTGCCGGTGTGGTGTGCGGCGATGGTGGCCAGGGCGGCCAGGCCGATGCAGCCGCCGAGTTGGCGGGAGCTGTTGAAGAGGCCGGAGGCCATGCCGGCCTCACGCGGAGCGACGCCGGTGGTCGCGGCGGCGGCGACCGGGGCCAGCACCAGTCCGGTACCGATGCTGGTGACGAGGGACGGGCCGAGTACGTCGGCGAGGAAACTGCCGTCGGGGCTGATGAGCGCGAACCAGGCCAGGCCCGCGGCGGCCAGCAGGGCGCCGGGCACGAGCGATGCGCGAGGTGTGCGGGTGGAGGTGATGCGGGTCGCGGCGACGGTGCCCGCGACCAGGCCTGCGGAGAAGGGCAGGAACGCGGCGCCGGTTGCTGCGGTGCCCATGCCCAGGACCTGCTGCATGTACAGGGACACGAAGTAGAACGCCGTGAACTGCCCGGCCGCGGCCAGGAACACCAGCACGTTCGCGCCGGCGACCCAACGGCTGCTCAGGAGGCCGAAGCGCAGCAGGGGTGCGGTGACTCGTGACTCGGCGATGACGAAGGCGGCCAGCAGCGCGACCGCGGCGGCGAGGGTCGCCCACGTGATCGGGGAGCCCCAGCCAAGGGTGTCGGTGCGGACGACACCGAACACCAGTAACCCGACTCCACCGGTCGCCAGGACGGCACCCAGCACGTCCAGCCTCTCGCGCCGGGCGGGCTGTGCGCCGGCGGGCACGCCTGCGGGCACCAGCGCGAGAGCCGCCACGACGATGGGCAGGTTGATCAGCATGACCCAGCGCCAGCCCGCGTACTCGGTCAGCAGCCCACCTGCCAGCACGCCCAGCGCGCCGCCTGCGGCGTTCACCGCGCTCCACACCCCGAGCGCGCGGGCGCGCTGGGGGCCTTCGGTGAAGGTGGTGGTGAGCATCGCCAGCGCGGCCGGCGCGACGGCAGCGGCGCCCAGGCCTTGCCCGGCGCGGGCGGCGATCAGTTGCCAGGGTGCCTGAGCCAGTCCGCCCGCCAGCGAGCACAGCCCGAAAACGGCCAAGCCCAGCACGAACAGTCGACGCTGGCCGTACAGATCGCAAGCGCGGCCACCCAGCAGCAGTAACCCGCCGAACGTGAGCGCGTAGAGGTGCACGACCCACGACAGGTCGAGCGGCGCGAATCCCAGCGCTGTGCGGATCGCGGGCAGTGCGACGTTGACCACCGACATGTCCAGGGCGAGGACGAACTGGGCGACGGCTGCTGCCGCCAGCACCGCTCCGGGGCGCCCCCGTAAGTTTTTATACATGTAAGGAAAGTAGCGCGAAGGGATCGCCGCTGTCGACACCTGGGGGATGATGGGAGGCATGCCGCAACCGTCCGCACCGCGTAAAACCCTCGGCCGACCTCCCCGCATCCTCCTTGCGGAGGTCATCGAGACGGCCAACCGGATCGTGACCGAGGAAGGCGTGAACCGGCTGACCATGCGGCGACTGGCCACAGAGATCGGCAGTACGCCGATGGCGCTCTACCACCACGTCCGCAACAAGGAAGACCTGCTCGTCCTGCTACTGGACGACTACGCCACGCGGACACTGCGCCGACCCGAACTGCCTGCCCACCCTCGCGAGCGGATCGTCGCCGCTGCCGCCGCGATCCACGAGGCGCTCGCCGCCTGCCCCTGGATCACTGAGGTGCTGACCGCCGACGACTTGATGTCCACGTCCGCACTGTGGTTCGTCGAGCAGATCGTCGATGGCCTGGTCGAGTGCGGACTGACCCCTGAGCAGGCCGTGCGCGGCTACCGCGCGATCTGGTACTACACCGCCGGTGAAATCATGGTCCGCGCGGCAGCGACCCGGCGGCGCGCAGACGATGACCGTGCGACCTACCGGGAGCAAGTCTTCGCCGATCTCGACCCGGGCGAGCTTCCCCGCTTGGCACAGGTCGCGGACCACTGGGCGTCGCTGACCGCTGAGGACACCTACCTGGACGGGCTCCGAGCCCTGGTGGACGGCCTCCTCACCACCCGCTGACGGACCGCAGCCGCCAATGAACGCGTCAACGTCCTGCACCGCTGACATTCTGCCAACACACCAGCGCGTCTCCTCTGTCGAGCATGGTCGCCTTGAGCTGGGGGCGCAGCCGCCACTCCTCGCGGGTCTGGGTCGCCGAAACGTACGTGACGTTGAGTGGGTATTCGGCAAGATGCCGGCGCCCGGGCTCATGGCAGTGAGTCGGCCTGGGCGTTCACCTGGGACAATGCCCGGATCGTGATCGCCAATGCCATCGTCATCGTCATCGTCATCGGAAATGCGAAAAGTGCGAAAGTGCCTTCCGTGCCGGGAAGATGAGGCCTTGTCGAAGGTCTCTGTCAACCCGGCAGGGAAGGCACTTCTGCGTTCGCACGACGGCCCAACGGGCTCCAGCCGGCCGGACAACACCCGGCCGCACCCTGATCGGCGGCCAGCCGGGCGGCGAGCGGGCCGGCGGGGCGGGGCGGGGCGATGCGGGTCCTGCGCTCTCCGCCGGGCCCGTGCAGCCGCGCGCCGAACCCGCAACGACTGCACCAGGCCGTCCGTTTGGAGTCAGGACCGGTCGTACGGGCAGTCAGGCTCTGTGCTGTACTACGTGCTCTTCCGTGTACACCGTGCCGCACCTTTGGAGCCACCTCTCGATGAGCGTCACCTGCCCGACGTGCGCCGCGGCGGACGAGACCATCGCCGTACGGAAAGCCCTGTTGGATGCTGACCGGCCCCTCGACTCGCCGACGCGGGAGCTGCTGTCGATGCCACCCGAGCCCGGGGGCACGACCGGGGCCGCGATCACCCTCTTCGTCCTGGCCGGCCTCTTCACCCTGCTGGGACTGCGCACGCTGTTCTCCGGAGACGGCGACGCCGGCTCCGACGCCGCCTACCAGGTCGGCTACCACTACGGCGCGTTCCTCGTCGCCGCGATCCTGCTGGGGATCGGGCTCACCATCCATTCCGACCACCGAAGCCGTCGGAATGACACCGCGGGCGAGTGGCCGCGGACCTACGACCAGTGGCAGCAGCTCCAAGGGGTGTGGCGGGCGAGTTGGCTGTGCCGACGATGCCGCGTCGCGTTCCTTCCCGCCGCGTCGCTGCGCCCTGACTTCGTCGCCTCGTCCGCGATACCCGTGGCGCAGTTCCCGCAGTGGACGGCGGCCGTCGCGCGACAGGACGACCACCCCGGCGCCCCGGCCGCTTCGGACTGATCGCCGCCGGCCTTTCCCCGAGATAGCCTCCGGGGGTTCACAGCTGCGCGCGCGTGCCGCGTCCGAGGAGGAGTCAGCCGGACCGCGGTGACAGACGTAGGGGACGCCGCTCGGCACGGCGTCCCCTCTCATGCGCGGGGCGCGGGGCGCGGCGCGCAGGGCGGCGGGCGGGCTCAGGTGGCGGGGAGGCTGCTCGCCAGCTCCCGGAAGCGGGCGGAGGGCCGCATCATGCCGTTGTCCCCGACGTTCAGGTTCTCCAACCAGCCGTCCCGGTACCAGAAGATCGACGAGGTCAGCGGGGCCGGATCGTTGGCCTGGAGCTGCTTCGACAGGTCGATCATGAAGCGGATCGCGTTCAGTGACGCGCCGCTGCGGATCGGCGCTGCGCAGAACGCGTTGTTCGTCGGCAGGGTGACCAGGGCGCCGTGGGGCAGCTCGACCCCGCCGAGGGCGTTCTCCAGGCGCAGGGCCTGGGCGGCGCCGGGCCACACCCCTGTCCCGTTGACGGCGTAGAGGATGTCGCCGTTCGACGCGTTGAAGGACTGCCGGTTGAGCTGCTCGGTGGCCAGGTTGGCGAAGGCCCGCTCCCAGAGCTCGGCCCGGCTGACGCTCCACTGGTCGGCGGCGTGCTCGGCTATCGACAGGGCCTCGGTCGTCCCGCCCCGCTTCCCGCCGTTCACGCACAGGACGACCGACAGCTCGTCGTCGATCTGCCGGGCCATGGGGTCGGGCCCCAGGGTGCGGGTCGGGGTGACCAGGAGCCGCAGCCGGTCCCGGACCTCGAAGACCGAGATCGCGGCCAGCGCTTTGCACGGGCCGTGCTCGTCGCACAGCGGCTTCGGAAGGTTCTTGCGGTTGCCGAACAGCGGCATGGGGGGCTCCCACGGGTCGGTGCGGTGGTCGGACCAAGGTCACAGCATCCCACCGGAGTTCGCTGCCGTCCCATGGATCGTCCGATCCTCGGACTGCGTCCGGACGGTTTGTCAGGGTGAAGGCCCCGAACCCTGGAACCCAAGGTCGGCTTCGGGGCGTTCACCTTGTGCCGTCAGAGCCCGAAGTTCCAGTCGACGATCATCTGCAGCAGGTCCTTGCGCTCGTCCACGAAGTCCATCGCGATCACGCCGTAGTGCGCGCGTTGGGAGATGCGCGGCGTCAGGTAGTCCTGGATGGAGGGGTTGACGACCTTGGCGATCCTGTACGGATCCTCGGGGAAGGCGCTGGCGCTGGCGAAGTGGATGTACAGCTTGCCGTCGTCCTGGTGGTAGAACGCCGTGTCCAGTCCAGCCCTGACCCGCTGGACCTTGCGGCTGGACCCGTCGCCGAACTCGTCCTGCAGCCAGATCCGGTTGCTGTCCCCCCACCGCAGGGGGTCGTAGCGCCCGTCACCCCAGGTGAAGTCCGACATGATGGGGACGATCTTGCCGCGCACCTGGCCCAGGGTGGGCAGCCCGTCGGGCAGCGAACCGGTCTTGGGGAGCCAGAACCACGGCCGGTAGTTGCCCTTCCCGTCCATGCCGTCCATGTAGTAGTTGAAGATCTCGCTGAACCGGTAGTCCTGCCCCTCGGTGTATTCCTTCCTGATCCGCATGATGATCGTCTCGCGGGGGTTCGACTTCAGGAAGTCGATACACAGGTTCAGCACGTCACCGAAGTTGATCTTCTGGTAGATCTTGTCGTGGTGGATGGTGAAGACATCGCCCATCACCTGGCATCGGATGTCGAGGAATCGCACCCCCGCCTGGAGCTGCTGGGGGATCCGCCACTCCTGGCACTGGGCATAGCCGAAGGCGCCGCCGTCGTAGAGCGCACAGGTCTCGTGGGTTCCGGGGATCGTCAGTTGCGACAGCTTCACGTTGTCGCCCAGCAGCGACATCCACTTCTCGGTGGGGCGGCGGACGAGGCGGTCCGGTGCGGCGGAGGCCAACGCGCCCGAACCGGCGACGCCCAGCGCACCGGTCGTGGCCGTGAGCGCGGCGGCTCGGAGAAGGGTCCTACGGTTGATCGGCATACAAGAAACCTCCGGAATCGGAGTCCTGATGGGTGATCGGATGCGAACGTCTCTTCTGTCGACTCCAACGGGCCACCGCCCGGGCCCGGTTCATCGTTCGCGAACCGCCCGGCCGCGTGGCCACCGGCTACCTGCTGATCGACGCCGTTCTGCGCCCCGCGACCCGTCCGGGTGCTTCGACGCGGAGCCGATGTTCGGCGTCGAGTTCAAGCACCCCGAGAAACGCGGCCGCTTCGGTGAGTCCGGCCCGCAGATCGCGCAGGGGTCCGGCCCTTTCGAGCGGCCTTCGCGGGATCCCTAGCCGTCCGTCCGCTTGATCCACTCGCTGCCGCCCAGCGGGTAGTCGTAGCCGGGGCGGTTGACGTCGGCGCTGGTGCGGAAGGGGGTGCCCCCGTTGTCGAGGCGGATGGTGCCGCGGCGGCTGCCGCTGGACCAGTCCAGTGCGAGGTCCCATCGGACGTCATGCGCCTTGGTGTGCGCGGTGACGTAGAAGACCTCGGGGTCGGACTTGCTGACCTTGTACGGGAATTCGCGTTGGCCGCCCTGGACGGTGATCACGGGACTGCCCCGGTCGAGGTCGATGTCGAAGGACTTGGTGTCGACCTCGCCGCCGCAGCCGACGCCCATCGAGTAGTCGTTCCAGGCGAGCGGCGCGCCCTTGGCCGTGACCCGCACGTGCAGTGCCTCCAGGACAACCGTGTCCGCTCCGGTGCCCTGGACGGTGAGGGCGATCTCCTGCTCGCCGGAGGAGACCGCGCCGTAGGCGGCGGACCAGCGCGGGGCGTCGCGCTCGGGGGCGGGCGGCCCGACCTGGGCGGGCGCGCTGTTGACGAGGAAGTGCTGGCTGCACGGATCGGCGTAGACGTACGGGCGGACGCCGACGGTGAGCGGCGCGGGCGCGTCGCCGGGCGGGGTGGGAGTGGCGGTCGGGCTCGCGGGCGCATTCTCGGCGGTGGAGGCGGTGGAGGCGGTGGGGCCGGAGACGGATGGTGCCGGTACGGCCCCCGGGCCCGCCGTCGTGGCACCGGCCGCCGGCCGGCCGACCGTATCGTCGTCGCCGCCCCAGACGGCGGGACGCACGACCACCACGACGGCGGTCACCAGGGCGACGGCCGCGGCGGAGGCGATCAGCGCGCCACGGTGGCGCCGAGGCGGGGCGGGCTCCGCCACCCCGACGACCGGCTCCCCGCCCGTGCCCCCTGCGGAGGGGGGTTCCACCGGGGCGGCCGGGGCCGTCGGTTCAGTCCGGGGCTGCTGCGCGACCGGGGCCTGGGCCTGAACCTGGGCCGGCGTCGGAGTCGGCGTCGGTTCCGGTTCCGGGGCCCGATCCGTCCGGCGCCCCCGCGCCGCGTCCGCCAGGATCCAACTGCGGTGCAGTTCCACGAGCTCGTCCGGAGTCGCCCGGCACACCCGTGCGAAGCGCTCCGCCGACACGTACTCGTTGGGCAGCGCCGTGCCGTTGCAGTAGCGGTGCAGCGTCGAGGTGCTCGTGTGCAGCCGCTTGGCCAGCGTTCCGTAGCTCAAGCCAGAGCGGGTCTTGAGTACGCGCAGCAGCCGCGCGAACTCCTCCGTCGCCGCGGCCCCCATGTCCTCCGCCACCCGTCCCCTCCATTCCCCCCGCGTCCCGTTCCAGCGTTCCAGGCCCGTTCCACCCCTGCTGGTCAGAGCCACAATCGCCGTTCCACCCTACCCATCGGGGCGTCAGACGTGGCGGGTGGGACGGATCACCGCACAAGCTTCGGTCATCCGATCGACCCACCACCCGACCGACTGCCGAAAGGGGCACGACCACATGTCCGTCCGTACCTCCCGCACCCGTCTGATCACCGCCGCCGCGAGCGTCGCGTTCGCCGCCTTCTCGATGACCGCGTGCAACGACAGCGGGGACATCGCGACGGCAACCGGCCCGTCGCTCAGGGCCACCGTGCCCGCCGCGACGCCGGCCTCGCCGACGGCCCCCGCGACATCCGCCGCCCCGTCCGCCGGCACCGCCGTCTCCACCGGCAAGCCCCCGGCCGCCGCGCCCCAGCCCACCGGCCCGAAGCCCGCCACCGGCACCCCCGCGCCGAAGACCCCCGCAGCACCCGCCGCCCCCGCGGCCGCCAACCCGAGCACCTGCGAGGGCTCCAACACCAAGACCACCGCCGCCCCGCTGAACCGCCCCGTGAACCACATGCTGCTCACGGTCACCAACACCGGCTCCGGCATCTGCTACCTCTACGGCTACCCGGCCGTCCGGTTCGGTGAGGCCCAGTCCCTGCCCCGGTCATCACCGACTCGAAGCCGCAGGCCGTCGTCACGCTCAAGCCCGGCGAGTCCGGCTACGCCTCCGTCAACCTGTCCTCCACCGACGGCATCGACGGCTCGAACGGCCACACGGCGCCGTCCCTGGTCGTCTACTTCCAGGGGCGCTCAGGCAACGAGAGCGTCGGCGCGGGAGCCCACCCGTCGCTGCCCGCGAACGGCGTCTACGTGGACGACTCCCTGAAGGTCACCTACTGGCAGCAGTCGCTGGACGACGCCGTCTCCTGGTGACTCCGGCAACACCCGACGAACCGGGAGCAAGCACGAACCGACAGCACCCGACCGGAAAGCAGGCACGCCACCATGCGCCACACGCCCCGCAGAATCGCCCGGCTCCTGGCCGTTTACGCCGGCGCGGCCTTCCAGGTTCTTGTCCTCGGAAGTCCGGACGACCCCGTGCCTCTCGCGGGAAGCCGCCGTCACCCGTCGCTGATGTCTGATGTCTGATGCCTGATGCCTGACGCTCGCGGCGAAGGTCCTGAACCTGCCACTCTTCGCAGCGGACAACGGTCTCGGCCGGTGCTCCTGGATCTCTGGGATACCGACATCGCACCCGAGTTGACCCCGCTCTACAAGCAACACGGGCTCCTGCTAGGCCGACGCCATGAACGCCGCCGGCACCACGCTGTCACAGCTGCCACCGCTCGACATCACGGAACTGTGGGACAGTACGTGATCCAGGAGGCGCTCGGCCACCACCCCGTCACCCCGTCCGTTTCGCCTCCAGGACCTGAGCCCGACGGCGAGACTGTCCCACTCTGCCCCTCCGGGCTGCGAGACTTGGATCATGACTACCGATCGTCCCACCCTTTCGCTGCCCGCCTTCTCCGAGCCCGCCATCGACGCGCCCGTTCCCGCCTGGTCCGACGGGCGTCGGCCGCTGCCGGTCGAGCAGGGCGCCGATTTCCGCCAGCCGCCGGGCGAGACCGTCCCCGTACCCGCCCCGGCCCGGCGCCCGCTCGCGGTCGGCGGACTGACCTTCTCCGACCCGGAGCGGCAGGGCTGACGGTTCCGGCCCGCGCCGCCACAGGTCTCTGAACTGCGGAGATTTCACGAACCGGCCCCTCGGCATCCATCCGTCACGGACCACGACGTACGGCGAAGGGGGCGGGCGGCGAACTGCGAAGATGAGCACATGTCTGTCGTGCCCGTCGAACCTCGTCCGCTGAACGACTCCGAGCGAGCCGTGCTGGACCACCTCCTGACAGTCGACTTCGTCGGCGCCTCGGCGCTGCGCAGCCAACTGGACCGGACCGAGGTCGTGGCCACCTGGGGAGCCCGGTCCGTGAGCGTCGACCTGCGGGTGCGGGGGCTGGAGCCGCATCCCGCACCGGCGTTCACGCTCGTGCCGGTCGGCGCTTTCGTTCACGACCGCTCCGGCGAATACATCGGCGAACTGCTGGTGTGGGTCGAGGGCGGCACGACTTTGTCAGCGCTGGAGTACGCCTGGGTCACCGATGAGATGCCGACCTCCCTGCCGTCCGTGGACCAGATCCGGCTCACGGCCGATTGACCTCGTCGACGCCGGTCAACGAGCGCGTGCGGCAGGGCCCAGTGCGTTGGGGTAGTGCGTCGGGGCAGGTGAATAACGAGGCTGCCGGGCGGAACAGTCGAGATTTCAGACATCTCACTCGACCGCTGGTGGCCAGGACCGTCACGGCAAGAATTACAGACCGTCATCAGGCCCGGAATCCAGGAGGCCGAAGTGTTTCTCCGGGGGCGTCAAGCACTGGCGGAGCAGTAAGGTGCAGGACTACGGTTGTGTCAGACGCCAAAAGCAGATCGATTGCTACGGGTCCGCAGCCTCCGACCCGGTTTCGTCAACGGATCTCGCAGGTGCACGTTTGACGCAGGGCGCCTTCGTCAATTGCGCCGTGCGCGCTTCCTGTGGAATTTCCGCCGGTTTCAGTCGGGAGGCATCGCCGATCCGATAGGTACCACCGGGAGGTACCAATGGTTTTCTTCAATTCTGCGGACTCCACCGGGAGCGGCGAGTTCTGGCAGAACTCCGGATCACCTTCGGTCGACCCCAAGGACGTCCTGACCGGCGCCACCGAACTGGCCGGTGGCGTAGCCCTGCTCCTTCAGGACCCGGGCGATGGTCGGGTCCTGCGGCTGCATGCCCAGCTCCGCCCCCGGCAGCCCCACCTTCGACAGGCCGGTGCGGAACGGGCTCTGGCCGGTGATGAACGCCGAACGCCCCGCCGTACAGGACTGCTCCGCGTAGTAGTCGGTGAACCGCATACCCTCGGCGGCGATCCGGTCGATGTTCGGCGTGCGGTACCCCATCAGGCCGTCGCTGTAGCAGCTCAGGTTCGTGATCCCGATGTCGTCGCCCCAGAGCACCACAATGTTCGGCTTGCCCGCCATCGTCCGCGTCCCTCTCCTCGGCCCCGCCGGTCCTGCCTCGCTCCCACGCTAGGAGTCGGCCGGGGCGCCCGCCGTGCGCAGTGCTGCAAACCGGTGAACCCCCGCACCGCCGGCCGGCCGGCCGGCCGGCCGGCCGACCAGCCGGACGGACGGACGGACGGTGCAGGCCGGTCCCGTTCGGGTGGAGTGGTCTATTGGAGGATGTTGATCGCCCGAGCGATCACCAGGGCCGCCACCACGAGCGAGACGGCACTTTGAGTGATCATCAGCAGCTTGGCCCACGACTTGACCGGCGACGTGTCGGCCGGACCGAACGAACTGGAGGTCCAGAAGGCCAGCGCCAGATAGTCCACGAAGACCGGCACCCACGCGGGGGAGGTGCCCTGCCGGAGCTGCATCTCGGGGAAGACGAACGCGGGGTCCGCGAAGGGGTGGTGCGCCCGCGTGGCGGCGCCGCCCCGGTCCAGATCCCAGTACCACAGCGCGAACGCGATCACGTTGGTCACCCAGACGACCCCGCCCGTCGCCAGCAGGCCCGTCGCGTTGTTGGCGTAGAGCTTGCTGTCGGTCAGGATGTCCGCCACCAGGGACGCGGCAGCGAAGAGGTTCGCCAGCGTGATGAACGCGATCACCAGGTCGGTCACCACCCGTAGCCACCGTGTCTGCCGATCGATCCGGCCGGGGTCGGCTCCGATCAGGACAGCCATCAGCACCACCATGACCACCGGCAGCACCCACGACGGGCTCTCGCGATAGCTGCGCGGGAGCGCGACATGGAGCAGCGCGGCGACCAGGACGGCCGACGCCACCGGCCACCAGTGCTCGCCGCGCGGCTCTGCCGGCTCCATCGACCGACCCGCAGGGGACGGTTCGCCGGGATCATCGAGGCGGGAGCTCATGGCTCATTGTGTTGCCGTCCGGCTCCCGAGAGCCGCACGGCAGGTCGATGGTCACCCCCGGGGAGCAACCGTGCACACGGCGCGCCGTGCGGATCCAGGAGTCAGCCCCCGCTGATCCCCCGTCTCCCAAGGGGCGGGTCGCCGTGCGCCCCGCATCGACGTCGTCACCCTCGACCTGGCGGACGTCCGCAACCGCGTGCTCCGTCGCGGCGAGATGACCGACACCGCCGCCGTCATGCGGCGGCCCCCTGGGGGTGGTGACGGCCCGGTTCTGTCCGGGGCAACGGATGCGGAGGCTTCACGGGTTCAGTATCCCGGGCAGGAATATGCGTGAAAGGAAAGTTCCCAGGTCAAAGGGGTGCGATGAAGCCGAAGTTGTGAAGCGTGCATGGCATTGCAGGGGCTTATTCCCGAGCGGGGAAGCTGCCAATGCAAGGAATTTGCTCATCGCTTACTTGATTCGCGCAAGTCCCTTCCGTTCGCCGATCGAATCTGACAGCATCGTCCGCTATCCGGCGACCGAAGGCCGATGATCACCGCGCCGGTGTGACCGTGTGGTGTCCCTGCTGTTCGCGGCCGCGATCGCGGCCGCCCCGCTGCTGTCGGCGTTCCTCGTCGGACGCCGCCGTCGAGACGTGGCCGGCCGGCTGCGCCACGTGGAGGAGAAGTGACCACCCAGGCCGGCACCCCCGTGCCCACCCCCGACACCGCCCGCCAGAACGCCCACCAGCCTGCCCGCCAGCCCGCCCACCGCCCCGCGCGCTGGGTCCGCACCAGGCTTCGCGCGAACCCGATGGCCGCGCTGCTCATGGCCGCCCTCGCGTTCGTCACCGTCTTCCTGGCGGCGGCCTTCCCCCGCGTCACGGACCGGGGCGCGGACACGGCGCTCCAGGACTTCGTCAGCCAGAAGGGCCTCAACCAGACCAGTCTGCAGACCACCTCCAAGACTCAGGACGACGACAACGGCGCCGAACTCGACCGGGTGCAGCGGCAGCTCACCGAGATGGTCGGCCGGCAGCTGACGCTGGCCCAGCCGGGCCAGGCCCACGGTGCCCGCGCCCTGGCCGACCGCGGCATGGGCAATCCGGACTACGTCCGGATCGCGGAAAAGCGGACCGACCCGGTCCTCGGCCTGCTTTACGTGCCCGACCTGGCCGCACGGGCCACCCTCACCGACGGCACCTGGCCGACCCCCGACACCGTCGGCGGTCCGCTGCCGATCGTGATCAGCAAGCAGGCCGCCGAGACCATCCACATCAAGCTCGGTGACGTCATCGACAACGGCGTCGAGGGCTCCGGCACCAAGCGGACCACCGTGGTGGTCGGCCTCTACCAGGTCAACGACCCCCAGGACCCGTTCTGGGACGACCTCGGCTGCCCGGCCCGCGCCTGCCTGAGGACCGACCCCAGACAAGAGCACTGGATGACCAACGGGTTCGTCGACGGCGGCAGCCTGCCCGCTCTGACCCGCTGGGGTTCGAACGCCGAGAACTTCTGGCGGCTGCCCGTCGACCCCGCCTCGCTGCACGCCGACCGGCTCGACCACACCCGCAGCGTCATCAGCTCCTTCCTGACCGGGCGCGACGCCACCGCCCTGGCCGACGCGACCAGGCGCGCCGACCTGCACACCGCCTCGGGCCTGCCCGACGTGCTCACCCGGGCGGACGAGCGCTACCGGGCCTCGCTGCCGCTCAGCGCGATCGGCCCGGCCGGCGTCGCGGGCGTCGCCACCGTGGTGCTGTTCCTCGCCGCCGCCCTCACCACCGACCGGCGCACCGCCGAGATCCGGCTGCTCCAGGCCCGCGGCGGCTCCCGCACCGGGGTGCTGGGGCGGCTGATCGCCGAGGGCGCCGTCACCGTCCTGCCCGCCGCCGCGCTCGGCACGGCCCTCGCCCTGGTGCTGCTGCCCACCGTCCGGTGGGACCGCTCGGTGCTGGCGGCCCTGGTTGCGACCCTGACCGCGCTGCTGGCCTTCCCGACCCGGGCGGCCCTGCTGTGGTCCCGTCGGCGGCCGTACGGCGGCCGACGCCGACTGGTCGGCGAACTCACCGTCCTGGCCGTCACCGTCGCGGCCGTGGCGGAGGTCCGGCGCCGTGGCGTCGGCCACCCCGGGGCCGGGGTGGACCCGCTGCTGGTCGCCGCGCCGCTGCTGCTCGCCGTCACCGGCGGGCTGCTGCTGGCCCGGATCGAGCCGGTGCTGGTCGGCCGGCTGGCCGCCCTCGTCGGCCGCGGCCGCGGCCTGATCGGCTTCCTCGGCCTGGCCCGGGCGGCGCGCGACACCTCGGGCCGGCGCCGGCCCTCCGTGCTGCCGCTGCTGGCCCTGCTGATCGCCGTCACCACGACCGGCTTCGGTGCCACCGTGCTCGACACCGTCGACCACGTCCGGGCCCGCGCCGCGCGCATCGCGACCGGCGGCGACGTCTCCGTCGTCATCCCGGACTACGCCACCCTGACCGAGTCGTTCACCAAGGCCGCCGCCGCCCTGCCGGGCGTCCGGGCCTCGACCGGGGCCTGGGTCGAACCCAGGGCCCGCTTCTTCGGCGCCGACCAGGACTACACCGAGGCCTACCTGGTGGTGGTCGAGCCGACGGCCTACGCCGAGATCGCCCGTACCCTCGGGGCCGGCGAGTTCGACCCGGCGAAGCTGGCCGGCACGCCTGGCACGCCTGGCACGCCTGGCACGCCTGGCACACCCGGCACGCCTGGCACACCCGGCACGTCCGGCCGCCGGGAGACCCCGGTGCCCGCGCTGTTCAGCCGGGACCTGGCCAAGCGGCTGGCCGCCGGCCCGGCCGAGGTGCGCACGCCCAACGGCAACAGCCTGCGCACCACCGTCGCCGGGATCGTCGACGCCACCCCCGCGCTGCCGGACCCGGGCAAGCCGTTCGTCGTCGTCCCGGCCGGCTCCACCTGGGAACGACTGCCGGACACCAAGCGGGTGAACAAGTGGTTCGCCGTCGGCGACGTCGACCCCGAGCGGGTCAGGACGGCCCTGCGGGACAACAGCGGGGACCGGCCGGTCGGTATGGCCAAGCTGATCGCCGACAGCGCCACGGCCACCGGCAAGGACACCCACGGCCTGCCCGCCGGATACACGGTGCACAGCAGCCGGGAGACCGCCGCCGCGCTCGGCGACGACCCGCTGCAGCACGCCGCCGGGCGGCTGTTCTGGTACGCGGCCGCCGCCGGAGCCGGATTCGCCCTGCTCGCCGTCCTGCTGACGCTGCTGCGGGCCGCGCCCGACCGCACCGCCGTCCTCGCCCGGCTGCGGACCATGGGCCTGCGACCCCGGCAGGGGCTGGCGCTGATCATCGCCGAGGCGCTGCCGCAGACCCTGGCGGCGGCGGTCGGTGGCGGCCTGGTCGCGGTGGCGGCGGTCGGCCTGCTCGGGCCCGCCTTCGACATTTCCACGCTGGTCGGCGCCAAAGTCGGGGAGGCCGTCACCCCCACGCTGCTGCCGGTGCTGCTGCCCACGGTGGGCCTGGCGCTGCTGGTCTGCCTCGGGGTGGTGGCGGAGACGCTGGTCGCCGGCCGGCGCCAGATCGCCACCGAACTGCGCGCGGGGGAGCAGTCGTGACAGCGCGACCGGCGGCACGGGCCGTGACCGTGCGGACCTCCCCGAGCCGGCAGACTGTCGGCCGACAACCGGGACCAGCCGAACCAGCCAGGCCGTCGAGATCGTCGTGACCGTCGTGAACGAGCGCGAGTACGTGATGCCGGCCCGCACCGGGCGGGTGCAGGTGCCGGTTCCGATCCTGGAGGCGCTGGGCATGGAGCACCGGGTGGCGGCCGACCTCGCGGCCGACCACATCGAGGTCCGCCCGGACGACATCGCGGAGAGCTGACACGCCCTCAGCTGTCGCCGCCCGCCCGCCGGACGAGGGCGCTGCCCCCGGCGCCCTCCCGGAGGCCGGGCGGTGCGCGACGCCCTCCTCGCCGCCGCACTCCTCATCCTCAACGGCATCGATCCCGACACCGCCTGGGACTTGATCGAACGGGCTCGCGGGCTCGCCGTCCCGGACACAGCCGAACAGCGAGAGTGGACGATGAAACTGCTCAATACGCGTGAGGTCGATACATCAGATTCCGCCGATTCCACCGAATGATCCGGTTGACGGTGCCCTCGACGGGACCGGAGTCCCCGTGGGCGGTCAGTCCGGCGTGGACCGGGGGTGGACGGCCGACCGCATTGCTGGGCCGCCCGCTCCCTGGGCCGTCAGGTGGGCGGGCTATTCCTCGAACCAGACGATCAGCCGGACGTTCTGTTCGCCGTGCACCTCGGCGAGGGTGCGCATGACGGTCCACACCGGCCGCCAGGGGCCGTCGGCGGGGACAGCGTCGCGGCGGCGGGCGCGTTCTGCGCGGAAGACCGTGGCGCCGGTGTCCCATTCAGTACCCTCAGCCCACAGTTCACCTATGCGGTCGGAATCGACGGTCAGGGTGTTCACGCCGCTTGATCTTGCGAACGCCCGACTCCAGTCCTCCAGGCGTGTCAGTTCCAGCGCGCCGTCCGGAAGCCGCCGGTACCGGGTGATTCTGGTTGCCCGGGGGATCGCCGGCTCGTCCCAATCGATGCCGAGGATCTCGTTCCAGCTCAACCAGGTGGCGCCGAACGCGGTCTCCCCCCATGACGCGTGCTCGGCTCGGGCGTTCTCCGACACGTCGACCGGCAAACCGCGGTCGGCAGCGACCGGCTGCCAGTGGCCACTGATGTCCCGGACGCCGAAGAGGCAGGCGAAGGCGCTGTAGTCCCGGGTCATACCGAGCATGGACAGCTCGATGGCCGAGTACCACGCCGTCTCTTGGATGCCGAGGCCAGGACCCCAGGTGCGGCACTCCACGAATCCTTGAATAGTCGTTCCCACGGCCCGATTGTGCCGTGCCCCTCGCGGCTCCCGGGCCCCCGCACCCCTTGATTGCGTCTTGCGACGATCGGGACCGAGGTGAGCGCGCGGGCCCCACTATTGTGATCATGAAGGCCGGGGCGGGTGTGCGCGTTGTGAGGTTTGTGTCGGGGGTCGGGGCCGCGGTTCTGCTGGTGGGGACTTTGGCAGGCTGCGGAGACGGTTCGCCGCCGCCCGAGGCCGCTCCGGCGGTGGCGGCAGTTCCGCCGGTACGGCGCCGGGCCCGTTGCGGCTGACCGCTCCGGAGTCCCTTCCCGGCGGCTACCGGGCCGAAGGCCCCGCCACGGTCCGCGCCGACCACTCGGCAGGCCCGCAGCCGGCCGGCTACGAAAGCTTCGACGGCAGCCTGGTGGCCACGTACACCGCTGACTCCGGTGGGATCCTGACCATCGGAGGGGCCTGGGGCACCATCACCGATCCCGACGCGGTGGCGACATCCGCGATTGCTGCGATGCGGTCCCCGAAGGCCACCTGGACGGTGCCGCTGCCCGACGTCGACGCCCGCGACCCGCACGACCCGCAGGGCCGACTCAAGTGCGGAGTCTCGACCGAGGCATTGCTCGTCATTTCCATCTGCCTCTGGACCGACCACTACACCGCCGGCTCGGTGAGCTTCCCCGTTGGGATCGAAGGGACTCCGGTCACCTTCCACCAGGCTGCCGCCGCCGACCGCACCCGCCGCATCCGCGAGGCGATGACGGTCTCCAAGTAGCCGCCGCACCATCCACGCACCTCGTCACCTTGAGCCGGCACCCGCCGACACCCGCCGGGCTTTCGCCGGTTTTTGTCGCAGAGCGGGGCGGCCCCGCAGCGCGGCCGGCTGCGCTAGCCTCGATGCATCGCCCAGGCGCTTGGAGGCCGTGATGCGGATGGTGTTCGACCCCGACGAGGCCGAAGCGCTGCGCGCCACGGCCCGTGACGCGGCGCTGGAGGACCCGACCCTGGCGTACGTCCTGCTCGACCTGGCCGACCGCGGCATCGATCTGAACGGTTGCCGCACCTGGGACGACATCAAAGCCGAACGCGGCCTCGTCAACGACACCCAGGCCACCGGGGAGCAGCGCGTTGCCTGACCGTCCGACCCGCCGCGCCACCGTCCTCTTCCACGAGGTTGCCGAGCGACAGATCGCCGACATGGACGACGCCGCCCTCGCCCGCCTGGACCCCCACCTGGACAGCATCGCACTGGCCCCGAAGACCGCCGGCGTCCAGATGCGCGCCGACAGCCCGGTGCGCGAGTACGCCAAGGACGGGGTGCGCGTCGCGTACGTCCCTACGGTCCTGGGCACGATCGTCCTCGTCGCCTATGTCGAGGTCCGCTGACTCCACTCGGGCGGGGGCGCGAAAACCGGTTGTCCCCGCGGGCGGTGGTCCGGCAGAGTGGGCACATCGCGCCACACAGGCCCAGGAAGGAGCGCGACCGTGAACACCGTCACCCGTGTCCAGTCGTATCAGCGCTCCTCAAGTCCCCAGATGAGCAGCGGGACGTCCTCGTAGTGCGCTGACCGGCTTCCTGCCGGGCTGCCCCGGGGACTGTTCCCCGCCCGGGCGACCCTTTCCCGTGTGCCGCCCACCGTGCCGGATGGTGCAACTGGCAGCACGCCTGACTCTGGATCAGGCGATCGGGGTTCGAATCCTCGTCCGGCAGCGCAGCACATGGAGAGTTGGCCGAGTGGTAAGGCAGCGGCTTGCTAAGCCGTCGTCGGGGTCACACCCGCGCGCGTTCGATCCGCGCACTCTCCGCACGACGCGGCAGTGTCATGGAGGAGCCAGCCGACAGGCGGCGCCGGCCTCGGTCTTGAAAACCGTTGGGGTGCGCGAGCACCCGTGTGGGTTCGACCCCCACCTCCTCCGCCACGGGATGGCCCCGGGGCCTGTAACACCCGCGCTTCGGGTGCGACGAGCCACGATGGATTCCGTATCGACGAAACGGGGCCTCCGCTGAAATCGGTGACAGGCGGGGCGAGCGCTCGACGACTGTGACCGCTACTGCGAGCAACGCGGTGACGTTCCTCGCGGCCGCGGCCATCGGGGTCCCCGCTGGTCACAGGCTCGCTCGACTCGCCAGCCGAGGTGCTCGGTCACAGCGCGTTCGCGCGTCCGGCCCGTGTCCGGGGAGTTTCGGTATCGATCGACCGATTTGTGATCACGGTTCGGCGACCTTCTGCCCACCAGGGCTTTTATCAGCGCTCCTGACGTTCGAGCAGCGATAGGTTGCGGAGGCACACATTCTTGATCATCACGGGGGATTCACCATTTCCACTCAGTCTGCCGAGCTGCCCCACGGCGCCGCGCCCACCGAGCCCACCGAGCCCACCGCGCCCACCGAGCCCACCGCGCCCACCTCCGACGCCGCGGACCCGGGCCTGTCCGGCTACGGCGACGGGCAACTCAGCTGCCAGTCCTGCGGCTCCGTCCCGGCCGTGGATGCGACCTTCCGCGGGCACCTGGGCCTCGTCGTGATCTTGAAGTACCTGAAGCGCCGGGGACCGTTCTGCCGTAGCTGCGGCATCGCCACGCACCGCGAGATGACCTCCGACAGCCTCTGGCAGGGCTGGTGGGGCATCCCCTCGATGATCGTCAACCCCATCGTCATGCTGATCAACATCCCGCAGCGCCTGAAGGTCAACAAGCTGCCGGAGCCGGTGCCCGGCGCGCCCCGGGCACCGATGAACCCCGGCAAGCCGGTGTACCTGCGGCCCACGATCCTCGGTGTGCTCATCCCGGTGATCCTGGTCTCGCTGATCGTCTTCATTGAGAAGGGCGACCCCGAGTTCGCCAAGGCCGGCGACTGCATCCACAACAACAATCCGATCGTCCTGTCGGGTGTCGTCGACAGCAACGCCGACGTCGTCGTGGTCCCCTGCTCCGACCCGAGGGCCGAGGCCCGGGTCGTGGGCCGTGTGGAGGACACCAACGACGGTGAGCACGTGTGCCGGAAGTCCTTCCCCGACGCCGACGGCTACTTCACCTACGAGCGGCGCAGCGACAAGTACACCCTCTGCCTGAAGAGCCTGGAGAGCGTGCGGCAGAAGCCGGCCACGATCTTCGCCCCGTAGGGGCGGTTCAAGGGCGGCGGCGCAGCTGCAGCTGGACCAGGCCGTTGCTCGTCGCAGGCCGGCCTCGAATGGGGTCACCGCCGAACTCGGCAACGCCGTCCTGCTCACCCGCGGCGGCGACGGGCACACGGCCAACGCCCGGAGCACCTGCATCCGTGCCGCCGTCGACGCCTTCCTGACGCAGGGCACGCTCCCGGCGCCGGGCACGGGCTGCCCCAGCGACTGACGGGCCGCCGTACCGGCCGGGAACGACGCCTGCTGTCCCGGACGGGAACACCGACGGAAACGCACGGCCGCCCGGGGTCGCAGCTTCGGGGCGTCTCAGTCACCCGTACAGGTAAAGTTCCTTCGCTTACTATCTGTTGCGGCGTCATTTCGTGCTGTCATAGCTCTGCCAGATTCCCCGGCACTCATCGTACTTGCGCGGGAAGGCGGAACAATGGGCAGATCCACGTTCGCGACCACGGCGACGGCCGTCGCACTGACGGCTTCGGCGTTGCTCGCCGCCGCCGAAGGCCAGGCCAATGCCGAGGCCGGGCAGGACACCATCAATATGTACAAGCAGGAGAAATCCCAGTGGTGCTGGGTCGCCTCCGGGCTGACCATCGCCAAGTTCCAGGGCTACGGCAGCACGCAGACGGACTTCTGCACTCGGGCCCAGCCCTACTACGGCTGCAACAACCAACCCGCCACGCTCGACGACATGGCCAGGGGCTGGAGCAGCCTCGGCATGACCCACCCGGGCTCGGGCCTGAGCAGTGCGGCCACGTTCAACCAGGTCTACACCGACGTCAAGGCGGCACGGCCGGTCGCGGCCCGCATCGGATGGACCTCCGGCGGCGGCCACATGAACGTGGTCTACGGCTTCGACACGTCGAACAACACCATCGGTGTCGCCGACCCGTGGCCGGACACCGCCACCTACACGTGGTGGAACTACAACGACTACGTCAGCAACAGCTCGTTCAAGTGGACCCACTCCCGGATCGGCATCTCCCGTTAAGGCAGGCGGCATGCAGGAAACAAGAACGTCCAGCGGGCGGGCGGTCTCCGGCCTGGCCACCGTCCTGGTAGCGGGCGCGTCCGCGCTGCTGTCCCTCGCCGGGCCCGTCCACGCGGCCCCGGCCAAGGACCCGCTGCTGGCGGACATCCCGGACTACCAGGCCGCGCTCGACCTGGTGAAGTCGGCCGACGTCCGCAACACCGTCTGTCGTTTCCTCAGCGTCCCGGTACCTCAGGGCGACGGGGCCGGGACGCCGCAGTCGATCCCTGACAAGGCCGACCCGTGCGAGGGCATCCCGGCGTTCACCGTCAACGACCCCCTGGCCCTGAACGAGATCACCCCCGGCTTCGTCGCGGGGACGGCCCTGCCGATCGCCTCCGAAGCGATCAAGCTGGGTTACCTGGTCTCCGCGCTGAACGCCCCGGTCAACGGGCGCAACGCCACCGTCATGCTCGCTCCCACCCAGGGCGGCGGCTGGCACCTGGCCGCCGTGCGCGACGGCGACAGCGACGCCACGTACGCGGGCAAGGCCACGGTGGGGACCCTGGTGTTCACCGAGCCGCAGATCCGCGGCTGGTACCAGCTCAAGCTCACCACGGTCGAGCCGCTCAACGACCAGGCACGGCAGGGACTGAACGGCCGGGCCTCGCTCTCGCTGTCCGACTACCAGAAGCTGGTCAAGGCCCGTTACGCCGACAAGCTGCCCGGCTCCGGGTACGACACCAGCGGCATGTCCAGCGGCTACGGCATCGCGGAGAGGACGGAGAGGACGGAGAACGCCTCGTCCTCGACGCCCTCGACGGCGGTGCTCGTCGGCGGTTCGAGCGCGGCCCTCGCGCTCGCGGGCGGCGCCTTCGCCGTCCGCCGGCGGCGGCGCACCACCGACTGAACCACCGAACCCGGTTTCCTCCGCCCCGGCTCCCGGCTCCAGGCCGGGAGCCGGGGCGACATCGTGCGGGCATGCGCCGTGACCTTCCGCAGGGAAGGTCGAGCGTTCCTCAGTTGAAGCGTTCCTCAGCGCAGACCGGTGGCCGGGGTGTCCTGTCCCAGGCCCCGGCGGATCGCGATCTCCACGGGTGAGTACGCGCCGTCGGCCCGCTCCAGTTCGTACGGCGCGGCCGGCATCAGCGGCGGCTGGGCCATGAAGCGCGGCCGCACCCCGTGGTGCGGTTGCGCCGCGTGCACCAGGAACGGATGGCACAGGAAGACGTCGCCCGGGGACCCGGTGGCGAGCGCGAGCGGACGGTGGTCGGACGCCGCCACCAGGTCGGGCGCAATGGCGAGCCCGCTGGCGCCGTCCTCCCCGTACTTCTCCAGCACCTTCGGCACGTCGAGGTGGGAGCCGACCCGGATCCGGGTCGGGGCGTCCTCCTCGCCGACCTCGCTGAACAGGAACAGCATCAGCAGCGCCCGCTCCCGGGAGCGCAGATTCGTGAAGTACCAGCTCTCGCCTTCCGGCAGGTAGCTCCCCTCGATGTGCCAGCCCGCGTCGTCCGGCTCCTCCTCGTGCGGGAAGCGCAGCGGGAACGTGCCCAGCGAGTAGCGCGGCTCCCAGCGTCCCGCGCCGACGAGCAGGTCGTACGCGCGGTGCAGGGAGGGGGAGTTGGGCGCGGCGGCGAACGGCCCCTGCGCCATGCCGGCCACCCGGTGCACGGGTTGCGTCCACGTCGACGGATCGTCCGGGTCGCAGCCGGTCTCCCGCCACAGCAGCCGCGCGCAGTCCGCGGCCACCCGCGGCGCGACGGCACCCTCCAGCTTCACGAAGCCGTCGCGCAGGAAGCGGGATACCAAGGTCGTGTCATCCATGCCCTCAGCGTGCAGCGGCACCGGTCCCGATCGCCCGACATTTTCCGCACCGCCTTCGTCGGGTGTGCTCCGGGCCGGCCCTACCTGCCCGCTCCTCCCACCTGTCGCCGCCTCCACCACCGTCCTCCACCACCGTCTTCCATCACCGTCACCTTGAAACGCCGAAGCCGGTCAGGGCCACTCCGCACGCCTGGCGGAATCTTGGTGATCTCAGGCGTTTACGCCACTCGTGGGGCGGGCCCCGGGGATCAGAGGATGGAGCCATCGCCGACCGGGGAATCCCGGCGCCGGACCACCGGCCCACCGGCCCACCGGCCCACCGGCCCCACCGGACCCCGTCCCGACCAGCCAGAACGAGAGGTACCCCCATGTCTGCCACCGCTCCCGCCGAGATTGCCAGTGCCGTCCTGAGCGTGCCCGCCGCCGCCCCGGCCGAGGCCGCCGCCCACTTCGCCGCCCGTCTCGCCTTCGAGGCGGACGTCTCCGATGTCCACGCCGATCTGGCATCCGGCGCACCCGGCGTCGTTGTGGTCGACACCCGCAGCAAGGCCGCCTGGGACCAGGGCCGCATCCCCGGTGCCCTCCACATCCCCACCGCGCGGATCGCCGACCTGGCACCGCAGCTGATCGACCCGGCCTGCACCGTGGTCACCTACTGCTGGGGCCCCGGCTGCAACGGCGCGACCCGCGCGGCGCTGACCTTCGCCCGCCTCGGCTACCAGGTCAAGGAAATGCTCGGCGGCTTCGAGTACTGGGTTCGCGAGGGCTTCGCCTTCGACACCGCCGCCGGCACCGAGCAGCGTCCCATCGACGACCTGACCGCCCCGCGCTCGGGAATCTCCTGCGCATGCTGACGGACACCGCACGGCCGGGCGGCGTGATCCGTCCGGCCACCGCGGCCGACCTGCCGGCGATAGCCCGCCTGTGCGCGGCCCACGCCGCCTTCGAACACGCCGAACCCGTGCCCGCCGACCTCGCCGCCCGCCTGGAACCCGTGCTGTTCTCGGCACACCCGAGAGCCTGGTGCCTCGTCGTCGACCACGGAGGCGAACTGATCGGCTACGCCACCTGCTCCCGGGAGTTCTCCACCTGGCAGGCGGCCGACTACGTCCACCTGGACTGCCTGTTCGTCACCGAACCGCACCGGGGAGAGGGCTGGGGGCACGCCCTGCTCAACGCTGTGAAGGACGCGGCGGCGGCCCGCGGCGCCGCACACATGGAGTGGCAGACGCCCGACTGGAACACCGACGCCATCCGCTTCTACCACCGCGCAGGGGCCCACGCCCGGCCCAAGGTCAGGTTCTCACTCCCCACCTCGCTCCCCGCCCGCCCGGCGGAAGACCCGACCCGAGCGCCTGCGGGCGGTGACGCCGCTCGGCCGTAGCCGTCCGGACGGCCGGACGGTCGGTCGGCCGTTGAGCGTGCGGCACCACGCCGGGTGCGGCACTATCGGCCGTACACGGCGGCCAGGGCGCGGCCGCGTTCGCTCAGTCGGTAGTAGACCCGGTGCTGTTCCCGGGACTTCAGGACGAAGCCGGCCCGGCGAACAGCTCGCTCAGCACCGTCAGCCGCCGCTCCCGCAGGGTCTCCCGAAGCCGCGCGCTCAACTCCCGGGCCTGCGGCTGCACGGGGCACTGGTGGGCCGACGGACCCGGGCATCACATGCAGGCGTGCGTCGAACGCTGGTACAACGGCACCCGCCAGACCCACGACTGCGGTCCGATCAACTGAGTCCGTCCCGCTCTCCTCGGAGTGAACGAAGTGAGGGCACCGGGTTCTCCCGGTGCCCTCTGTTCATCCGCTCATCTGTTCATCCGCTCGTCGGCTCCTCTGCGAGGCGCTCTCTCGCGGCGCGTGCGGTCACGGCAGCAGCAGGCCCCAGAAGAGCGCCCACGGTACGAACACCACGCCTGCCACCAGCAGCCCGCCGAGCCGGACCCGCGCGCCTGCCGATGCCGAACGCCGGCCGCGCCACGCCTGCACCGCCGTCACGCCGGTGGCCACCACCGTGCCGACGGCCAGCAGTTGCAGGACGGACCAGACCACCGGGCGCCCGCCGAGCTGCGGCCCGGTGGCGAGCGTCGTCGTCACGAAGAGGAAGTAGCCGAGGAATCCGAGCGTGGCCGCCAGGCCGGTACCGGCCAGCCATCGCGCGGCCCTGCCGCCCGGTGCCACGGGACGCCGGCGCAGCCGCCGTACCAGGCCCGACAGCAGGTAGCCGGCGAAGGCGAGGGCCATCAGCAGGAAGGCGGCGGCCTGCGCCACCGAGCCCTGATAGGCCGGGACCGCGGCCAGGGCCTGGCTCTGGCGGTCCTGCCGGGGCAGCGGGTCGTTCACCCGGTGGCCCTGGCCGGCCACCCAGGCGGCCACGGTGTCGACGTAGCCCGGCGTCAGCTGCTCGCCCCGCGCGAACCCGTCCGCGGAGACGTGCAGTTTGTGGTCCGCCTGCGGGAAGAAGCGCAGCGTCAGATCGTCGTTGCCGCCCCGGTGCAGTGCGTCGGTGAGGACGGCGGCGCTCTCGGCCGGCGGAACCTGCTTGTCGTTGCCCCACAGGGCGAGCACCGGCTGGTGCAGGTGCTCCAGCACCGGTACCGGGTCGTAGTCCGCCTCGGGGAACAGCCCGGCGTCGCTCAGCAACCGGGTGCCCGTCACCGACACGGTCTCCAGCAGCGAGCCCGAAGCGCCCTCGTGCCGCAGCTTGTTGTCGAGGTGCCACGCCTGCTGCCGGGCCGGGGCCAGCCCGGACGCGCCGACCACGACCACGTACGAGACCTGCTCGGAGCGGCTGGCGGCCAGCGGGGCCACCCAGCCGCCCTCGCTGAACCCCCACAGCCCGATCCGGTGCGGGTCCACGTCCGTCCGCTCCGCCAGGGTGCGGACCCCGGCGAGGGCGTCATCGGCCAGTTGGGAGTACGACCGCTGGGTCATCGAGTAGCCGGTGGTCCGCTTGTCGTAGCTGAGCACCACGAACCCGGCCCGCGCCATCGCCTCGGCCTCGGCCCGGTACCCCGCCCGCTTCTCCGGTCCCGCGCCGTGCACCAGGACGATGCCCGGCCTGGGGCCCGGCGCACCGGCGGCCTCGGTGATCGTGCCGTGCAACGTGACGTCCCCGCTGCGGAAGTCCACATCCTGCACGGCCTGCTGTGCGGCCTGCTGTGCGGCCGGGGCCGCCGTCGCCGTCGCCGTCGCCGTCGCCGTCGACGCTCCCGCGACCAGTGCCACCGCCGCGGCCACCAGCGGCACCATCCATCGAACCCGCATTGCCATTCCCCCCGCGATCTGCGCACCCGACCGGTCGGCCGGCTGCTGATAGAGATCGTGCCAGCCAGGGGAGTCGCCGCAGATCCGGCGAACTCCCCACCTCGAGGTGGGGAAAGCCCCACCTCCTCCGTGCGCGAAGCCCCAGCCGGCCCCCCACACACACCCGAGGCACCCGAACCGCGGCGTCCCCCGAGTCCCGTCCCCACCGACGCGTACGGCCTGCCCGAGCCGTGCCCGGTCGCCGCGGCTCGGTTCTGCCGCGGACAACGCGGGCCCTGCCGCTACCGGCTCTGAGCCGCTACCAGGTGACGAACCCGTTGGTGCCGCTGAGGCCCGGGCCGAGTTTGGGCAGGTGGCCTTCGGCCGACATGTCCAGCCGCCAGTCGCCGTCCGCCCAGCGGAGGTTGGCGGTCGTCGAGTTGTGGCTTCCGGGCCGGGCACCCGGAAGGTCGACGATCAGCATGACCATGGCCCGCTCCGGCGTGTAGGTCATGACGGAGAAGGCGACCACCTTCACCGAGCCGATGCCCTCGGCGTGGAGCGGGTCCTGGAGCCGGTGGTCGGCGTATTCCTTGGCGGCGCTCGGCGGGTAGATCTGGGCCCGGGCGGCCTGCTCCCAGTCGTCGTGGCCGGTGTCGATCGCCGCGAGCACCGCGGCGGCCCTGGAGGCCCCTTCGGGGGTGTGCGCGAAGCAGTGCCAGAAGCCGCCATCGTAGAGGAGCGGGCCCGTGGTGCGGGAGGTGGGGACCAGCAGCGAGCCCAGCGGCTTGAACTCCGTCCCGGGCGGGGTGGCGGTCGGCTTGCTCTGGTCGTGGTCGTCGGTCCGGCAGCCCGGGCCCCGATCGCCGACCGGTGCCGGCTCCGGTGCCGGTGGCGTGGTGGTGGCCGGGGCGGGTGCACTGGTCGCCGCGGTCGAACCCGGAGTGCTCGCAGCACTCGTGGCCGCACTCGTGGGCGCGGTGGCGGTGACGGTGGGGCCGGTCGATGCGGACGTGGATGCGGACGTCGACGTGGGCGTGGACGTGGGCGTGCAGGCGGCGCTCAGGCCGAGCGCGGCGACGGCCGCCAGGGCGGCCCCCCGAGATCTGATGGACATGATGGTGGCGAATCCCCCGGTGATGTCGATTCTGGCGACATGGATCATGCCAGCCCCGGCGGCTCGGTACCGCCATCGATGTCCAAGCGGGCGGCTCTGTTGCAGTCGGTCACGGGACCTTCGCCGGCGCCCTGAGCGCAGTAGGTCAGGTCCGCCCACATCGCCCGGCCCCGCCGGCGTCCTGGCCCCCGCAGTAGCCGGTCCCCGTCGGCCGTGCTCCCCGCTTTCCCCTCGCTCGGTTTTTCGTCAGGGAGACGGCACCGCCGGCAGTCGCACGGCACGGCACGCGCCGCCGGGACGAGAGAACACGGGAAGGGCATACTCCGTTCGCCTGCCCTGGGACGGAAGCCTCGCACAGCGCGGCGGCGGCGGCCGGAGAGAGATCGAGGGCGGCGGAGCGGCGGAACGGGCCTGATCGGGCGGGGCGGTGGATGTACCCGAGCGGCTCCCGGACGGGGCTGACGAATCCCGTTGAGGACCCCAGGTCGGTCAGAGGGTGGTCTGGCCCCGCCGGGAGACGCTCATGAACGTCCTCCCCGTCAGAAGGCGACGATGCCTTCGCCGCCGGCGCCGTCGGGGACGGTCTGGGAGCCGAGCGGGGTGAGGGAGCCGTCGTCGTTGACCGCGAACTCGTCGAGGATGCCGTTGACGCCGGTCTGGGCGTAGAGGTAGTGCCCGTCGGAGGAGACCGCGGCGTCGACGGTGCCGGGGTCGGTGGGCGTGTTGCCCAGGGCGGTCAGCCGGCGGCCTCGGTCGGCGGTGCGGAAGCCGGTGAGGGTCGAGCTGCCCGCGTTGGAGGTGTAGAGCAGGTCGTGGACGGCGACGATCCAGCAGGTGGCCGCCTGGTTCGTGGCCGCGAACGCCTCCTGCGTGGCGGTGCCGTCGGGGTGGATCGTGAAGGTCGCCACGGCGTTCGTGCCGGCCTCGGTGAGGAACAGGCCGTGGCGGCCGTTGGGGACGAACGCGAAGGGGACGGCGCCGGGCAGCAGGGTGGTGACAGGCGTGTCGGCGGGGGCGCCGGAGCGGTCGAGGTTGAACACCAGGAGGCTGTTGCTGTTCGCCTTGGTGGTGACGACGAGCTGGGAGCCTTCGCCGGTGAAGCCGACCTGACCCGGGGTGGTGGTGAACTGGGGCGTGGCGTTCGGGTCGAGGCCGAGGCAGCGGTTGCGTCCCGCCTCCTTGTGGAGGCGTCCATCGCGGACGGTGTAGCCCTGGATCGAGCCGCCGTCCAGGGCATTGAGCACGTAGACGACGTTGTTGTGCACGGCGACGCTCACCGGGAAGCGGCCGCCGGAGCCCACCACCTGCCGCAGCGCGAGCCGGTCGCCGTCCACCGAGAAGACGGAGACGGTATCGCTGCCGGCGTTCACGGCGTACAGCAGGGCGTGGCGCGGGTCGTAGGTGAGGGAACCCTGGGAGGCCAGGTGGTCGGCGACGGATCCGGCCAGCACGCCGCCGAGGCCGTGGGTGTCGTAGGTGCCGGCAGGGGTGAGGTGGCCGTCGTCCGCTCGCCGGTAGGCGATGACCTGGTTGCCCGCAGGGTTGTCGTTCTGGACGAAGACGGCGTGGTCCCCGCCGTGGGGATGGCCCTCGCCGCCGTACGCGGCGGACGCGGCCGGGGCACCAACGGCCGCGGTCGCGAGGGCGGTTGCGACGGCGACGGCGAGTCGAGTGATCTTCTGCACGGTGTGCTGCCTCCTTGAGGGCCGGGGCTTCGCCGAAGCCCGGGCCTTGGGTCGGGCCGGATTCGGCTGCCGCGGCCGGGCGCGCAGTGACGGGGCGAGGGACGCAGGACGCGTCCTCGCTTCTGCTCGCTGGCAAGGTATGTGACGTTTGATCGGAGATGCGGGATATGGGAGGGCTCGGCGGCCCGGGTCACTCGGTGGGCCGGACGGTCTGCTGGCCGGCGACGTCGACGCGAACGGCCGACGGCTGCTCTGATGGTGCCTGGGGAACCGGTCGCACACGGGGGCGCTCATGGCTGCGCAGACCATCATCGGTCTGGTGGGAATCGTCACGCTGGCGGGCGTGGTCGTGGCCGTCGTCGCCGTCTGGCGGACCGGCTCACCCTTCCCACCGCTGAGAGACACCCCACCGCGCGGACCGGACTGTACGAGCTGCGGCCACAGTGATCACGACGGGAGCGGTTCTCTTGCGATCGTCGCGTACCGCCAGGCCGTTGAGGCGTCGATCGTGCCCGGCGACGTGGCGGTGCACATTTCCGAGCTGCCGACTCGGCACGGTCGCGGCGAGGAGGCGAGTGAGGTGATGCGGGCGCCGACCGATGCTGCCGGTGGCGCGTTCATTTCAGGACGCGCTGGACGAGCAGGGCGTGTTCGGGGTGCTGGAGAGCTGCGTAGGAGAACAGGGACCGGATCGCGGTCGGTCGGACGTTGCGGGTTCCGGTGCTGTCGCCGCGCTCGTTCTCCCGGTGGGGGCCTGCGGTCGAGAGCCGGGGATTCCTTCGCTCCTTCCGAATCCCGGCAGGTCGGTCACAGGACTTGCGGTCCTGCGGGCCGGACGGGTTGCGGGCGTTCCGGCATGGGCCGTTTTCGGGCGCGCACCGGCGGCAGCACCTGGGCGGCTTCGGTCTGCCGGGTGTCGAGGATGTCCGCCTGGTGCTGGGCCCGGGTCTCCAGCCGTCGCAGGCGGGCGTCGAGCAGGTCGTCGGTGGTCGCCGCCCGCAGCGCCCGCCAGAGTGCGAGCTTGCCCTGGACCCCCGAGCGCATGGCCTCCAGTTCCAGGAGGTCACTGAGCGGGGACCGGTGGACCAGGCGCCCGTTGAGCTTCAGCCGGCCGGCCTTTTCGGCGGCGGCGCCCATCAGCATCCGGCGCCACCGGGGTCGTGCGCCGAGGGCCCGCATCAGGTGGACGAGCTCGTCGCGGTCCTCGGTGATCTCCTGGGCGAGGGCGCGGAGTTCGGGTGCGGCGGGCTCTGCCTGGTGCTCGCGGGCGATCCGGTGCGCGAGTGCCGCACCGGCGTAGGAGCCGGCCAGGTGGTCGTTGAGGTAGAGCGCGAGGAGGCGCTCGCCGTCCGGGTCCGTCATGTCGTCACTCCTTCGAAGTGTGCGCCGCTCCGGCGGCCGGGGTGGTCGGTCGTGGCAGGACCTTCGTCCCCGGTGCCCGTCCGCCGGCCCTTGGTGAACACCCTTTCCGCTGTGGTCGGCTCGCGATTGTTGTCGGCTCCCGGTTCTCGCGACTGCCCAACGGGACGGGACGGAAACGACGCGGCACAGTCGCCCGGGTCAGTGACGGTCGGAAACGGCCGCGTGGAGCCCGGCGCCCCGGGTACACGCGGGATTCCGACGGCGGCGCAACGGAGGTTACCGATGCAACCTGTGGTCGAGCGAGGGGGCGCCCATCTGGGCCGCAGGACCTCTTTCCCGTCCTGCGGACCGAGGGCGTCACCTCCCGGGGTGACGCCTGCGGACGGGCTCGCGTTGCGGCCCGGTCCGAGGACCTCGACCCTGAAACTGACGAAAGGACGACGCAATGGGCACCTCCCGCAGCGGAAAGAACGACGACACTCGGCCCGACGAGGAGACGCGGGAACGGTCCGTGGAGGAACGGAGCATCGTGGCTCCCACCCCGCGGGACGTACGGGCAAAGGCCGAGGGCGATGCGGAGGAAGACGAGGGCCCGGAGCCGCCGGCCGCCGACAGCCTGGCGCCATGAGTGGCAGCCCTGTCCGAGCGCTCCGCGGGGCTGAGCCCGTGAAGCCGGTCACCACCACCGGGCCGCCCCGCCCGTATGCGACCGGCTATCTCCTGTGGCTACGCGATTCCACCGGCGTCCTCAGGTCCTCGCCGGTCGCGGCCACGAGCCGACTGGGCCCTGCCGGGCATCTCGTCTACACCGACTGTGACGGTCGTCTGCAGGTCGAGATCACCGCAGAGGGGCGCCACCGAGTGCTGACTCGCCCCGCCCGGATCCAGGTGGTGGAAACCGCACCCCTGCCATGACGGTACGGCTTCGTGCCGCCGGGCCGGTCGGCTCCGGGGGCACCCGTCGGCGAACAGAACGAACCCCCCGGTCCTCCCGTGCCGTCCGCGTCGGCGAACCGGCTGCCCCTCGGACGGGGAGACACCCCTCTCGTAGCGCGGGGGCGGCGGGCTTGTCGCCGAGGCCGCTCGGGTCCTGCGGCATGCGAGTGGTCCACTCCGGGTGCCTGTCTGGGGGCTCGCTCGGCGGGTACCTGTGCGACCGACCTTCAGTCCCAGCGACACCGGGAGGCCCCTGCATGGACGCGATCGTGCTGTTGAGGGAAGACCACAAGAGCGTGGAGAAGTTGTTCAAGGCCTTCGAGAAGGCCGGCGATGAGGCGTTCGCGGAGAAGCGCCGGATCGCCGACCAGGTGATCGAGGAACTGACGGTTCACGCCGTCATCGAGGAGGACGAACAGGACTGGTTCCCCGACGTCCGCAAGGCCATGGGCCGCAACCGCCTCCAGGAGCTGGGCGACCGGCTCGAAGAGGCGAAGAGGACCGCCACCCGCGACCCCCTGAAGGTGCCCAGCGCCACCGAGTGAACGGCCCGGGCCACCGACGCCGCCGCCGGGCACGAACCGCGCCGACGCGGGCCTCGTGCCCGAGAGCCGGTTTGACGGCCGGTGCTTCCGGCCACACGTCGGAAAGGAGCGTGCGACCGCACCAGAGATGCAAGGAACCGGTATGCCCGACTGTTGTCAACCGACAAGGCCCCGGGACGGCGATATGACGGGCGGGTCCAGGACCGGGCTCGGGGTGTTCGACAACGGCCCCCGGGTACCGTGACATGCGCCGCAGGGGTTCGTTCACGTCGGCCCACCGCAGCTGGTGGCAGGTCCTCCGGGTGACGGCGGCAGACGTGTGGGAGCGGGGCCGCACCATCGAACTGCTGCAGCGGTCGATGGCCTTCGCGGCGCTGTTCTTCGTGACCCTCGTGCCGCTGTTGATCGTCATCGCCGCCGCCTTCCCGTCGCGGGGCAGTGGCATCACCGAGTGGATCACCGACGGCCTGGGTCTGACCGGCCGGGGCGCCGTCGCCGTGCACGGCCTCTTCGCCTCCCGGGGACAGGTGCTCAGCACCACCACGGGCTTCGGCCTGGCCGCGCTCGCGGTCTTCGGGATCTCCCTGATGGCCGCCGTGCAGGGCGTCTACGAGCGCACCTGGGGGCTGGACCGCGGTCCCTGGCACTCGGTCTGGCGCCAGACGCTCGGCCTGGCCGGACTGATCGGATACATCCTGCTGGCCGCCTCCAGCGGTTCGCCCTGGCGGCACGCGAGCGTCCAACCCGCCTTCCGCATCGCTGTCACGACCCTCGGCGGCGTCCTGTTGTTCTGGTGGCTCCAGCACCTGCTGCTCGCCGGTCGCGTCCCGTACCGGGACCTGCTGCCGGGGGCGGTCGCGGCCATCGTGGCGCTGGCCGGCCTGAGGCTGTTCTCCCGGCTGGTCTTCGCACCGCTGCTGGTGTCCAACGCGACTTCCTACGGGACGGTCGGCACGGTGCTGGTCGTCCAGTCCTGGCTGATCGGCGTGGGCTACACCGTCTACGGCGGCGCACTCGCCGGGCGTGCGCTGGTGCGGGCCTACCGGGAGCCCGACTGACAAGGGAGGTCCGGTTCCCCCGTATCCCGATCCGAGCGCCGACTCCGGCGTCGAACGCGCCGAGCCCGTGCCCGTGCCGGTCTCCGTGCCGGTGCCGGTGCCGGGCCCTGCACCGGGCCCTGCACCGGCACCGACGGGGTCACGCCGTGGGCTGCCGCCGGTCGATCACCGTGCGGAGCTTGCCGCTGGTGGCAGTCCGCTCGAAGGCCCCGCTGTCGGCCGTCTCGACCGTGAAGTCGAGCAGGTCCTCGGTCACGGCGGAGGCGAGTTCGGGGATGGCGGCGGGGAAGGCAGCCGTTGCGGCCGCGGCGTCGGGGGCGTACCTCCGGTCGAGGCGGACGGTGACCCGCTCCCGGCCGGCGCCGGCGTCCAGGACCAGCTGCAGCTCGCCGCGGTAGCCGAGGCTCTCCTCAGCCACCGCGATGAAGCGCCGGACGTTGAAGAAGTACGTGCCGACCCGGACGACGTCCCCGTACCGGCCGAGGAGCTCGATCCGCGGGGTGTGGCTGCCGCACGGGCAGACGCCCTCGACCGAGCGGCCGAGGTCACCGATCTGGTAGCGCTCCAGGCGCTGTCCGGCGCGGGTGCGGCTGGTGAAGACCAGGCGGCCCGGTTGCCCGGCGGGGGCCGGGCGGTCGGCCTGCGGATCCAGGACCTCCAGGGTGTGCAGGTCGGTCAGGACGTGGTGGACCGAGCCCTCGGCGTGGGTGCACTGGTAGCCGAGCGGCCCCAGGTCGGTGCTGCCGTACGCCGCCGAGCGGATCACTTCGACGCCGAACTCCTCGGTGAGCACCCGGCGTTGTTCCGTCGTGAAGTGCTCGCCGCCGTAGAACACCTTGCGGATCCCGCCGTACGCGCGCAGTGCCGCGCCCTCGGAGTGGAACAGCTGCCAGAGGTAGGACGGCATGCCGAACACCGCGTTCGCGCCGTACGTCACCAGCGCCTGGGCGGTGGCGGCGTGGTCGGAGCCGGCGGCGATGGGCAGTTGGGTGGCGTTGAGGCGCTCCAGGATCGAGAAGAAGCTGATGAAGCTCCCGTACATGCCGCCGCAGTAGAAGAGGTTGGCGGCGCGGTCCCGGGCCGGGTCGAACCCGGCGGCGAGCAGGCCGTCGGCGGCGGCCCGCATCTGGGTGTCGTAGTCGGCGTTGGTGAACACCGACAGGGCCGGGGCACCGGTGCTGCCGCCGCTGCGGAAGTACAGGTGGGCGTGGACGGGCGCGAGGGTGCGCAACTGCTCCTGCACGCCGGCCTTGTCCAGCAGCGGGCCGTTCGGAGCGGCCGGGAGGACGGCGGGGGCCGCCAGGTCGTCCAGGCACGCGGTGGTGGCGAAGGCCTCGTCCGCCCGGACGCTGACGCGCCGGCTGTAGCGCTGGAGCGCGTAGACGCCGTCGTGGGGCTCGCCGTGGTAGCCGTCGAGCATCCCGCCGACCGGGGTGACCCGCAGCACGCCCGCGGCGAGTACAGCCTGCGACAGCCGGGCGACGTCGGCGCGGCTGCCGCCGATCGCGGCGGTCTGCAGGTAGCGGCGCATCGGGCGCAGCACGGTCATCACGGAGGTCCGGGGCAGCGGCTTGACCCAGACACTGCGGTTGAGCGGCGAGGCCGCCAGGGCGCGGCGGGTGTCGGCGAGGACGCGCCAGGACCCGTCCTCGGCGGCGACGACCCGGGTGAGGCCGAGGTGCTCCTCCAACCGGGCGATGAGTTCGGTGGTGGTGATCTCGGCGTGCTCCGCCGGATCGAGTTCGGGCCGGGGCAGCTCGGCGGAGGCGTCGGCGAGGTGGGCCGCGAAGCGCTCGGCGAAGGCGAAGACCTCACCGTCGTCCTCGGTGTCGAGGTAGATCACCTGGGGGCTGGAGCAGGCCTGCTGCTCGAAGCGGCAGACGTCGGCGGCGAGCGCGTCCAGCGTCACCCCGTCCGACCAGGCGTCACGGGTCAGGTAGGCGAAGGAGATCCGGTGGCCCCACTCGATCAGCCGGCAGCCGGCTGGAGCCAGCTCGGCGACCGAGCGGACGGCGTCCTCGCCGCCCCAGACCGCCACCGCGTCGGCGGGCGCGCACAGCAGGCGCAGCCACTCGGTGCGGGCGGAGGAGAAGCGCAGCACCACGATGCGGCGGGCCAGGGCGCCGGTCGGGTCGGCGGCGGCCAGCTCGGCGAGCAGGTGCTGGGCGAGCGGGGTGTCGCCGCTGCTGGTCTTCAGCACGTTGAGGTTCCCGGTGAGCAGGCCCTCGATGACGGTCAGCGGTGCGACGGCGGCGGCGTTGCCCGGGGCTATGTGGACCAGCAGCCCGACCGGTGCCCAGGCCTCGAAGGTGGTCTCCCGGGCGTCGGGTCGGGTGAGGCGCTCGGGGTGCAGCCCGCCGAGTTCGTGCCGGAGCTTGCGCTCCAGGGCCGGGCGGGTGATCGCGTCGGCGATCTCGGAGAGGGTCGCCGACGCCTCCTCCGGGTCGGTGCCGCCGTCGGTCAGCACGCCGAGCAGGCGGGTGCGGACGGGGCCGTCCGGCGTGGCGAGGGCGGCGGCGAGGCGCTGGCAGGCGCTCAGCACCAGCTCGGTGGGCAGGGGTTCGGCGAGGGTTTGGGCGGCGAGCTCGGGCAGTTCGGCGAGCCGGCGGCCGGCCTCCTCGTCGTCGACGAACGATCCCTGCCAGAAGTGCGCTCCGGCCGTTACGAGTTCGGGGTTCACGACAGTCCCTTCAGGAGTTCGGCGGCGGCCGCCGCGCAGTTGCGGTTGCGGCTGACCCCGGCACGCCCGTGGATGGTGAACCACGGCGTGGGAAGCGGGCAGGGGCACTCCTGCGCCGGGTGCAGCGAGGCGAGGTCGCCCATGACGACGCTCTGCGCCGGCACCGAGGTGATGTACGGCGAGACCAGGTGGAGGAAGCCGCGTTCGCCGAACGGCAGCGGCTGCAGGGTGCGGGTGTCGCGCACCGCGGCCCGCGACCAGACCGGGACGTGCAGGCGGTGGTGCTCGCACTCGATGTACGGCACGCAGTGCTCGACCGAGCCGAAGGTGTCCCGGATCCGCTCCGGGAGGATGCCCAGCTGCTCGGTGACCGCGGCGTAGAACTCGTCCTTGCCGATCTGCCGGTCGGTGTGCCCCTTCCAGCCGCCGCCGAGCAGGACCAGCGAGCCGGCCGGCAGCCGCAGCGGCGGCAGGCCGAGGGACCGCATCCGCTCCAGGGTGAAGTGCAGGAACGCGGGGAAGCCGAGGATCCGTACCGGCAGGCCGTCCTCGGCGTAGCGCTGCAGCGCCGCGATGCAGCCGTGGACGTCGAACTCGTGGCCGCCGCCGGTGTGCCGCAGTGCGTGCGTGGTGTGGTTGGCCGGGGCGAAGTCGCAGAGGTAGTTGTCGGTGAACGAGGTGCCGAGCTTGAGCTGCGGAGCGGGCTCGTAGCTGTAGAGCAGGTAGTTGACCGGCTGGTCGGGGGTGATCCAGCCGTAGTGGTCGAAGATCCGCGCGACCATGCGCTGCGCCGACCGGATCGTCCAGCCGTCGAAGAACATCTGCGACTTCTGGCCGGTGGTGCCGGAGGACGTGAGGTGGAGGAAGACCTCGTCCCGCGGGATGGAGAGCACCTCGTGCCGCTTGAAGAAGTTGGCGTGCACCAGGGGAGTGCGGACGTCCGCGCCGACGGTCGGCGCGGCGACCTCCGCCGGCCCGTCCAACAGGGAGCGGTAGAACGGCGAGCGCTGCGCGTGCCAGGTGTGGCTCTCCGCCATCGCGGCGGCGAACAGCCGGTCGGTCTCCGGCCCGGCCGCGTACGGGGAGGCCAGGTCGCACAGCTGCTGGACGTGCGGGAGCGCGGCGGGGTCGGGGACCTCGACCGGCGCGAGATGGATGTTCACGGGGCAACCTCGGGATTGGTCATGGGGCGACCTCGGCAAGGGGAAGGGGCAGGTAGGTCGAGGTCCAGGCGGTCAGGTAGGCCGGCAGGTACGGCTGGAGCGGGCTGCCGACGGCGGTGGTCCTGAAGTCGATCTGACGGCTGGTGCGGGACAGCACGACGTAGTCGTGGAACCGTTCGCCGATCCGGCGCATCGCCGGGTAGACGGCGCTCGGGATGAACCCGGCCGCCAGGAAGGCGTGCAGCCCGGCGGTGTCGGCCAGCGGCAGCAGCGTCTCGACGTAGTCGGCGCCCGCGCGGGTGACCGCCGCCATCAGCGGCTCCAGCGCGCCGCTGACGGCTGCCGGGGACGGGTGCACGGCGACCAGTGAGCAGCTCGCCGCGACCGGGTCCAGGTCGGCGTACGCCTCGAACGCGCCGTCCGGCGGGGTGAGGACGGCGTTCGGCACGTGCAGCGGGAAGAACCGCTGCGCCGGATCGGGGAAGAGCTCCAGGAACCGGCGGCGGACGAACCCGGGCGCCGTGATCAGCTCCATCGGCGCGGTCACCGGAGCGCTGCGCCCGGTGGGGGCGAGGGGGGCGTCCACCGGCTGCGGGTCGCCGTAGCCGAGGCCGGTGCTCTGCCGCGCGGCCTCCAGCAGCGGGAGCAGGGCTCCGGGCACCTGGTCGACGCTCTCGCGTCGGGCCAGGACACCGTCGGCGTGCCGGGCGAACAGCGCCAGGCTCTCGCAGCCGGCCACCTCGACGGCGTTCGGCAGCAGGCCGAGTGCGCGGAAGCCGTTGCGGGCGAAGACCTGTTGCGGGCCCGGGGTGACCACCCGCACGGTCGCGTAGATCGAGTCCGGAGCGCCGGTCGCGAAGGCGTCCGCGCAGACCGCGGCGGTCAGCCGGCCGGCCAGGCCGCCGCCGCGCTGCTCGGGGTGGACCGCCAGGCCCACCAGCTTGCCGATGCGGCTGCCGGGGTCGGTCTGCACGGCCACCGACCCGGCCAGGTGTCCGGTGTCCTCGCGTCGTGCGGTCAGCCAGTGGGTGTGCGGGTCGGCGATCAGGCGACGCATCTCCGCGGGGTCGCTGCCGAGCGCGACCGGGTAGCCGTGGCCGTAGACGTCGAAGTAGAGCTGACGCAGCTGGGCGACGTCCTGCGGGGCGGCGGGGGCGATCGTCACGGTCATCGCGCGTCTCCGATCGGCTGCGGGGCGGGGGACGGCTCCTCCTGCGGGGCCGGGGGCAGCTCCTCCGGCGGGGCCGCCACGGGGCCGGGGGCGGCCGGTTCGCGCCGGCCGGTCCACCACAGGGCGGCGGCGACCGGGAGGACGCCGAGGGCCTGGACGAGGCAGAGTGTGCGCGGCGAGAGGTGGTCGCCGAGCAGGCCGAACACCAGCGAGGACACCGGGAAGGTGGCACCCAGCAGCGCCTGCATCATGGCGAAGAAGCCGGCCCGGTCCCCGGCCGGTACCAGCCGTTGGAAGAGGGCGACGAACCGGACACCGATCACGCCCACGCACCAGCCCGCGACCGCCATCGACCCCACTGCCGCGGCCTGGCCACCGACCAGGCCGGGCAGGCCGAGCGCGACGGCCAGCAGACCGAGACATCCGGCGCCGACCACGGTGGGGGCCCCCGGGAGACGACCGCCGGTGAACGAGCCCACCAGCGTGCCGGCGCCGAGCGCCGCCTCCAGCGCGGCGACGGTCGAGCCGTCGGCGTGCAGTACCGTCCGGGTGAACAGGGGCATCACCACGAACACCGCCGTGGTGAACAGGTTGGCCGCGGCGAAGCAGAGCAACACCCGTCGGACGAAAGGCAGTTCGGCCAGGATCCGGCGAAGCGGCCGTGCCGCGGCGGGCCCGCCGCCGTCCGGGGCCGGGCCGTCCGGGGCCGGGGCGTCCGGGGCCGGGGCGTCCGGGCGGGTGGGGAAGCGGGTCGCGCCGATCAGGGCGGCCGCCAGCAGGTAGGCGCCGGCGCACCCGGTGATGATCCCCGCCAGACCGGCGGCGTCGACCACCAGCGGGCCCAGCAGCCCGCCGGCCACGCCGGCCAGCGACTGGGTGCTGAGCTCGAAACCCGTCGCGGCCTCGATGTCGGCATCCTCGACCAGCTCGGGCACGGAGGTGGTCAGACAGGGGTCGAAGACCGCCTGGCAGCCTGCCAGCAGCAGCGTCGAGCCGTACGCGACGGCCATCGGCAGTGCCGTGGTGTACGTCCAGACGGCCGTGCCGAGGGCGACCAGACCGGCGACGGCGGCCGAGCCACCCAGCACGGTACGGTGCGGGCAGCGGGCGATGACCCTGGCCACCAGCGGTGCCAGCGCGACCGCGGGCAGGGTGCTGACGGCGAGGAAGACGCCGGCGGCCAGACCGCGGTCCGCGCCGGCGGCGTATCCCACCAGCCACCACACCGCGCCGACCTGGAACATCCGTCCGGCGGCCTGGGTGAGGACCTGGGCGGCCCACACGGCGCCGAACAACCGGTTGCGCAGGACGAGCGGCAGGCGGCGGCCGGCCGTTGCGGGGGCCGTTGCGGGGGCCGTTCCGGAGGCCGTCGCGGGGGCTGTTCCGGAGGCCGTTGCGGGGCCCGTCACGAGTGCGGCCGTTCATCGAGGACACGGATCAGCTTGCCGGTCCGCGCGTTGACGGTGAGCTCCTGGTGGCGCACCCACGTGACGGACAGCGGATGGACGTATCCGGCGGCGACCGCCTCCGGGTACAGCGGCCGCGCCGCGTGGATCCCGGCCTCGACACCGGCGGCCAGCTCGGGGAGCCCGCTGGGATTCCCGTCGCAGGCAAGGCGCAGCACCAGGCCGTCCCGGCCGTCCCAGCGGCGCACGACCAGCTGCGCACCGGTCACCCGGCCGTCCGGGTCGGCGGCCCGGACGAGGTCGAGCACGTCCTGGGTGTACAGCGACACCGGTCCCACCCGGACGCCCTCCTGGGCCCGACCGAGGATGCGGAACTGCCCGGCGGCGGGGTCGGTCCACTCCGCGCGGTCCCCGACGGGGTAGCGCAGCACGGGCATCAGCCGTCGTCGCAGGTCGGTCACCACGACCCGCCCCGGCACGCCCGCACGGGTGATCGGCTCGCCGGTGTGCTCGTCGAGGATCTCCACCACCGTCTCCGGAGTGAACACCCGGTGCACCCGGGTGTCCGCTCCGGGCACCGGTCGGCCGAGCAGCCCGGCGTCGACGGCGGCATAGCCGATCGAGGAGACCCGGGCGTTGGGGAACACCTTGCCGAGCAGCGGCTGCTGGTCCTGGTAGAGGCCCTCGCCGCCGAACAACAGCAGCTCCACGGAGGGGAGTTCGCGACCGCAGGCCAGCAGGTGGTCGGCCAGCGCGCACAGCGTCGTCGGAGTGCCGGCCACCACCTCGGCCTCGAACTGCTCCAGGGTCTGCGCGGTCGACTCCAGCGGCGCGGCCCCGCCGATCGGCAGCCGGACGTTGGCGACGGGCGAGCGGTGCAGTGCGTCGAGGATGAAGGTGTGACTGGCGTACAGGTCGCCCGCGTAGAAGAGGTCGGCGACCCGGTGCCCCGGGCGCAGTCCGGCATCGACCAGCCCGGCGCCGAAGGAGGTGGTGAACTCCCGCCACTCCTCCCGGCTGTAGAACGAGAACTTCGGCGAGCCGGTGGTGCCACCGCTCTTGAAGACCACCGCCTCCTCCAGCGGCCCGGTCAGCAGCCGGTTGCCGCGAGGTGTGTTCGCCTGCCAGAACTCGGCCTGCGGGACGACCGGGAGATCGGTCAGTCGCACGGCCCGGTCCGGCAGGCCGGCGTACAGCTCGGCGTAGAAGGGCGAATTGCGGCGCGCGAACCGTATGAGTTCCGCTATTGGTTGAACCGGCATCAATTCCTGCTCTGAGGCTGTGAGGAGAACGGACCGAGCGGGCGGCACCGGGAAGCCGGATGCGCACAGATCATTCGGTCGATACTGAGGCGAAGTCAGGAGGAACTGGCCTCCCACTCGCAAGAAGAGAGGCTAGCACCTTGATGGACCTTCGGATCGCAGCCGCGAGCCTGCCGTTGGGCTGATGCCATGGCGAACTGAGGCCCCATCAGCGGCCTTTTCCGGTGTACCGGAATGGAAGGGTGACATGCGTCTCAGTCGGGAATTCGGCGGCCGCACATGAAATGTCTCGAATTCAACTAAGAGGACGCGCGGATAGGCGATTGGTGAGGGCACCTCGTGCGACTCGTCGCGTCGAAGACCGACACGGACCCAGCTGCGGTGGCCAAGGCGGCCAGGGCTGCTGGCCGATCACATCGCTTCGGCCTTGTAGGCTCCCCGCATGCCACAGCCCGGAGAACCTCACATGCCGGTGCGCGGGGAGCACGTGCGCCAGGCCGTCGCCCACTGCGTCGACGCCCTGGAAGATGTCCCGGCTGCCCGATGGCACGCCCCGGCTGGCGGTTTGGAGTGGACGTGCTGGGAGACTCTCGAACACCTCGCGGACGACCTGCTCACCTACGCGCTACGGTTCGGGCTCGCGCAGCCCATCGCCGTACCGCGCGTCCCACTGCGCATTTCCAGTGATCGACCGGATGGCCCGGCCAATGTCATCTTCGGGGATCACGAGGCAGGGCCCGAGGGACTCCTGACCGTCGTGGAGGCCTGCGGCGGACTGCTCGCGACGGTCGTCGACACCACCGACGCAACCACCTTGGCCCCGCACGTCTTCGGCGCGTCCGACCCGGAGGGCTTTGCGGCGATGGGCGTCGTCGAGACCCTGGTCCACACCCACGACATCACCCAGGGGCTGAATCGCGTCTGGGAAGCCCCGCAGGACCTGAGTGAGCGAGTCCTGGCGCGGCTGTTCCCCGACGTCCTCGTCATCGACACGCCGTGGTCGACTCTTCTGTGGGCCACCGGACGCATCGAGACGCCTGATCGCCCCCGCCGGACGAACTGGCGCTGGCACGGCGCGCCGCTCGGCCACGGCTGACTCATGTGGCTTTAAAGATCGTGTAGATGGCGGCCGGTCATGGTCGGCGTTGGGGGTGGGTATCCCAGCGATGGGTGGTCCAGGCTCGGCGGATCGGACTGCGGACGGTGATGATCGTGTCGGCGAGGTCGAAGAAGGCGTCGATGGCGCTGGAGCGGCGCTCGTAGCAGCAGGCGAGTCGGTGGAAGGCGTTCTGCCAGGCGTGGGTGCGCTCGACATGCCATCGCCGGGTGGCCTGGACCGGCGCCTTGGTCCCCTTGCGTGCGATCTGACCGCGCAGCCTCCGCTCGTCGAGCACGGCACGGGACTTGTCCGAGTCGTAGCCGGCGTCGAAGTGGACGGTGATCTCACCGGGCAGCGGCCCAAGTCCGTCCAGGAGGTCCAGAGTCGGGGCCAGAAGCGGCGAGTCGTGGCGGTTGGCGCCGGCCAGGATGCGGCCCAGCGGGATGCCGTACCCATCGGTCATTGCGGACCGTTTCATGCCCTGTTCGCCCCGGTCGACGGGTGAGCGTCCGGCCGCTTCGCCGCCGCTGGGGGCCTTGGTGATGGCACCGTCCACGGCGATCTGGTCGAGGACGAGGCCGACGACGCGGTCATAGGCCTGGAGGGCGATCTGCTTCAACCGCGCGAACAGGCCCAGGCCGATCCACTCGTCGCGGCGGCCTCGAATCGTGGCGGCCGAGCAGGTGGAGTCCGCTATCGCCTCGTAGGAGCAGCCGAACCGCAGGACTTGCAGCAGCTTGTCGAAGACGATCCGGTCGCTGATCCGGCGTCGGTGGCAGCCCAGTGGGTGGGTTGGATCGAACTGCGGCCGCTGCGGCAGCAGAGCGGTGAATTGGTCCCAGAGCGGTTCGGTCAGCCAGAATGGCAGCACAGGCACAGGTCTCCCCAATGATCACAGAGCGTCGCAACTCCGTGATCACGGAACCTGTGCCTGTCTCGTCCGCCGACTGGTCCCATCAGCCGCCTATCTGCGCGGCCTCTAAAGGCAATCGCGGAGGATTCCGCCATCGCCATCGCCGTGGCCGTCGTCGCCCTCGCCCTCGCCGTCGTCGTCGCCCGGGGCGGTGTCAGCAGACGGCGGCAAGCGAGTCGACGAGGATGCCGAGCCCTTCCCCGGCCTCGTCCTCGGTCAGGGTGAGCGGGGGAGCCATCCGCAGGGCGTGGCCGTAGAGGCCGCCCTTGCCGACGAGCAGGCCCCGCTCCTTCGCGTGCTCCAGCACGGCGGCGGCCAGCGCCGGGCTCGGCGCTCCCGTCTCGGGGTCGACCAGGTCGACGGCGAACATCAGGCCCTTGCCCCGGACGTCCCGCACGACCGGAAGCCGTTCCGCCGCCGTCCGCAGGCCGTCGATCAGCAGGCTGCCGAGCCGGTGCGCGTTGGCCTGGAGGTCGTGGGCGAGCAGGTAGTCGAGTGTGGCCTTGGCAGCCGCCGTCGCGATCGGGTTGCCACCGAACGTGGAGATGCCGTTCGCCGGAAGCGCGTCCATCAACGTGCCGTCCGCGACGACACCGCCGATCGCGAAGCCGTTCCCCAGGCCCTTCGCGAAGGTCATGACCTGGGGTGTCACGCCATGGGCCTGGATACCCCAGAAGTGCTCTCCGGTACGGCCCCAGCCCGTCTGCACCTCGTCCGAGACGAGCAGGATCCCGTACCGGTCCAGGACCTCCCGGTATCTCGCGAAGAGCCCGTCCGGTGCGGCGGTGAAACCCCCGACGCCCTGGACGGGCTCCACGATCAGGCAGGCGACGTCCGTGGCGGTGGCCGTGTCGACGACGTGCTGCAGATCGTCCGCGCAGAAGGCCAGGAACTCCTCGTCCGACAGCTGCGGGAAGCGTGCGCGGTCGGCGCCGTGCAGGTAGTGCACGTGGACGGGCGAGAGCGAGGAGTTCTTCCAGCTCCGGTTGCCCGTGACGGCAGTGGCCGCGTACGAGCGCCCGTGGTAGCTGTTGCGCAGGGCGAGCACCTGGTCGGACCGGCGAGCGTTGGTGGCGAGCAGCAGCGCCGTCTCGTTGGCCTCGGTGCCGGAGTTGGTGAAGAAGACCTTGGCGTTCGCGATGCCCGAAAGCTCCGCGATCCGCTCGGCCAACTCCACCTGGGTGCGGAGGAGATACAGGGTCGACGTGTGCGCGACCCCGGTGCGCAACTGCCGCTCGACGGCCTCCCGGACCTCGGGCACGTCGTACCCGAGCATGTTGGTGAGGATGCCGCCGAAGAAGTCGAGATAGCTGCGCCCGTCGGAGTCGGTGACGCGGCGCCCCTTGCCGCTCACGATCTCGATCGGCTCCTCGTAGTAGAGCGACATCCACCTCGGCATGACCGCGCGATGGCGGCCGAGCAGCTCCGGCATGCGAGGCTCACTCTCCCTGCGACAGCATCGACTTGGCGCTCGATCGGACAGCCGGGGCGCGTGGACGGCTCTCAGGCAAGCAAGCTACCCGACGCCTGCTCCGCAACCCGGTCAATCGGGCACGACACGGGGCCGCGACTCCACAGCCGAGACCCGCAGCCGGCAGCGCCGGGCTGGCAGGATGGCGGCATGGAACGAGTGCTTGGAATCGGCGGGTACTTCCTTCGGGCCGCCGACCCGGACGCGCTGAGTGCGTGGTACCGCGACTGCCTGGGGCTGGACGCCGACGAGCACGGCCTGTGGGGCCAGGAGGCCGGGCCGACGGTGTTCGCGGCCTTCGAGTCCGGGACGGACTACTTCGGCTCCCGCACCCAGCAGACCATGCTGAACTTCCGGGTCCGCGACCTGGACGCGATGCTCGCGCAGCTGCGGGCCGCCGGGGCGCAGGTGGCGGAGGAGACGCAGGAGATGGCGGCCGTCGGCCGGTTCGGCTGGGTCACCGACCCGGAGGGCAACCGGATCGAGCTCTGGCAGCCCGTCTGACCGCACCCGGGCGGCACGCTGCTCATGCCGCGCCGGGCGCCATGAGCGCCGCTCATGAGGGGTGCGTGCCCGGGGCGCGCAGGTGGTGGCCGACGTCGACGACGAGGGTGATCCGGACGCCTCGCTCGGTGAAGCGCCGTCGGCATGGACGGTCACCGTGTCGCGGAACATCCGCTCGATCGCCTCGCGCCCCGCGCCCCGGTGCGCCGCTTCCGGCGGCGATGTCACGCCGGGTGGATGAGGCGGTTCTCGTAGGCGAAGATCACGGCCTGGATCCGGTCGCGGAGTTCGAGCTTGTGCAGGATACGCCCCAGATGGGACTTCACGGTCGCCTCCGCGAGGTACAGGGTGGCCGCGATCTCGGTGTTGGACAGACCGCGGCCCACCTGGACGAGCACCTCGCGTTCACGGGCGCTGAGCCGGCCCAGCCGCTCGTCGTGGTCGGCGCTGCGGCCGTCGGGGATGTGTGGGCGGAGGTTCTCCAGCAGGCGTCGGGTGATCCGCGGGGAGATCACCGCGTCGCCCGCGGCGACGCTGCGTATCGCGTTGAGAAGCTCCTCGGGCCTGGTGTTCTTCAGCAGGAAGCCCGAGGCTCCGGCGTTGAGTCCGGAGAAGGCGTAGTCGTCGAGGTCGAAGGTGGTGAGGATCAGCACCCGGCTGTGCGGCGAGACCCGGATGACCTGCCGGGTCGCCTCGATCCCGTCGGTCCCGGGCATCCGGACGTCCATGAGGACGACGTCGGGGCTCAGCTCCCGGGCGAGGCGTACGGCCTCGGTGCCGTCCGCGGCTTCGCCGACCGGCGCCATGTCGGGCTGGGCCTCCAGGACGGTGCTGAAGGCCATCCGGAGCAGCGCTTCGTCGTCGGCGATCAGGATGCGGATCGTCATGTGGACGCCGCTCCGTCGCTGCCGAGGAAGAGGCGGGTATGGACTCCCCAGCCGCCGCCCGGAAGCGGTCCGGCCCGCAACGTGCCCCCGTAGGCGGCCGAGCGCTCGCGCATGCCGGGGATGCCGTGGCCGGATGGTGTGGCGCCGGGACGTGGCGGGCGGCGACCGCTGTCGGTGATGTCGACGGTGACGGTCTCGGCCGAGCACCGTATCCGGACCTTCGCGTGGGTGCCGGCGGGCGTGTGCTTGAGGGTGTTGGTCAAGGCTTCCTGTACCAGGCGGTAGACGGTGAGTTGTGCGGTGGCGGGTATGTGGGTGTGGCCGCCCCGGACCTCGAGGCGGGTCGGCAGCCCGGCGGCGCACATCTGGTCGGCGAGGGCCGCCAGCTGTGCGATGCCGGGCAACGGGTGGCGCTCCGCGTCCGGTTCGTCGGTCCGCAGGATGCCCAGCGAGCGCCGCATGTCGGTCAGGGCCTGTCGGCCTGTCTCGGAGATCTGGAGCATCGCGGTGGTGGCCTTGTCGGGCGAGCGGTGCTGCGCGTAGACGGCTGCGTCGGTGAGCGCGACCATGACGGACAGGTTGTGGGTGACGATGTCGTGCATCTCCCGGGTGATACGTGTCCTTTCCTCGGCGACGGCCAGTCGTGCCTGCTGGTCCTGCTGCTGCTCCAGGTGTGCCGCCCGTTCCTCAAGGGCCGCGAGGTAGGCGCGTGTGGTCCGCACGTTCACACCGAGGACGGCGGCGGCGACGGCCATCGCGGTGACCGCGACGAAGGGGGTCAGGAACGCACCTTCCGTCGCCCAGCGCAGGCAGGCCAGCAGGACCCCCGCCTCCACGACGGCACCGGCGACGAGCGTGCCGCGTCGGCCCGAGTGCGCGGCCGCCGTGTAGAGGGCCACCAACAGGGCGATGTCCGCCGGCAGTTGGACGTCCGTCAGCCACTGGACGAAGGCCGCGGCCGCCACGGCGCCGAACACCGTGAGCGGGGCCCGGCGCCGCCACACCAGGGGCAGCGCGAGGGCGGCGGTGAGGGCCACGGCCACCGGCAGCTTCTGCGGCGGCTGTGTGGTCACGACGTTGAGGAGGAGAAGCGTCGGCAGCAGCGAGTCCCACGCCATGGGCGGCAGCCGGGAGGCCCAGCGCCCGCTGGTTGCCACCACTCGCGCCGCTCGTGCGGCGGCCGGGTCGGCGTACCTCGTCAGCCGTAGGGCTGTCCTCGCCCACTGCTCCCGCACCCGGTTCGGCTCCCGCACCCGGTTCGGCACCCGGTCCGGCACCCGGTTCCGGTGGCGTGCCCGGTGGGCATTGCCGGGTTCCTCGGCCGTCTCGGTCATCACACGTTCCTGTCGATTCAGCGTCATGGTGGCCCCGGCCGGGGCCGCCACCGTGTACGGCCGGACCCGGGCCGGGGCCGGGGAACGTACGCCTCGCGCTGCCCGGCACATGCCGCAGCCCTGTCACGGTAGGCCGCAGGGCCCGTGAAGCACATGAGTCCACCGGCTGATCGCACCGTGCCGAGGTACGACCGCAGGAGGAGTCCCGCTGCCTCCCGTGGTCGCAGGGCGCCCGATGGTCCGGCGTGCTCGACTGCTGCTCCGGTGGCAAGGGGACCTGCCACGGATGGCGACCCCGGTTGCACACGAGGGCGACCCGGGATCGATGTGGCAGCGCCTACCCGGCGCCGAGTATGGCCGGGTGACCGAGATCATCGCGGGACTGTACATGTCCCCTCCGGAATTCCTTGCCGTGCTGGCTGCCGTCGCGCTTGTGGTGGCGCGTTGGCTTCCCCCCAGTGCCCGCCCACCCGTCACGATCGCGGCCGGGGCGGTTCTCGTGGTGTCCGCGATCGTGCTGAGCGTGGCGGGGCCCCGCTGGCAGATGCTGCCGGTACTGGCAGGCGCTGCCTTCGCGTTGCCGTTCGCCTTCGCTCCCCTGCTGCGACGCCGTACCGGCCGGCCGGCGTGGCGGGCCCGCTGGTGGCTGGCGTTGCCGGGATCGGTGGCCTGTGTCGGCCTGATCGCCACGGGCCCGGTGGCCGCCTGGGCCTTTCCCGTACCCGTGTTCCCCGAGCCGTCAGGAGACTTCGCGGTCGGCACCCGCGTGGTGCAGTGGACCGACCCACTCCGTCCCGAGACCTTCACCGCCGATCCGGACGACCGGCGCACCGTCGTGGTCCAGCTCTGGTACCCCGCGCAGACGAGCCCCGCAGGCACGCAGCGGGCCCAGTACCTCGGGCGCACGGAGCAGGAGGCGCGCACCGTCTCCGACGCCCTCGCCCGTGGGGTCGGCCTGCCCGGCTTCCTGCTCGACGGTATTCCGCGTGCCCGCACCCGTTCGGTCTTCGACGCCCCGGTGGACGGCACGGGGGGACGGTTCCCCGTCGTCCTGTTCTCTCCCGGGTCGGGCGGAGTGCGCACCCAGAACACTGCCTGGGCGGAGGAACTGGCCGGCCACGGTTATGTGGTGGCCGCCCTCGACCACCCGTACGACTCCGCCGCCGTCGTCCTCGCCGACGGCCGGACGATCACCACCGAGACCGCGTCCTCCGGCGACCCGGACCAGGACGACAAGCTGGCGGCCGGCTGGACAGCGGTTCGAGCCGCCGACCTCAGCTTCGTCCTCACCCAGCTGGACGGTCTGGACCGAAGTGAGACCGCCGACCCGCTGCGCGGACGCCTGGACACCAGCCGGGTAGCGGTGACCGGCCACTCCATGGGTGGTGCTGCCGCCCTGCAGGCAGCCCGGCAGGATCGCCGGTTCGACGCCGTCATCGACCTGGACGGCTACCCCCACGGCCCCACCTCGCCCGCCCTCGACCAGCCGACGCTCGCGCTCACCCAGGCCGTCACCCCGCGAACCGACCCGCGCTACCTGCCCCGCCTCACCGAGGCGCTCAAGTCCAGCACCGCGACGGGCTACCGGCTCACCATCCCCGGCGCCGCACACCTCACGTTCACGGACGGCGCCCTGTACCTGCCGCCCGTGCCCTCGATAGTCGGCTCCCTCGGCCGCACCGAGAGCCCGCGCGTCGTCGCCGCAGCCACCCTCGCCTTCCTGGACGCCGTCCTGCACGGCAAACCCGGCGACCCGGCCGGCGTTCTGCCGGCCTACGGTGACCTCAGCGTCTACCCCCCGGACAACAGCCGCTGATCACCTGCTCGGGGGCGCGGGTGCGGCAGGCGAAGCCGTGTCCGGCCAAGGGCCGCAGGGTGTGGCCTGGTCACCTGTGGGGGCATGGATCGGCATCTCCTCCCGCCGGGTCGTCCGGCCGCGATGGGGCGCGGCCGGACGACCGGCGGGAGGTGTCGGACATACCTACAGCCGGTACCGCTCGGCAAGGTCGCCGTAGCCGCCCGCCGTCCAGACCACGGTGCGGAACTCCACGAGGCCGAGCGCTCTGGTGCCCTGCCCGGCGGTGGGCGGGAAGTGCGCGGTGCCGCAACGGGCGCAGTACCAGGCCTGGTTCCAGAGCCGCTCGGCCTGCGGCCGGCCCGCGAGACGCCGCCGCCTGGCGAGGGCCAGCGCGGTCGCGCTTGCCACCAGGGCGATCACGACGGCGAGGAGCAGGAACGACACCAAGAGTGGGACCGGCATGTCGTTCGCGTCGGCGAGCGCCGCCGTCGCGTGCGGGACCGGGGAGGCCGGAGCGGCCTTCGGAAAACCAGGGAGATCGGTGGGGAAGTCGCCCGGGAACCCCGGGTGCTTGGTCACCCAGCTTGGCGGCGAGAGGTCGGGCTCCTGGTGGACGCGCGCATTGCGCTGCCTCATGCCCTCGATGAACGTGAAGACCGCCCCGACCAGCGTCATGAAGGCCAGGATCGCCAGTGCCTGAACCACCGTGCTGGTCGTCGGCGGCGCTGGCGCCAAGGCCCGGCCGAGGGCGGACACCTCTTCGCGGGTCGAGGTGCCGCCGTCGCGGCCGGAGTCGCGCACGGTGACGTTGCGCCGCTCGCTCAGGTGGACCGCCGGCACGCTGCGGACCTGGTCGGTCAGCGCGCAGCTCGGGCAGGGCGGTAGAGAGCTGTGCGGCGGTGGCGCAGGTATGGCGTCGTAGATCGGCATGTGTGCAAATCCCCCCAGGATTACGGCGGCCGGGTAGGCCGTTCGTATCCGAGTGGACGCCGCCGCGCGGCCTCCGGTTGCGGCCCGCCCCGACGAACGTGAGCGCCTGCGGCCGGTGATTTGCTCTCCGCATCAACTCCCGTCACCAGGGCGGGTGATGAGCGGCGAGGTGTCACACATGCCGGGATCGGACCGGTGGGTTCGCGAGGATGGCCGTCACGCCTGTGCACCCGGTGACGGACAGGCAGAACCAGGGGCACTGAGAAGGAACGAGGGCTCCCCCGGAACGGCCGGGGGAGCCCTCGCCATTCATTTCATTCCGCCGTGGCGCTGGTGCCGAGCGCGGCCACCCTCGTGCGGCCACCTCGAGCGGACGCGGCTCCGCCCGGAACGGGTGCGGCCGCCTTTGTCGAGCGGCGGTTTGGAGGTCCGGCGCCCCCGCCCGGTCGGTCTGTCACAGGATTTCGATGGACCTGACCAGCGGCGGACGGTTCGGGAACGAGATGTCGGTCCAGCGCGGGATCTTGACCGAGTCGCCGTTGGCGTCGTAGTAGATCAGGTCGTTATTCCCGGTGGAGATCCGGTCGACCCACCAGTCGCCGAAGGAGGTCCGGCCGGCATTCGCGTAGCAGTCCACGCTCTGGCTGCCGCCGTTGTGCGACCAGATCTTCAGGAAATTCTCCCCGCCCCTGCACTCGACGTGGTCGATGGCGAAGGCGTTTCCGGACGGGACGGCCACGGTGAACGCGGCCGCCACGGCGAACGCGGCGCTCACGGTGCTCACGAGCTTCTTCGTTTTCGAGATCACGGATTCTCCTCAGTCGAATCACATGCGAATCGATTGCCGAAATCGGGAACCAAGTCCGCAACGAATTCTTGTTGCATCGTGTCCGATCAGCTTCTCGGTGAGGCGCATGCATGGTCAATCGCATCCACCGCGGACCACCTGTATATCGGTCATATCTGCCCTAACCTTCCGTGTACGGTGGGGTTTGTGGTACCAGAGGGGCGTGAGTGACCGCCCGGTGAACCCATCCGAACCCACCGGCCCCGGCATCGGCACCCGCCCCGCTCGCCGCGCCCTGGCCTGGGACGACGAGCCCGCCGTCCGCGGCCCCGCCCGCCCCTCGTCACCGCCCGGCATCCGCCCCGGCGGCATCCGGCCGGTGAACGCGTGGAATCGGCCGCGCCACCGCGGCAGGGGAAGCACCCGGCAGGCGCACGGCCTACTCTCCGCGCCGCCCGACCAGCGGTCGGGGGCTCCGTCAGTCGGTGACGGGTTCCGGCTCATTGGCCGGTAGAGCCCCATGTGGGTCACCCGTTCGGATGACGCGCGGTTGGGTGGAGGCGGTGGGTGGCACAACGGCGGGCATGACGACTTCCTCCACCAGTGCCTCCACCAGTTCCTCCGCCAGACGCCGCCGGAGCCGGACGGCCAAGCCCACGCCCACGCTCCTGCCCGCCCGCCAGGCCACCGGACGCCCGGCGCCGGCCGGGCCGTGCCGACCGGCGGCCGGGTGCTGCAGGACCTGGGCCAGCGAGCGTACGGTGCCCGGCGGCCGGGTCGTGCGGACGACCTGGCACCAGCCCGCATGCCGAGCCTGGGCCACCCGGTGACGGTGCGCCGGAGGCCTTGGGGATCTCGTCGGCCCGCCTCAACTCGGCGACGTCCTCGCGGAGTTCTTTGAGCTCGTCCTGCTCTGCGGTTAGTCCTGCTCAGCGGCCGTGAGCCGGTCGTCGCGACCTTCGGAGTGCCCGGCCTGCCGGGCGGCAGCGGCCGGTCTGCGGCCGGCTTGCGACCGGCTTGGGCATGGTGCCTGCGGCGGGCCGGCGCGTAGGGTGCTGGGATGATCGCGATGCCAGAGGAGTTCGCACAGGGCACTGTCGACCGGGAGGGGGAGGCCGGGGCGGCGTGGCTCGCCGATCTGCCGGGCATCGTGGAGGACTTGCTGGGGCGCTGGGGGTGCGTGCCGGACGGCGAGGTCATGCACGGTGGCGTCGGCATCATTGTTCCGGCACGGCGACGGGCTGAGGAGCGCGCCGTGCTGAAGGTGTCGTTCCCGCATCCCGGCAACGTCCATGAGCCGGATGCGTTCGTCGCGTGGGGCGGGTGCGGCGCCGTCCTGCTGCACGAGCGCGACGACGAGCGGTTCGCGATGCTGCTGGAGCGGGTTCAGCCGTCGACCCTGGCGGAGGTCCACGACGGCGACGAGGTGGTGACGGTCGCCGGACGGCTCAATCGCCGCCTGGCCGTCCCCGCACCGCCCGGCCTGCCCCGGCTGCGCGCGCAGGCCGATGCCTGGGAGGAGCAACTACGCAAGGACGCCGAGGAGTTGACGCACGCGCTGCCGCGTCAGGTGCTGGACGCTGCCGTGGCGACCGTGCGGGAGCTGGGCCGGGCCCAGCCGGACACTCTCATCCATGGCGACCTGCATGCCCGGAACATCCTGCGCGCCGGTCGGGAGCCGTGGCTGGCTGTCGACCCCAAGGGGTACGCGGGGGATCCCGCCTACGACAGCGGCACGCTGCTGAAGTCCCGCGCGCTGACGCTCCTCGAAGCGGGCGACCCGCGCAAGGCTGTCCACCGCATCCTGGACGTCTTCGCCGAGGCCGCGGAACTCGACCGTGAACGCGTCCAACGGTGGGCCCAGTTCCACGCCGTCCAGGCTGCGTTCTGGGGCCGCCGCCACGGCTTCCGGATCGCCCGCAGCGGACCGCGGTTGGACTGGCTCACCGAGTTGGTCGACGGCCTGGCGGAGTTGCTCACCGAACGCTTGTAGTGACCTCGTAGAACGTGATCCCGTCGAGCGTGACCTCGTCGAGCGTGATCTCGTCGTGCGAGATGGTGCCGGCCGGGTCCGGTGGGTGGACCGGTGCGGCCGCCATTGATCATCGTGAGCCGCGGTGGGCCGACGATGAGACGGCGGCCGCTCACGGCATGGATCCCGCCCGCGCGACGCGTCCGGTCGGGTGGGCCGTCTCGCGTCCCGGGTTGGTCCGATAGGTCGGATCTGCGGTGGGTCGTGCCGGGACGTTCCGGGCGGCGGCAGCGCCGAGGTTATGAATGGTCATCTGGCCATCCAGCCACCCGGCCATCCACGAACATCAACCTCAGGAGCCACCCGATGCGCCCCATCAGAACAGCCTGTCTCGGCGCGGCCACCGCGCTGGCCGCCCTTCTCGCCTGCGCCCCGGTCGCGGCCGCCGCCGCGACGGACACCGGTTCCTCCCCCGCCAAGGGCGGAGACCGGGTCTTCACACTCATCGGTCACCTCGCGCAGGAGACCCGTTTCCCCGTCAACCCCGGCGGCGCCCCCGCCCAGGGCGACCGGGCCGTCTTCCACTCGGTCCTGTTCGACCAGGACGGCAACCAGGTCGGCGACACCGATGGCACCTGCACCACCACCCGGGTCGACAACGGCGGAGCGGAGGAGTGCGTCGTCACCTACAACCTGCCCGGCGGCCAGCTCTCCGTACAGGGGATGGTCTTCGGCTTCCTCAACCCGGGCCCTCCGCCTTCGTTCGACAACGGGATCACCGGCGGCACCGGGAAGTTCGACCGGGCTCGTGGCATGGTCCACGCCGACACGATCGCTCCCGGCACGAGGCGCGTCACGGTCGACCTCGACTTCTGACGGACCCGGCCCCCGCCCGGTGAGAGCCGGACAGGGCGGCGATGTCCGATGGGGAAGGCGCTCTCCGGGGCACCGGTGTCCTTGGAGCGACCCTGACACCCTCTCAGCCGAGGTGAAGGAACAGTGTGCCAATCATTCACCTCGGCTACACCAGCGTGGTCGTGGAGCGCCGAGTAGATCTGAGGCCGACAAGAAGACCCGAGGATTTCGTCCGGAGGCAGTGCGCGGACGAGCGTGCAGCCGGGAGGCCGAGGGGTCGCCTTGAGTGCCGGCGCTCGACGATGTCCCGGTCAAAGCTCTCCGGCGGCTCTCTCATGGGCCCGGGAGCCTGGCAGCCCGGCAGCCCGGCTCAGGAATCCGGCTCGCCGAGCGGCTCCTCGAAGTCGCCGATCATCGCCGGGTCGTCGGCGGAGTTCGACTGTGGCCAGGGGGTGGCTCCCGTGACACCCAGGTCACCACGCATCGCCTCCCTGGTGGCGCGTATGAGGGGCCAGAGTGCCTGTTGCGCCTCGGCGGCGGACCGCAGGGTTTCGCCGCTCCTGGGGTTGCCCTGTTCGATGCGCTTGATCTGCCCGTAGACCCGGGTCAGGGCGTCGTTCAGCTCGCTGGCCGGCCCGATCACCGTGTCGGGGGCGACCATCAGAGTCTCGGACCAGTGGTCGCGATGGGCGTCCTTGGCCCTTTCCAGCGCCCGGATGTCCTCCTCTCCGGGCGCACGGTCCCGTACGACGTACAGATGACGGCTCAGCGCTGTGGCGAACTGCCGGGAATCCCGGTGGAGTTCGGTGTAGCTCCGCCGCCGCAGTTCACGGTTCTCGCGGGCCTCCTGGATGGCGTGGCCCATCTCGAGTTCACGCTTCTTGGCCCGGTCGGCGCCCCGCTGAGTGAGCAACGCACCGCCCAGCGTGCCCGTCACACCGGTGATCGCAATCAGTACCGCCCCCACGTCCATCGGATCACCATAGGGCCTGGCGCTTTGACCATGCCGGGCGGCCGGCGCGGCCCCAGCCGGTCGGGTGCCGGCCTCAGCCGCCGTTGTCGTCGGTGGCGGACAGGACGGCGAGGCGGCGACGGTCGGGGGAGAGGGTGAGGCCGCCGATGTCCAGGCGCAGGGCGTGCCCGCGCGGGGGGAGGGTGGCCCTGCGGGGGCCAGTCTGGGCACGGTCTGGCTGCGGTGGGCCGGCGGGACGAGGGTGGTGGGCATGGAGAAGAACACGCACAAGCTCGTCGTCCTGGTCGGCAGTGTCAGGGAAGGCCGGTTCGGACCGGTGGTGTCCTCATGGGTGGCCGAACAGGCGGCCGCCCATGGTGGGTTCGACGTCGAGGTGATCGACCTGGCCGAGGTGGACCTGCCGCTGGCCCTGCCCGCCGCCTCGCCGAAGTTCGCGGGCGCCGACTACCCCCGCCCGGCCGGGATGGCGAAGCTCACCGATGCCCTGGACGGCGCGGACGCCGTCCTGATCGTCACACCGGAGTACAACCACAGCTACCCTGCCTCGCTGAAGGCCGCCATCGACTGGCACTTCACCCAGTGGACGGCCAAGCCGGTCGCCTTCGTGAGCTACGGCGGCGCGGCCGGCGGCCGGCACGCCGTGCTGCACCTGGAGAACGTGCTGACCGAACTGCACGCCGTGACCATCCGGGACGGCCTGGCGTTCCCGAACTACTTCACCGCCTGGACGGACGGCCGCCCGGATGACCCGCAGGCGCCCGGCTACGCCAAGGTCCTGCTCGACCAACTCGACTGGTGGGCAGGCGCGTTGAAGGCCGCTCGGGCCGCCGCCCCGTACCCGGCGTGAGCGGGGCGCAGGACATGGAATACGTGAAGCTCGGCACCACCGACCTGACCGTCAGCCGGATCGCACTCGGCTGCATGGGCTTCGGCGGCAGCGGCCGGGGCCACAACCCCTGGGCGCTGGACGAGGACGCCGCCGCGCCGCTCTTCCGGCGGGCCGTGGAACTCGGCATCACCTTCTGGGACACCGCCAACGTGTACGGCGGCGGAACCTCCGAGGAACTGGTCGGCCGCGCGGTGCGGCGCTACACCCGCCGCGACGACGTCGTCCTCGCGACCAAGGCGGGCCTGCCGATGCATGACGGTCCGGGCGGCTCCGGGCTGTCCCGGCGGGCCATCCTGGAGCAGGTCGACGGTTCGCTCGCCCGCCTCGGCACCGACCGTCTCGACCTCTTCCAGCTGCACCGCTTCGACCCGGCGACCCCGGTCGAGGAGACCGTGGCGGCCCTGGCCGAGGTGGTCGCGGCGGGCAAGGTCCGCTACGTCGGCGCCTCCTCGATGTGGGCCTGGCGGTTCGCGAAGCTGCAGCACACCGCGGCCCGGGACGGCGGCCCCGCCTTCGTGTCGATGCAGCACCAGTACAGCCTGGTGCAGCGCGAGGAGGAGCGGGAGATGTTTCCGCTGCTCGCCGACCAGGGGGTGGCCGGCCTGGTCTGGTGCCCGCTGGCCTCGGGCCGGCTGGCCCGCCCGTACGGGCAGCAGACCGCCCGCTCGGCCGGGGACCCGGTCGCCGGACGGTTCTTCGCGGACGTCGACCGGCCGATCGTGGACGCCGTGCGGTCCCTCGCCGAGACCCGCGGCGTGCCGATGGCACAGGTCGCACTGGCCTGGGTACTGCGCAACCCGGTCGTCGCCGCCCCGATCGTCGGCGCGACCCGCCCGGGGCACCTCGACGACGCCGCGGCCGCCCTGCGGCTGCACCTCACCGACGCAGAGGCGGAGACCCTGGAAGCGCCGTACACGCCCCGGCTGCCGACCGGGTTCTGAACGGGCCCGCGGTGCGGGGACGGCCGTACGGGGGACGGCCGTGGGGGAAGCCGTGCGGGGACTGCCGTGCCCGCACCGGGGAAGGGGCGGCGGATCCCCGGGCCGGAGAAGGGGCGGCGGCCCCCGGGCCGTGCGGTCGTTCGCGGTGGAGTTCAGAGCGTGAGGTAGGCCAGCCCGCCGAGCCCGGCCAGTGAGCAGTACCAGGCGAACGGCTTCAGCGTGTGCGTCTTGAAGTACTTGCTGAGGAAGTGCACGGCCGCGTACCCGCCGATGAAGGCCAGGACGCTCGCGACCGGGACCTGCGCGCCGAGGTCGGCGCCGTACGCGGCGATCAGCGAGGGCAGTTCGAACAGGGCGGCGGACCCGATCACGGGTGCCGTGAGGAGGAACGCGAAGCGGGCCGAGTCCTCGTGGGACAGGCCGTTGAGGATGCCGGCGCCGATGGTGATCCCCGTGCGGCTGATCCCGGGCAGGAAGGCGGTGATCTGCGCCGCCCCGATGCCGACCGCCTGCCAGTAGCTCAGCTGGACGATTCGGCGGTCCGACTGTCCCTCGGCGGAGAGGTGCTCGTCGCCTGCGGCGACGTACGGCTGTGCCCGTCGTCGACCGGAACCGTCGCGCCGGAGCAGTTCGACGCCGAACAGCATGAGGCCGTTCACGGTGAGGAAGACGGCGGCGGGGACGGGCCTGCCCAGCGCGGCCTTGAACACCCCGCTGACGGCCAGCCCCGCGATACCGACGGGCGTGGCGCCGGCGATCACCAGCCAGGCGAGGCGCTGGTCCGGTTCGCGGATCATCCGGCGGCGGACCGAACTGCACAGGCCCCGCGTGATCCGCGCCCAGTCCTGCCGGAACCTGATCACCAGCGCCAGGGTGGTGGCGAGGCGCAGTCCGACCAGGATGCCCAGGTACGGCGAGCCCGGCGCGGACACGTCGAGGTCGTGTCGCCAGCGCCCGCCGACCAGCGCGGGCAACAGGATTCCGTGGCCGAGGCTGGAGACCGGGAACAGCTCGGTGACACCTTGCAGCAGGCCGACACCGACGGCCTCGGGATAGGTCAGGACGGACATCTTCGACGACTTTCGCAATCGGCGGGAGGCCCGTGCACGGCCTCCGCACGAGGGTGACGCCGCTTCCCCCGTCCCTCGGCGGAGCGAGGTTACTACAAGATGATCTACAGCCCGCCGGCTGGACCGGGGTGGTCTGGGGCATCATGAGCGGATGCCGAACGCCGCAGCACGCACCGCCCTCCTCGACCACCTGCGCACAACCCTTCCCGGCCGCGTCATCGACGAGGTCGCCGGTGTCGTGGGACCGATCGAGGACCGCGTGCCCGGGTTCCGGATCTTCCGAATCCATCCCGCCAATCCGGGCGACTGGTGGCTCTACGTGACGTCGGGCTGCTGGGAGGCGACGCAGCACGACGGTCACGGGACGGAGTTCTTCCTCGCGGCGCCACGTGACGAGTGGGCCAACCTGGAGAGCGTCACCATGAACGCGTACTACCACTGCGGGCCCGTTCATCAGCGACTCGACGTCGGGCACACCGTTCCCATCGGCCGGCCGTGGCTGGACGAATCCGACTGCGACCACTACCTGGTGAGCCTGCCGTACCCGCTGGGGCCGGAGTTCGAGGTCTGCCGCTGGGACGGCGGGGCCCATGCCCGGATCCTGTGGCTCCTGCCGATCACCCGGGCCGAGAAGGACTTCCGGCGGGAGGGCGGACTGGAGGCCCTTGAGAGCCTCTTCGACGAGCACGCGATCGACCCGGTCGATCCCAAGCGGGCCTCCGTCGTCTGATCGGCCCGGCCTCCGGTCCGCCCCGGCGCCCTGTGTGTGCGTCGGGGCCTACAGCTGCTCGAAGTGGAAGGACCCGGTCACCACCACGGTCTTCCCGGCGAGATCCATGCGCGTACCTCCTTCGACCTTCTCGTGTTGATCATGGTCAGCGTAACCGGGGCGTCGCGGACGAGACCGATCAGGAATCGAGAAGCCCCGGCCGCCCGGCCGCCCGTAGCGTGACGGACATGGGAAACAACGAAACCACCGCGTCCACCGCGTCCACCGCGTCCCTCGCGTCCGTCACCCTCGAGGTGGCCGACCCCGGGGCCGCCCACCGCTTCTACACCGCCTTCGGTGTGGACCGGCACGTTCGCCTGCAGAAGTCCGAGGCGCCGTCCACCGGGTTCCGTGGCTTCGCCCTGGCGCTCACGGTGTCCCGGCCGGCCACCGTCGACGCCTTCCTCGCCGCCGCCGTGGACGCCGGCGCCACTGTGCTCAAGCCCGCGGCGAAGTCGCTGTGGGGCTACGGCGGCGTCGTCCAGGCACCGGACGGGACGGCCTGGAAGGTCGCGACCTCGGCGAAGAAGGACACCGGCCCGGCCACCCGCGAGATCGACGACGTCGTCCTGCTGCTCGGCGTCGAGAACGTCAAGGCCACCAGGGACTTCTACGTCGGCCGGGGCCTGACCGTGGCCAAGAGCTTCGGCGGCAAGTACACCGAGTTCGCCCCCGGCGAGACCGGCGAGACCGGCGAGACCGGCGCCGTCAAGCTGGCGCTGTACAAGCGCCGCGCGCTGGCCAAGGAGGTGGGCGTCCCCGTCGACGGCACCGGCTCGCACCGCATCGTCCTCGGCAGCACGGCGGACTCGTTCGCGGACCCGGACGGTTTCGTCTGGGAGGCCGTCGTGCCGGTCGCTGAGGCCTCGTCCGCACGGGCCTGACCCGCCACCGCCCGTCGTCGCGTTGCTCGGAGGAGGCGGCGGCGTCAGGCTCGGCGGGCAGAGGCTGTGAGCCGGTCGGCGAGCGCGATGACAAGGTCTCGGAGTTCGTCCGGTCGCTCAATGACGAACGGCCGGTCCAGCGAGGCGAGTACCGGAGGCAACCAGTCGAGCCGCTCTGCTCTCAACTCGACGTGGAACCAACGCTCGGCGTGCGGATCCGTGCCTTCCGCGGGGGCGGGGGACTCCTCCACCATCGCGACACTGGCGGGAAGTCGGGCGCGGATCTGTTCGACCGTCCCGTGGATCCGCAGCGTCACTTCGTACCGGTAGGCGGCCTTGGCGAACCCTGACAGGACGCGCTGTGCCGGATCGAGTGCGGCAGGAGGCTCGAACGAGCCCGGCAGGGTCCTCGCGTCCGCGATGCGATCGAGCCGGAAAGTCCGGTCCTCGCCGATCTCGGGATCGGTGCCGGTGACGTACCACCGGCCCGCATGGGTGACGATCCCGTACGGGTGCAGCGTGCGTTCGCTCCGTCGCCCTTCTCGGGCGGTGTACCTGATCGAGACCGGGCGACGATGGCGTACCGCATCGGCGATGGTGAGCAGCACCCCCGTCTCCGGGGTGGCCGACTCGCCGGGTCCGGTCGTGAAGGCGAGGGATTCCATGACGGCGTCGAGCCGACGGGCGAGACGCTCGGGCAGTGCCCTGCGGATCTTGGCCGCTGCCGTCTCGCCCGCAGTTCCGGCCGCCGTCAGTAGCCCCGTCCTGCGGCCGGCGACGAGGCCGAGCAGCACGGCGAGCGCCTCGTCGTCGTTGAACATGAGCGGAGGCAAGCGGTACCCGGGGGCGAGCCGGTACCCGCCGTAGCGGCCACGGACCGACTCCACGGGGATGTCGAGGTCGACCAGGTGGTCCACGTACCGCCGCACGGTGCGCCCGTCGACGCCGAGCCGGTCGGCGAGTTCGGCCACCGTTCTGAGGCCCCCCGACTGCAGGAGTTCCAGGAGGGTGAGCACGCGGCTGGTAGGTCGAGCCATGTCCACGAGCCTAGCGTTGATACCGGACCGATTCTGTCCACTATGTGCCCTGGCGTTCGAGGTGCAACGGCTTCAGCAACCTGAGGAGAGCACCATGGACCTCGTGTCGATCCGGATCATCACCGGCGACGTCGCGCGCCTCGTCGACTTCTACGAGCGAGCCACCGGAGTACGGGCGGAGTGGTCCACCGAGGACTTCGCCGAACTGCGGACCCCCATGGGGACCCTCGCGATCGGCAGCACCCGAACCGTCGCACTGTTCGCGCCCGGCTGCGCCCGCCCCGCCGACAACAGCACCGTGATCATCGAATTCCTCGTCGCCGACGTGGACGGCGTGTACCGGAACCTGGCCGATTTCGTCGCCGACTTCGTGGCTGAGCCCACCACGCTGCCCTGGGGCAACCGGTCGCTCCTGCTCCGCGACCCCGACGGCAACCTCGTCAACTTCTTCACCCCTGTCACGCCGGCGGCCATCGAGAAGTTCGCTCGCTGAGCGATTGCCGACTGACCTCGAAGGGCCGTTCGCCCGGCAGGCGCCTCATGCCACCCGGTCGGGACGTGGTTGAAGCCGGGCGCTGAGGACGTTCTCGGCGAGGAGATCGGCTCGGTCCATGCCCGCGCCGAGCTCTTCGGCGAGACGGTAGAAGAGCCCGCGCAATCCCAGCGGTCCGAGCTCTCCGGTGTCCGGTCGGGCGCCCAGCGCCAGCAGAGCCGAGTCGAAGCGGTGAGGTTCCCGGCCGGTGCGGTGCCGGGGCTCGATGCCCAGGAGGGTGTGCAGACCTGTCACCAACTGCCCGTTCTCGGCATAGCGGAAATCCACGAGCGGTTTCTCGTTGGCGTGCAGGGACAGTGCTGCCGTCCCCGCCGACACCTCGCCGAGCAGGTCGTCGTCCTCGACGCACAGCCAACTGCCGTGCTCCCACACCCACGCCCACGACCCGTATCGGCCGGCGGTCACCACGTAGGCGTCGTCCTCGTAGAGGAGGTCGTCGAAGTCCTCGTCGAACTCCTCCTGCGTCCGCTCGGCGAGCGTGGCCGGGTCCGCCCCCATCCGCTCCAAGAGCTGTCGTGCCGTGAGGTCACGGGCAAACGTGACGCTCAACAGCGGCAGGTCCGCCCCGTACATCCAACCCAGGCCACTCATCCGTACTCCCCCTTGCGGTGATCGACGTTCTCAGGCTAGCCAGCCGGTACGACAGGTCGGCCTCCGTGCTGCCGAGGACGGAGCGGCGTCCGGGTTCCCTGGACCTTCCTCGCCTGCTGAGCGGCAGGGGGCGGCAGGCGCCGGCCACGCGGTGGTGGCCGGCGCCTCGGGTCGTCCGGGGGGTGCGGTCCGGTCCTACGTCGTGGCCTCTGCCGTGGCCTCTGCCGTGGCGGTGCGCCAGGTGCTGACGAGGCCGGCGGCCTTGGCCTCGAAATCGGGGTCCCGCCAGATGCCCGGGAGACCTATCAGCACCGGCAGGGTGTCGATGCCGCTGACCCGGTGCGTGATCCGTACGATGTCCGGGGCGTTGGCGCGCCCGTTCTTCTTCATCACCTCGACGTTCGTGATGTCCGCCCAGGCGAACCGCTTGCGGCGGCCCCACAGGGGGGTCCACCACAGCTCGTTCTCGTCGAAGCTCACGCTGGTGAAGAGGGCACGCAGGTGGGCGGTGCCGATGACGGCCATCACGGGGACGAACAGGATCGCGACCAGAGCGGTGCGTTCGTTCAGGGGCCGGCTGAGGGCGAGGTGCAGGAAGTAGGCCGAGCCTGCCAGGAAGAGCGGTCCGCTGATCCACTGGCGCCGCTGCTGCGCGGGGGTGAGGCGGTGGGTCGTGTGTTTCACCTGCGGATTCTGGCACCACCGGCGGACCTGAGGAAGCGTCACTCCGGCGCCGCCAACCGGGTGCGCGCGGGGGCTTGCGCGGGGGCTTTGCGCGGTGCGGGGCCCGACCGGCTGTCCACCGGCCCCAGGGACAACGACCGGTGATCGGCCGGGCGAGACTTCTCTCATGAGAGTCAGATGCCTGCAGATCATCCACCCCGCAGCCGACGTCCCGGTCACGGAGTTCGAAGGGATCCGGGTGGGCGGTGTCTACCCCGTTCTGGAGATGGTCACCTACGACATCGACTGCCAGATCCGCCTGCTCGGCCCCGACACGCCCGACCCCGGACTCCTCTGGGACCCAACCGGCTTCGAGACGGTGGACACCCGGATACCGCCCGGCTGGACCCTGGTCATCGCCGACGGCCGCACCCGCCTTTCCGACGCCCGCTGGCAGCGCCCCGGATTCTGGACCGACTACACCCGCGGCGATCCGCAGGCCCTGGCCGACTACCGGCAGGTGAAGCGCGAACTCCTTGCCGCCGCCCCACCGACCGAGAACTGACCCCTGTCCCCGGGTGCCCCGGCCCGGAGCCGCTGAGTGGGCGTCTCGCACCGGCCGGTGCGTCGGCACCGGCGTCAGCACGACCGACGGCGCCCCGCTCGTCCAGGAGAACTGCGCGAACGGGGGCCAGAGCCAGGTGTGGACGCTCTGCGACAACGGCATGGTGATCAACGCCGCCAGCGGCCTGCTGTTCGGCCTGAAACACTGGCCCGAAGCCGACCATCCGGGCCCCGGGGATCAGTTGACGTAAAGTCAGAACTACTGCGACAGCCCGGCGTTCCGCTGGCAGCAGCGTCCCCCGAAGACCTGACGGCCACTCGCACCGGCCGTGCGGGCGACCGGTGCGGGGCCAGCCGGACTTCCTCGGTGGCGCTTGCCGCGAAGACTCCGGGACTCCGGGACTCCGGGAGTCCGGGAGTCCGGGAGTCCGGGAGTTCGGGAGTTCGGGAGTCCGTCAGGCTTCAGGCCCGCTCCCGGCAGAACCGGTGAGGTCGGCCATCACCAGCTCGGCCGCCCGCACCGGGTCCCCGCCGGCGCGGGTGAGCAGTGAGGCCACGTCGTACTCTGCGTCGACCGCCTCCCGGTGGGTCACTTTCATCCAGTGCACCGACTCGTAGCGCGGTGAGCTGAGCGCCGCGCCGATGTCGGGGCGCAGCCGCTCCAACTCCACGACGACCGTCCAGGCGTCGTCCTCGATCCGGGCCCGCCGCACCGGATCGCAGGCCGCGATGGCCCGGTCGGTTCCGGGCGGGTCAAGCTCACGGGCGGCCAGAGCCGGTAGGAGTTCGGGGACGCCCAGGATCTCCGCCGCGTCCAGGGCCAAGTCGTGGAACCAGTCGTCGGAGCCCAGCAGTTGCGCGATCAGTGGGACGGCCCGTCGGTCGTGCCGTCTGGCCAGCCCTCGCGCACCCTCACCTCGGACCTCGCCGTACTCGTCGGTGGTGCACCTCCACAGCGCGTCCCTGATGGCGGTCGTGTCCTGCTCCAGCTGGAATCCCAACGTGAAGGCCGCCCAGTTGCGGACCTCGGGGTCCTGGTCCCGGGTGAGCCGGATCAGCGCCCGGACATCGGGCCCGTCGGGCAGTCCGCTGTTGACGAAGGTGATGTCCGAGGCGACATGACGCCGCACCTCGGCGTCCTCGTGTCCGGAAAGCCCTACCAGCACGGGAAGGGCGCGCAGGTCCTGCGCCCGGCCCAGGCCGCAGACGAGGGAACGCAGCACGCAGGCCTCCGTCTCCACCTCGGCCAGCGCCATCAGGGCGGTTGCCGCCTCGCCACGCAGAGCCTCGTGCTCGCCGGCCGCGCTTCCCACCAGATCGCAGCCCACCTTCCGCTCCAGGACATCGGCCGACCCCAACAACGCCAACCCGCAGCGCAGCGCGGTCTCCCCGCTCTCCCCCTTCACCGCCTCCCAGGCCAGATCCCAGTAGGCGTGCACGTCGTGGTCCGCCTCCGAGGCCTGCGCCACTCGTGCCGCAGTCATCAAGCGCCCCGCCGGCCCCGCCGCATTGTCCATGTGCGCATCCTGCCCGAAGAGCCTGGTGCCGGGCACTGGATTTCACGTGCTGCTGCTCAGGGTTCACAGACAAGCACGGGCGCATCGGGTGACTACGGCCCCGGCGGTTCACCGTCGCCCCGGACGGCCGGTCAGCCGTTTCGGGACCGGCCAGGCCTGAGCCCTGAGCCGGACGGTCGGTCAGTCAGTCAGTGTCCGACCGGCGACCGGCGACCGGCGAAGGCGCGGAAGCGCCGGCCGGCGGGTGAGGCCGGCCGGTCCTGGTGCCAGACCAGGCCGATGCCGCGGAACGCGTCGGGGTCGGTGAGCGGCACCAGCCGCACACCGGGCTCGGCGTGCCCGCCGCCCCCGGCGGGGACGACGGCCACGCCGAGCCCGGCCCCGACCATGCCGCGGATCGTGGCCACCTCACCGGCCTCCATGACCACCGACGCCGTGACGCCGGCCCGGTGGAGGATCTCGCAGGTGATCTGCCGCAGCCCCACCGCGTGGCGCATGATGATGACCCGCTCGTCCGTCAGCTCGGCCAGTCCTACCGCCGGCCGGTCCGCCAGCCGGTGACCGTCCGGGACGGCGAGCTGCAGCCGTTCCTCACACAGCGGCAGCCAGCCCCACTCGGCGCCGGACGGCCGCGGCCCGGTGACGCCCAGCTCGGCGGAGCCGTCCCGGAGCAGGTCCAGCAGCGCGGTCGCGGACTCCTGGTGCAGGGTGAACCGGGCGGCGGGCGACTCCCGCTGGTAGGCGCCGAGCAGTTCGGGCAGCAGCCAGCCGCCCAGCGAGTGCAGGTAGGCCAACCGCAGGGTGTCGGTGGGCGGTTGCAGCAGGGCGGCGATACGGTCCTGGGCGGTGTCCAGTTCGTCCAGCGCCCGCCGGACGTGCCGGCGGTAGACCCGGCCGTACTCGTTGAGCCGCAGCCGGTGCCGGTCCCGGTCGAACAGCCGGGTGCCCACGCGTCGTTCCAGCCGGCCGATGGCCCGGGAGAGCGTCGACTGTGAGGTGCAGAGCAGGGCGGCGGCATCGGTGACGTGCTCGGTCTCCGCCACGGCGAGGAACCAGCGCAACTCTTCCACGGTCATGACGGGATTATGCACACGGTGCATGAACCCCAGGTCGGGAGGGCATTTCCGTTTGCCCGCCGCCCGTCGGATGCTGGACCCACGGGCGCCCGACCGACAGGACAGCACCACCACCCACACCACTTCCGGAGGACCGTCAGATGTCCACTACCCCCAGCACCGCCACGCGCACCAACACCGCGCTCGCCGAGCAGTTCCGCACCGTCCTGGGCACCGCCGACTGGGAGCTGTTCCGCTCCCTGCTCACCGACGACGCCACGTGGACGCTCCCCGGCAGCAACCGGATCTCCGGCGAGGCGCGCGGTGCGGACGCCGTGGTCGAGCGGATCCGGCTGATCGCCGGCTACGGCGTGAACTTCGACCTCCAGCACGTCCTGGTCAGCCGGGACAACTTCGCGCTCTCGGTGCACAACACCGCCGAGCGCGACGGACAGGTGCTCGACGAGTACCTGGCCACCGTCTGCTTCGTGCGGGACGGGCGGATCGGCGCGATCGAGACCTACCTCTCGGACGTGCCGGGCATGGACGCCTTCTTCGTCTGATTCCTTCGACTGACTCCTCCGTCTGAAGCCCTCCCGCGTGACCCGGGCGGCCGGACTCCCGGCCGAGCGCAACGCCTCGGCGCTACTCAGCCGGTTGTTGAGTACGTTCGCTCATGAGCCCTGCCCGGGTGCTTCCTATCGTGACGTGCATGGACACGGAATCGGCTCCCATCAGTTCTTCGACCTCGGTGAACCCGCGGCGGGCCAGAGGCTGCGGGATCGCGACGGTCGTCCTCACCGTCCTGGCCGTCCTGGGAGCCGTGGCACTGGCCGAGTTCGAGAAAGGCCTGGCCGGGGACGGGCCCCCCGAACGCCCTTCCGGAAGCGCGTCCGACCCCCTCCGCCCGGGCGCAGCCACCCACTACGACGACGGCCTGACGATCACCGTGAGCCCACCGCACCGGGAATCCGACGACACCTACAGCTTCACCGTCACCTACGACAACGGCACCGACGAGGAGCTGCGCCCGGGCGGGACGTCACCGGACACCAGCATCGGCACGAGCGGCTCCGCCCCCATCGTGGTCCACGCGGGGACAGCCCTCGCCCCCGACATCCCCGGCTGGGGCGTGACCGTGCTGGACCGGGCCGGCTCCGCATCCGTCCTCATGCCGCCTCTCGGCAAGGACCAGAAGCGCACCGTGCCGGTGCGGGTCAAGCCCGACAAGGAAGGAAGCTTCGTCACGGTGGAGGTCACCCCGACGTCCGCCGGATACCGCGAGACCGCGTACTGGCAATTCGACCTGAGCTGATCGCATGCATGAAGGCCGCTGCCCTCACGGGGCAACGGCCTTCCGCGCTGCTCACACGAGGCGGTCCCCGCGCCGTCGGGGGCGTTGGGCCCTGTGAGGGCTCGTCATTGATGGTGGCCCGAGCGGGCAGCGTCGTGTCCCACGTGACGGAGGCTCAGGGCTCGGCCACTTCATCTCGCCGTGGATCCAGCGCGTCGCTCATGGCGTGAGCGAGCGAGGCGATACGCCGCACGCAGCAGCTCACGGATGGCCGCTTCGGTACGCGAGCCCGGATTCACCACTGCCAGCCAGCCGGCGGTGCCGTAGACGGGGTGCGCGAGCACGGTGTCGGTGGCGCTGGGGTCGGGCTCGGTGCCGGCCGGTTCGCGTGGTGCGTGACCGGTCCACCGGATGAACGCTTCCTTCCCGGCGGAGATGTTCACGCGGAAGGTGTCCGGCCGGTCCAGACGCGATGCCTCGTCGCCGGGATGGTCCTTGGTCACGACCGTCGCGAAGGGTTGGGTCGTGGTCGGGGTGGCGCCGTCAGGTGCGTAGTAGAAGAACGTGTCGCCCCAGCTGATCTCCGGCGAGCCGTCGCCGGGTGCCGGCCTCATGGTCAGGACGCCGTCGAGGCCGTCCACGAAGCTGATGATCTCGTCCATGGTCATGTGCTCCAGCGTTACATTGAGGTGCTTGTGGAGGCTTTGAGGCTGACACTGAGGAGGTTCAGGATGTCAGGTCTCAAATCGGGGGACTTGCGCACCGTCGATGTCGCGCGGCGTGTCGGGTACTCGGTCCAACAGGTTCGCAATCTCGAGCGGGACGGTGTGCTCCCGCCGGCGGCGCGCACAGCCACGGGCTACCGCATCTATGGAGAGATACATGTACAGTCCGCGCTGGCCTACCGAGGCCTCGCGGCAGGCGCGGGTCCGACTGAGGCCAAGAAGATCGTGCGGGCCGTACACCGGTTCCCTGCCTCACACCGGGTGCTTGCCCTTCTCGACGCGGCGCACGCTCGGCTCGACGCAGAGCGCACGGAGCTGAGGCAGGCCAAGGAGGCTGCCCGGGCGATCTCCGGTGAGCCGATCGGAGACGTACGCGTAGCGGACTCGATGAGCGTCTCCGAACTCGCCGCCGCTCTGGGCGTGCGTCCTTCGACGTTGCGGCACTGGGACGCGGAGGGTCTTGTCGTTCCCGACCGCGACCCCGTGCGAAGGACGCGACGATACACGCCGACCCAGGTGCGGGATGCGCGGATCGTTCACCAACTGCGCAAGGCCGGTTACCGCATCACGCCCCTTCGGACCCTCATGCCTCAACTGCGGTGCGCCCGCCGCTCGGAGGATGTCGCCTCCGCGCTGGCCGCCCGAGACGCCGTCATCGCGGCTCGCTCCAAGTCCCTCCTCGACGGCGCCGCCGCGCTCAGTGCCGCGCTCTCGCTGGCCGCCGCCCTTGCCGTCCAGGACTGATGGCTCGTCAGTTGCCCGGACGGGATGCCGACCACCGGCGGGGGAGCACGCGGACCGAGGATGTCGGAGCGGTTGCGGTTCCCGGCCGTGAGGACATACGCGGGGCAGCGTTTCAAGGGGACGGCCCCTATCGGCTAGGAGGAAAGCCGGTCGTCCATCAGGTGAACGTTTGTCAGAAAGGACGACCGCCTGGTCAGTGTGGGCCGTGACAGGCTTGCGCCCAGTGGCCGCCGGGGGGCGGTCACCGGCTCAACAGGGGCGACGTGGCCACAGCCGACATCGAGGTGGACCCGGATGTCCTGTGCGCGGCACGCAGTGACGCGTGGGACGTCCCGTACGCGGCGCAGACCGGTGGACGGAAGGCCGGATGTCCCGACCCGGTCCGTCGGCCGCGACGGTTCTGCCTCCCCGCATCTCGAGCACGTCCGACCAAGAGCAACCGTTTGCACCAGGAGGCCCACTGTGCGAGTCCTGTTCACCGCCCCCGGGGCGGTCGGCCACATCTTCCCCGTGATCCCCACCGCGCTGGCCCTGCGGGCGGCCGGCCACGACGTCCTGTTCGCGGGTCAGCATCCGATCGCGAACCTGCGCAGCACCGGGCTGCCCGTCGTCGAGGTCGGCGACGGCACCACCCTCAGGGAGGCCTTCGCCCGGGCCCTCCCGAAGGACGTCCGATTCGCCGACCAGGAGCGCACGGAGGAGCAGACGAACGAACTGAGCGCCCTCGGCTTCGCCGAGTTCGGCCGGTCGACCATCGACGGCCTGCTGGAGGTCGCGCAGCGCTGGCAGCCGGACATCATCGTGCACGAGTCCTTCCAGGGCGCCGCGCCGCTGGTGGCCGCCAAGCTCGGCATACCCGCCGTGGCGCACAACTTCGGGGTGACCTCGGGCGGGGCGGCCGCCCGCCTGCGCCGACTTCTCGCCGACGACTACCGCGCACACGGCGTCGAGGCGACCGAGCCTTCCACCGTCGTGGACGTCGTGCCGGCGTCGCTCGGCGGGGACGGCGGAGGCTGGCGCGTGCGGTACGTGCCCTTCAACGGCGGCGGGACGATACCCGCCGACCTGATCGGGCGCGGCACCAAGCCACGGATCGCGGTGACGCTGGGCACGGTGTTCACCGAGTGGGAGGGCATCGCGCCCATCTCCCGGCTGATCGAGCAGGCGGGGGCGCTCGACGCCGAGATCCTGCTCGCCGCCGGCGACGAGGACCTCACGCCGCTCGGCACGCTGCCCGCCAACGTCCGCCCGCTGCCGTGGGTGCCGCTGAGCCAGCTGCTCCAGGCCGGCGACGGCGTCGTCCACCACGGCGGCTCGGGCAGCATGATGACCGCCGCCGCGCTGGGCGTCCCCCAGCTGATCCTCCCCCAGGGCGCGGACAACTTCGCCAACGCCGCCGCCGGCCGGGCCAACGGCTTCGCACTGTCCTCGAGCCTGGACGCCGTCGACACCGCCCTGCTCGACCGGCTGCTCACCGACGATGCCCTGCGCAAGTCGGCCGCGGCCATGAAAGCGCAGATCGACGCCCTCCCGTCTCCTGCCGACCTGGTCGCGAACTTCGAATCACTGAGCTTCTCCAGCGCGGCCCGGACCGTGTGACGGACGCCTGGTAGCCGGTGTGGGGAGGGCGGCGGCGATGCCTACCGCCCGGTAGGCTGCTGCGACAACCACTGGGCCAAACAGGAGAGTTCAGCATGCGTCGATCGAGCCGACTCGCGGGCACGGTACTCCTCCTCACAGCCGGTCTGGCGACCGCATGCACCGGTGGCGGTACCGCGCCTCGAGACGGGGACGGGCCCTGGGCCCTGAACGGACTCGTGGCCACGCCCGTCGGCGCGCCGATCCAGGGCAGCATCGACGCCCTTCCTTTCAAGGGGGTCGCGAAGATCCTCGGGGTTGCCGGGATTTCGGGAACTGACGTGGTCCTCTCGGTGAGGGACGGAGTCTGTCAGGTGGCGCTCCTGCCGGGCTCCCTGGCCGAGCCGACCACGACTGCTCCGACCGCGCTCGGATCGTCCCGGCCGACGGGCCACACCGGATCCTCGGACGCCCACCGGCAATTTCCCGGGACGGTTCTCGACGGGAAGTACACCGTGGCGTCAGCCCGGCTGGAGCCCTTCACATTCGCGACCGTCGGATGCTCCGAAAAGGCAATGGCGGTCAGGATGGAAGGGGTTGGGGAATCGGCCGCGATGCAGAAGAAAGCAGGTGACTCCCTGCAGCTCTGGCGAGAAGCCCAGGGCGCAGTGATCGCCGTCGGCCTCCCCGAGGCCCTCCATCGGTCGGCCGCCGAAAACAGCACCTCCTGAAAAGCGTGAGGATGCCCGCCTGCGGGGTGCGGTACGGGGTTGGTGCCCCAGCCCAGCAGAAGCGGTGGATCGGCAGAACCGGGCATCACCTCAGCTGCCGCCCTCCGGGGGCCCTCGGTCGCGCCGATGAGCGGACACGTCAGCCGGCGCGCCGAGAAAACCCGTTGCGAGTGACCTGCATCGGATGTCTGATTGATCGGCCACTGACCAGGGAGGGAACATGGGGCCGTCGCTGCCCACGCCCTCGTTGCCCACCGCTCGCCTTCGGCTGCGTGCCTTCGAAGACGCGGATGCCAACGACCTCTTCGCACTGCACAGCAGCGCCGACGTGCTGCGCTACTGGGACTCGCCACCGTGGAGGGAACGCGGGCGTGCCGAGAAGTTCATCACGGCCTGTCGGCAGATGGCACAGGAGGGCACCGGGGCGCGGCTGGCCGTGGAGCGTGTCTCCGACGGGGCGTTCATCGGCTGGTGCAGCCTGACCGGGTGGAATCCGGACTACCGCAGCGCGTCGCTCGGCTACTGCTACGGCGATACGGCGTGGGGCCGTGGCTACGCGACCGAGGCCGCGCGCGCTCTGCTGCGGTGGGCATTCGACACGCTGGACCTGAATCGCGTGCAAGCCGAGGCCGATACGCGCAACGCGGCTTCTGCCCGCGTGTTGGAGAAGCTCGGCTTCGTGCGGGAAGGGACGTTGCGGGAAGACTGCGTCGTCAACGGTGAGGTCTCTGACTCGTGGGTCTACGGGCTGATCAGGCGGGAGTGGCAGCCGTCGTCCGAGCCGGTTCCCGCCCACTGAGTTCCGCAGCTGACCGCAGGTGATCCCCGTGCCGGCGCCGAGCTGTGCGGAGGTTACGGCCCGAGCACGTGGGCTGCCCAGGCGGGTGGGCCGCCGGGTGTGCGCTCGCCCGGTGGCAGCGGCACGGATGGTGAAACTCCCCTGGGGTCTTCGTCGGGTGCCACCGCAGGCCCGGCTGCGCGGTGGCCGGTTCCGGCGCCGGGCGTGTGCGCGGTACCGCCACGGTGGGTGCGGAATGCCGCCGGTGGTATGACGGTATGATCACGACCCGCATGATCAACTGGCGTTCATGTGAAGATACTTGAGGGGCTTGATGAGCAAGACACGCTTTGCGGGAGCGCCGCGCAGCCGCACCTGACCATGGACAGGCAGACCGCCTTGCCGGAGGGCGCCCCCCACGACCTGAGTGCGGATCCGAAGAACCCGAACGTGCTTCTGCTGAGCACGGGAACGCAGACGTGGTCGTACAACAAGTGGCCCGCCCCCGACCCCTCCGACCCCTCCAAACCCGCCAACCCCTTCACGTCGCTCGTCACGAATCCCTCGGTCAAGTCGATCACCGAGCAGCCGTCGGGTGTGCTGGTGATGACGCAGGTGGACAAGGTCAAGGACCCGTCCCCGGCGGGCGGCTGCACCGCCAACACGTGGTGCACCGACATCGTCGACTTCTACACCTCGAACGGCACCATCGGCTACACGCACAACTTGCGCCAGGTGACCGGCGCCCGGTTCTACCGCGCACGCGTCTGGAACCCGTCCTACAACGCCGTCGGCGACGCGACGCACGGCGCGGTCTCCGACCGTGCCCTGTCCGGCGGCTCCTGGACGGACCCCGCGTCGATCGACGCGAACACCCAGATCTCACAGATCAGCGCCGCCGCGCTGCCCGACGGGACGTTGCACGTGCAGACGCTGGTCCCCGGATCCGGCGTCTGGGACCGCACCCGCAGCGTCGCCGGAACGTGGTCGGCGTCGACCCAGATCGACCTCAACGGCCAGATCTCGCGGATCAGCGCCGCCGCGCTGCCCGACGGCACGATGCACGTGCAGACCGTCGTTCCCGGCGCCGGAGTGTGGGACCGCACCCGCACCTCGTCGGGTAGCTGGACGAACTGGACGCCGATCGCAGTGGGCTGCACCACGAGCGACACCAACAGCCCGTGCGTCACCGACGTGAGTGCGGCGTCCCGGCCGGACGGTACGTTGCACGTCCAGATCCTGACGCCGGCTGCCGGGGTGTCCGACCTGACCTGGGCCGCTGGATTCTGGTCGCAGCCCACGGTCGTGGACACCAACCCGTCCGTCACGCGCATCGCCGCGAGCACGGTGTCGGACGGCACCACGCACCTGGAGGCGATCGTCCCCGGCTACGGCATCTGGGACCGGACGCTCGCCCCCGGCGCGACGTCATGGGCCGGCAGCGCGACCCAGATCGACGCCCGCCAGCGCGACTTGGCCGTCTACAGCGTGGGCCTGACGGGCGGACCTCTCCACGTCGGCAGCGCCGCGTTCTGACGCGAGCAGCCGAAGGCAGGTGCAAGGCCTTGACGCCCGGCCTCACCTTCGGATGACCAGACCAGGGCAGAGCAGGGAAGAGTAGAGCAGGGAAGAGTAGAGCAGGGAAGAGCAGCGCAGGGAAGAGCAGAGCAGAGCAGGGAAAGAGCAGTGCACGGCCTGGGGCCGTCCTCCATGGCGGAGGACGGCCCCCGGTGTCGGTACTCGACCTCTACGCCCTCACCGCCACCGACCACCACCGCTAAGCCCGCCTCCTGAGCAGCGCACGCCGCCGAGTCCGACACCGCCTGCACCCTCAGCAGCAGCAGCCGATCGCCTCGGCCTTGCCGAAGTCCGCCGCCGCGAACGCCCCAGCGGGGATGGTGAAGTAGATCGTTCCGGCGTCGCCCCAGCCCCACTCGAGGTCGGCGTCCTCGGCGAGCTGGAGCAGGTGAACGGCGGGACCGTCGTCGTCGCGGGAGGTCACCGGCACCGTGTACGAGGTGTCGGGCCAGCCGAACGCGCAGTGGTGGCCGGCGGTGTTCCCGTCGAGGCCGTCCATCTCGCCGAGGATGAGTGAGGGCGCGCCCCAGTGCTGGTCCTCGTCGTACGTGAGGTCGTCGTCCTGGAGGTCCCAACTGTCCGGGAGCATGGTCACCTCGACCGCGTGGACGGGCCGTGCCGGGTAGTGCCGGGCGGGCCCGGGGGCGGTCGTCGTGACCGCCCGCGTGGGATCGGCGGGGATCACCCGCCACGCGTCGGGACTGGACGAGTCCAGCTCGCGGTACTCCTCGTACGGCACGTCAGGATCGAGGTAGAAGAAGTTGAGCAGGCCCGGCCGGGTGGGCAGTTGGTCCCCGAGCCACGCGGCGAGCGCATCGGTGTCGAGCACCGCGTGCAGGGACAACGGGACGCCTTCCAGCGCGGGCCACGCGGTGCCCGGTTCGAGCAGCGCGGGCCCACCGAGCCGTGACCGGCCGGCGGCGGGCGCCTCCGGCGAGGCCGCGACCAGCCGGAAGCCGCGCCGGGCCATCGCCGCGAACTGCCGCCCGGTCTCCGGGCCGAGCCGCTCCACACACAGCCGGCGCATGGCGGCCGGGTCATCGAAATCCATGAGGCGATCCTCTCAACCCCCGCGCACCGCACTGCACGACCCCCCACCAGGCTCAGTGAAGCGTCCGAACCGACGCGTACCGGCTCCGGCGTCCGCTCGAGCTACCAGATTGAGGCCGCTGCCGCCCGCTCACCCCTGCTTGGCGAGGTCCCCCGACGGGTCCATGCCCAGGGGCTGGCCGGTGACCTTCAGGTGGATCGCGCCCGGCCCGGCCGGGGTGTATGCCTGCTGTTCGGAGACGCCGGTGCAGCCCTGGTCGCTGCCTTTCGGGTGTTCCTGGAGCTCGATCCGGTCGGGGGTGACGGACAGCAGGGTGAGCTCGCCACGACAGACGGTGCTGCTGAACGCCGAGGCGTTGGCGGTCCGCCCGACCACCTCGCCGACCTTCCCGGGGGCGAAGCTGACGGTGAAGGTGCTTGGCAGTCCGCCGACGGCGGTGGTGATGGTGCCCCTCCAGGTGCCGAGGTAGCCGGCGGGGAGCGTCCCCGGCAGCGGCGCGACGGAGGCCGAAGGGTTGGCGGAGGTCGAAGGGTTGGCAGGGGTCGACGGGTCGGCGGAGGCCGGCGGGGCGCCGGTGGCGTCGTGGCTCACGTGGTCGCCCGGCCGGTCGCGCCACACGGTCTGCCACAGCACGCCGCCGGCCGCCAGCACGACCAGCACGGCGGCGGCCGCCACGAGCGGACGCCGCCCCCGGGAACGCGGCGCGGGCGCCGAGGCCCCGGTGCCCGCACCCACGCGCTCTCCGGACGGCCCGGGCTGCCCCGGCGGTACCGGCGGCGCGGGCCGGTCGAGGTGGGTGGGGGAGCGGTCCCGTCCGGATTCCGTTACGCGCTCCGCTACGGGCTCCGCGGCGCCGGCCGGCACCTCGGCCTCCGCCTCCAGGTCGAGCAGTTCGACGGCGCTGCGCGCCACCTCGGCGGAGACCGCGGGCGGCAGCCAGCCGCCGTCCGCGAGCGGGGCGGCACCGGGGGAGAGCAGGGCGCGCAGCTCGTCCGGGGAAGGCCGGTCGGCGGGGGTCCTGGCGAGGCAGGCGCGCACCGCGTCGTGCAGCGCTCCGGTGAGCCCGCCGAGGTCCGGCTGCTCGTGCAGCACCCGGTAGAGCAGGACGGCCGCGCTCACGCCCTCGCCGAACGGCGGGACGCCGGTCGCGGCGAAGGCGAGGACGGCGCCGAGCGAGAAGACGTCCCCTGCGGGGCCGGCCGGCTCGCCGGCCGCCTGTTCGGGCGAGAGGTAGCCGGGCGAGCCGACCAGGTACCCGGAGCGGGTGAGTGCGGTCGCGGCGTCCAGGGCGCGGGCGATGCCGAAGTCGATCAGGCGCGGCCCGTCCAGGGCGAGCAGCACGTTGGACGGTTTGACGTCACGGTGGACCAGGCCCAGGCCGTGCACCGCCGCCAGGGCCTCGGCGAGCGCCGCGCCGAGGGCGTGCACGGCGGGAACGGGCAGCGGGCCGTGCCGGCGGACCGCGGCGTCCAGCGACGGTCCGGCGACGTAGCCCCCCGCCACCCAGGGCGGGTCGCCCTCGGTGTCGGCGTCCAGGACGGGGGCGGTCCAGCGACTGCCGACCCGCCGGGCGGCGGCGACCTCCTGGCGGAACCGGGCGCGGAACTCGGCGTCGTCGGCGAGCTCGCCGCGCACCACCTTGACGGCGACGGTCCGCCCGCCCTCGGTGCGGCCGAGGTACACCCGCCCCATGCCGCCGGCGCCGAGCCGGCCCAGCAGCCGGTAGGAGCCGATCCTCCTCGGGTCCGAGTCGCCCAGTGGTTCCATCGCCCGCCCTCCCCGTCACCGTCGCCCGCGCGCACACTACTACCCGGCGGCGCCACCCGGCGGCGGGCACGGGTTCCGGCAGAGGGGCCGTCAGGCGCGAGGCCTTCGACGTCCGCCGCCCGGCGGGCGCACCGCAGGCCGCTCCCCTTCCTCCCCATCGCGGCGGCGGGCAGGGGCCGCTTCCACCCCGTCGCGGTGTCCCCGTTGTCAGATGTCAGGTCCCTCGGTGCCGGCGCCGGCCTGCCGCGCACGGATCGTGGTGACGGGCGACGGCGGTGATCAGCGATCCGTGGAATCCGGTGGGAGGAGGGGGCGTTCGGGCCGTTCGCCGGGCGCTGTCAGGTGTTGTCAGTTCCCGTCAGGCGGTATCGAACAGCGCTGGTGGTCGGATCAGCTGTATCCCGCCGCCGAGGTCGGACCGGGCGGCACGTCAACGTCTCGACCGAACATGGGAGTTGGAATGGCCAAGGGCATTCTCAAGAGGATCGGCCGCCGTGGCGCGACCGCGGCGGCCGTCGTGGCGGTGGCGGCGGGCGCGGTAGGCGTCTCGGCGGGCAGCGCGGCCGCCGACGGCTGGTACGCGCTCCGCTACCACGCGAGCGGTCACGGTGTGGGCGTCTACGCGCAGCAGTACTCCTGGACGCCCAAGGTCGCCGCCGACGTGTACTCGTACTCGTGGTCGTCGGACGAGATCTACATCGAGTGCTGGACCAGGGGCGAGACGATCAACAACCAGGGCAACGTCTGGTACCGGGTGGGCGGCACGAACGGCAACTTCTTCGGCACGGCCTACGTCTACGGTGCGTACGCCGACGGCAACTGGTACTTCCACAACGGCCTGCCGGAGTGCTGACGGCTGCCTGACACCGCCCGCCCCGCCGGCCCGCTCGCCGGTCGGGGCGGGCGGGGCCGGCCGGCGCCTGCGAGTGCTGCCGGCGCTGACCGGCCCGATCGGCCTTTCCGAGGTGCTGCGGTGCTGCGGTGCTGCGGTGCGAGGACCCGGAGCCGAGCATCCGGTAGCGGTACGCCGTCAGCTCCCTGCCGGCTTCTCGGCCTCACCCACGGTGCCGGGCACCGTCGGTGCGGCCCGGGGGAGTGCTGTGAACGGCGCGGTGGTGGCTGGGTGTCGTCCCGTAGTGGTCCAGGAACACCTGCCTCATCGTCTCGGCGGAGGTGAACCCGCAACGCCTCGCGACCGAAGCCAGCGGCAGTGCGGTGGAGACGAGGAGTTGTGCGGCCGCCTCGATGCGGGCGGTCCGTACGAACCGGGCTGGCGTCTGCCCGAGCTGGTCGAGGAACAGCCTGGACAGATGACGTCCGCTGACTCCCGCGTACGCGGCGAGCGCGGTGGTGGTGAGGTCGCCGTCGAGGTGTGCGGTGATGTATTCGACGGTCTGCCGCACGGTCCGGTGCTCCGGGGCGGGCGCGTCGACGAACATGCTGATCTGGGCCTGGTTGCCCGGTCGTTGGAGGTAGGTCACCATCATCCGGGCCAGCGTCCGGGCGAGGGCCGGGCCGTGGTCCTCCTCGACGAACGCGAGGGTGAGGTCGAGCGCGCTGGTGACCCCGGCTGACGTGCAGACGTGCTCGTCGCGGAGGTACAGCGGCGCGGCGTCGACGTGGACGGCCGGGTGGTGCTGCGCGAGGTCGCGCGCGAACGCCCAGTGGGTCGTGGCACGCCGTCCGTCGAGCAGTCCGGCCGCCGCCAGCACACTCGCCCCCGTGCACACCGACGCGACCCGACGGCCGATGCCGGCCAGCCGGCGCACGTGCTCGACCAGCCGGGTGTCCTGCGCCGCCGCGGCGTGGCCCCACCCGCCGACGACCAGCAGCGTGCCGACCGGGCCGCGGGTACGCTCCAGCGACGCCTGCGCCGCCAGGACCAGTCCCGAGGAACAGCGCACCGGGCGGCCCTGCGGGGTGACCAGGAGGACGTCGTAGGGCGGACTCGCGCCCAGGCGGTTCGCCCCGTCGAAGACGCTGGTCACGCAGGCGATCTCCACGAGTTCCGCATCGTCGTAGGCCACGACCACCACGCGGTGGCGGAGAGCTGTCGTCATGCCTGCGACACTACCGAAAGCCGTCCGGAAGACAGGTATCCCAGGATTTCGGACACGGAGTCCGAACGGTTCCGGTCCGCGGTGGAGGCGGCGGGGGAGGGTTGCCGCGGCAGCAGCCCGCTGCCAGGCCCTCGGCCTCCCGCCGACTTCCAGGAGTCCCGTCATGACCGAAACCTCGCCCGAGCCGTCCGCGGACCTGCCCGTGCCGTCCGCGGACCTGCCCGTGCCGTCCGCGGGCCCGTCCGAGCCGTCCGCGGACCCGGTGAAGACCATCGCCTTCGTGCTGTACCCGGGGCTCACCGCACTGGACGTCGTCGGCCCGATGCAGGTCTTCGCCGCGCTGGGCGATCTCGTCCCCGGCTACCGCACGATCGCGGTCGGCGAGCGGATCGAGCCGATGCCGAGCGACACCCCGCTGTCCCTGCTGCCCAGTCACACCTTCGAGGACATGGAGGACATAGCGGATCTCCACGCCGTGATCGTGCCCGGCGGCCTCGTCCCCACCCTGGCCGCGATGGCCGACGAGAGCCTGCTGCGCAAGCTGCGCCGGACCGCGGCACGCTGCCAGGTCGTCGGCTCGGTGTGCACCGGCTCGCTGCTGCTCGCGGCGGCAGGCCTCCTGGAGGGCCGCCGGGCCACCACGCACTGGATGTACCGCGACCTGCTTCCCCGCTTCGGGGCGACGCCGGTCACCCAGCGCTGGGTCGAGGACGGACACGTCATCACCGCCGCCGGGGTCTCGGCCGGCATCGACATGGCACTGCACCTGGTCGGCCGCCTCGCCGGCCTCGACGTCGCGCGCACGGTGCAGCTGTTCATCGAGTACGACCCCGAACCGCCCTTCGGCCCCATCGACTGGACCGCTGCCGACAGCGGCCAGTACACGCCCTTCGCCCGCCGGCTGCTCCACGACGCCCTCGCCGACCACCCCGCCCTCCTGGCACACCTGAGCACCTGAGCACGGCGGAGCCGGCCGGGCTGCTCGTGCCGGAGTACGGCGAGTCGGAGCCCGCGGTGCTCGACGCGCCGATCGCATCCGCCTCTGGCAGGCTGACGGGGTGGTGCCGAGCGGCGCCGTCGCGCGCGAGGAGGTCCGTACGGATGTCTGAGCCGAAACCGGGGCGGAAGCCGGGTGCGGCCGACCGCAGGGCCCACACGGCGGCGTTCCGGGCGGAGGAAGCCCGCCGGGAACGGCGCCGGCGGCTACTGGCTCGCGGCGCGATCGGCCTGGTCGCCGTGGCGGTGGTCGGGGGAATCGCCGCCGTGATCGCGACGAACCAGGGCTCGACCGGTTCCTCCCACGGGATCCCGGCACAGCCGCGGACCACGGCTGTGGGCCGCACCACACTGCCGCCGTGGGACGCGCCGAGTGACGTCGCGGCCGCCGTGGCGGCGGCCGGGCTGCCGATGCTCGGCGCGGAGGGCACGGCGCTGCACATCCACACCCATCTGGACGTCCTGGCGGACGGCAGGCCCGTCGAGGTGCCGGCGCTGATCGGCGTCGACGAGAGCGCGCAGCGGATCAGCCCGCTGCACAGCCACGACACCAGCGGTGTCATCCACGTCGAGTCGCCGGTTCGCGCGGACTTCAGCCTCGGGCAGTTCCTCACCGAATGGCAGGTCTCCGCCTCCGCCGACCACCTCGGCGGCCTGAAGACCGACGGGACCCACACGTTGAAGGCCTACGTCAACGGCAAGGAGGTCGACGGCGACCCGGCCGCGATCCTGCTGCACGACCACGACGAGGTCGCCTTGGTCTACGGGACGGCCGCCGAGAACGCCGCAGTCCCGGTCCCGAGCAGCTACACCTGGCCGAGCGGGCTGTAGATCGGTCCGGCCGCGCGGCTGCGAGTGGGGGCAGTAGCGGTATCGCCGCATCGATGCCGTCACCCGGCCGGAGCTCCACGGCCCTCGCCGTGGAGCTCCACATCGGCCCTGCCCGGTGCAGACACCTGCGTGTCCGGACAGCGACACCCCACCGGCCATTCGGGCCGAAACGTCCGCCGGGCCCGGGTGCCCCGGCTCTGGGGCACGCGCACACCCGAAGCGGCCCAGCCCGTCCCGCCGAGGCCCGGCCGCTCCGGTGCGCACCAGCGCGGTCAGCCGCCGCTCTTGCGGCGGAAGTTGCGCTTGCCTCCCGCCGCGGCGTGCGCGCCGTGGATCTTCGATTCGCTGTTCGGACCGCCGGCCGTGCTCCCGCCCTTGGCGCCGTGCTTGCGCTCCAGCGCGGCGAGGAATTGGGCCTTGACGTCGTCCTGGGCGGCGGCCGCGGGGACCTCGGCGGCCTGGTCGGCCTCCGACCTCTCGGGGTTCTCGGGGTTCTCGGGGTTCTCGGGGTTCTCGGGGTTCTCGGATGACGCTACGCCGCTGCTCATGCAGGACCTCCTGGTGGGGTGGTGTCGGGTTGATGCCTTCACGGGACACCATGTCATGCCCCGAAACCGGCCCGGCCTACCAGGCCACCCCGAGGGCCTCCAGCTGCCCGACCTGCTCGGCGGTGAGCTTGTCCCGGCGGGCGTATCGGTGTCCGCGTCGGCTGCCGCTCTGCCGCGCTCTGCCGTGGCTGATCGCGGTAGCCGGGCGGGAGCTGTCCGGTAGCTGGGCCCGCGCCGGCGACCCGTCGGTAGGTCCGCCCGTATAGTCCAGGGTCCGACGATCACTTGTATGCCACTTTTGGGGCTCCCTTGAACAGCACTTCCATCAAGCGTCGCGGCGCGTTCCTGTTCGCGACCGTCGCCCTTGTCACCGTCGGCGCCCTGGGCGGCACCGCCCAGGCAGTGCCCAACTCCGGCTCCCTTTGGGTCGGCTACGGCAAGAGCAACACCTACGCAAGCGTCAAGTGCGTCCAGCAGATATCCAACGACCTGCACTACCAGACCGGTTACCACACGGTCGACGTGGACGGCTCGTTCGGCCCCGACACCTACGGGGCTATCGTGGCCATCCAGAAGTGGGCGAGCCTGCAGCAGGACGGTGTCGTCGGCCCGAGGACCGGCGACGTCATGGTCGAGGCCACCAAGGACTACTACGGCTGTTACCCCTACCTGCCCACCCTCAAGTGACACCCGACGCTCAACTCCGGTAGGCATCGGGGTTGGCGGGCCCCGCCAGGTGACACTGCTGGGAATGGGGTCCGAGTGTGACGGCGGTCCTTGTCGTCCGGTTGTGGAAGGCAAGGACCACCGTTCATGTTCGGGGAGGCTTCGTGTCGGTTCGGCAGGGGGCGGGGGCGCCGTCTGGCGGGCGCGGTCGAAGCATGTGATCGAAACCGACTACGGCACGCTGACCTGGGACGTGGACCGAGTCCGGGCCGCGGCGAAGGCTGTCGAACAGCGTGGCGACCACCTGCACACCGTCGTTGCCGTCGACGCCCATGGGCGCTATCCAGACCCCGGCGGCCTCCTGACTTACACCGCCGACAGCAACACGCACATGACACCATCCGCGGCTTCCGGTAGCGGGCCGCTCAATGCGTGAAGCGGGCCGTGGCACCCCGGCGGCCCGCTGTCGGTGCCGGCCGTCATGATCAGCCACATGACCGAGATCGACACGTCCGCAGCCCGCACCCCTCGCACGTGGGACGGATTCGCCGCATCCGCGGCCCTGCAGGGGCTGGTCGGTGCCTTGGGTATGTGGGACAAGGACTCCTTCGCCGGCATCAGGCGCGTCAGCCGCTACATCGAAGGCACGTGGGAACCCGGGCCGGGCGAACGCGGTGTCCGGCTCCCCGCGGCGGGCAGCTGGACGGACCTCATCGGACGCACAGGCGCGCTCGCCCTGCGCGCCGCCGCGCCCGCGACCCGGCCCGAGCGCCGCGAGCTCCTGCTCGACTTCCTGGAGGTGTGGGCCCGGACGACGTTCGCCGACCCCGCCTACCGCTTCCGCGTGGGCCGGCTCGCCGGAACGACCTCCTTCACCGTCCGCGACCACCACGGCGCCTCCTTCGGCACCCACCTGCCCGCCGCGCGCAGGACCCATTACTTCGAGGCCGTCCTGCCCGGCGGCCACGCCGCCCCCCGCCCCGAGGAACCCCTCTACGTCGAGGACTGCCCCCGGGGCTGGGGCACCCCCGGGCAGCTGCTGCGCCTGACGGAGCTCGTTCGAGAGCGCGGCCCGTTCGCCTGGGATGTGGACGCGGTCCTCGCCTTGAGCGAGGCGACCGGCCTGAGCCGCCCCGCCGCCGCCCTCGTCCTGGCCGGCAACCCTGGCGCGGGCGGCTACCGTGTGCCCTTCCTCGACGAGCACGAGCTCGCCACCTACGGCTTCAAGGCCCGCGAACTCGAATCGGCGCGCGCCGAGTTGTCGATGCTGCACGACGACGAGCGGCTCGCCCTGCTCGCCGACGTGATGCCCGCAGACCCCGCTGACCTGTGGGAGCCGGGCGGCCTCGCCCGCGTCGCGCAGCGCACCGCCGGGGCCTGGGCGCAGCAGCACGGCGCCCGCCGGCACGCGCCGTGGAGCACCTGGCAGGCCGCGGTCGCTCTGGAAACCCGGATGCCGGCCGCCCACCTGTGCCACCTGCTCCTCGACCCGGCGAACGCCACCCTGCCGCCCGGCTTCTACCTGCGCATCTGGCCCTGCCCGCCCGAACACCGCCACCTGCGCACCGCATGGGACGTCATGGGCGACTACGACGCCGAGACCGTCGCGGAGGCCGTCTTCACCGGCCTCCCCTGGGCATACGCGGACCTCCCCGCCGGCGACCCCGTACGGGCCGGCGCACCGGAGGCCGTCCGCCACCTGCGCAAGGCACTGGCGCGGGGCGACTCCCCGGCCCGGGTCCTTCACTCGGCGCTGAGCCGCGGCAACCGGGGGAGCCGGCGCTGGGACTGGCTGACCGGCGGCACCTGCGACCGTGTCATGGCCCGAATCACCGCCGACGACCTGCCCGCGGGCCGCTACGAATCCGACCCCCGCGCCTGCACCCCCGACCTGGTCGCCGACGTCGCCACCACCCTCGACCTGTCCGAGGACACCGCCACCCTCTACCTCCAACTCCTGGCCCTGCCCGTGCCGTCGGACCGCAACGTGCGGCGCTGGAACGCCTGGACACCGGCCCGCCACAAGTCGGCCGCCGCGGAGCTGGTGACACGCGGCCTGGTGGTGGAAGACCGCCGGTCCCGCGCCGGGCGCACGCTCTTCGTGCCCGGCCTTTGGGCACACGCCAAGAAGCCGCTGCCACCGATGGAGGCCCGGAAAGCACCCATGGTCGGTGCCCGGCTGAGCGCCGACCAAAGCGAGGTGACGGCCTTCGAGCTGCTCCCGGGCACGCTTCCCGAGCTGTTCAGCGAGGCCTGGCGGCTGGTCCGAGAGGAGGGAGGGCCGAGGATTTGACGCTGCCGCACACAACGGACGGCCCGCCCCGGTCCCGGACGCGGACGGGCTCGTCGGGACGCGAACGGGACCGGTCTTCCCACGGCTCGCAGCGCTTCGATGGGATCGTGTAGCTGACCCATGGTCCGCAAACCGGTCTGCCTCGCGGGTCCCCGGAAAGAAGTGGTCTCCTCGGGCGGGCGGAAGGTAGTTTGGCCCTGGCTCGCTGGCCGCCCGGGTGCCTGCTCCCCGCGTCGACTGAAGAGGCGCCCTCGCCCTAAGGCTCCGTCCACCCGCATGCCCGCCCGTTCCGGCCGGGTGTCGTCAGCTCGCTGGTTCGGGTTGCTCGGGCCGCGCGTCGTAGACGGCGCGGGCGGTGTGGATCAGAGCGACGTGGTCGACGGCCCAGTCTGCGACGGCGGTGGTCAGCCGGCCGGCGGCCTGGCCCAGGTCGGTGAGTGAGTACTCGACGCGTGGGGGCACCGTGGGGTAGACGGTGCGGGTGACCAGGCCGTCGCGTTCCAGGGAGCGCAGGGTCTGGGTGAGCATCTTCTGCGTCACGCCGTCGAGCAGACGCTGCAGTTGGCCGAAGCGCAGTGGAGTCCCTCGCCCACCTCGTGGACCGGGACCTGCTGCGGGTCCGCCTGGAACGCACCCTGCCCCTTGAGCGCGCCGCCGAGGCCCACGCCGCCAGCGAGTCGGGCCGTACCCGCGGCAAGATCGTCCTCAGCGTCACCGCCGACACGTGCGTCGACCCGGGGGCGTGAGCTCCTGGGTCCAGTCCGCCGGGCGAGAACCAACCCGGGGCGGAATCGAACAGGTCCGGCTGGGAGCCTCGACGTCCGTACTGGTCATGCCGGTCTTGGAGGACCACGGCCAGCGGGCAGTGGGTCGCCTCCGCGAACTCCCTGGTGAGTGACACCGTTCGGGACGCTGTTCGAGGTCAGAGGGCCGGCAGGATGCGCAGCGGGCTCATGGTGCCTGCTCGCGCCATTGCGCGACGCTGCCCTCGACCTCGGCGATGCTGGGGTGGCGCACGGCATCCAGCCCGTCATCGGCGAGAAGGTCGGCGATCAGGGCCGGAGGGCCGAACACCTCGGTCGCGCTCAGGTCCCAGTCGGTCAGGACGAACCAGGAGCCCTCCATGGGCCACCAGTGCGCGGGAAACTGGGTGTGGACGGTTCGGTCGGGCCACGCGCAGGCATCGTGGTGAGCAAGCGCCTCCTCCAGCCGGCCCCGGCCGGCCGGGATGGGGCGGCCCGCGTCCTCGATCCCCGCCTGGGCCCAGTAGCACTCCGTGCGCAGCCCATCAGGGCTGTGCCGGGCGAGGACCTCGACCAGGCGGGCCAGGCTGCCGCGGTCAATCTCGCCCAGGTCCGGGCCCTCTACGTCTTCGGGCAGGTCCAGCCCCTCGAAGACCCGGAACGAGGGGGTGTACTGCCAGTCCTCCAGTCGCTTGCCGGCGTGCGCCAGCACGTCGTCCCACCGGACCCGTTCCCCTCGCACCGTGACGGTGTGCAGAACCCAGCAGCGATCCGGGAACCCCTCCTGGGGCTCGTAGCCCACAATGGCCTCGCCACGTTCCAGAAGTGGTCGGACACCACCCAGCGAATCGTCATCCGGCACAAGCTCCACCGCGAAACCCCTCGACACTGCGATCATGTGTGTGACGTTCTGTGATCAGTCGAGGTTAAACGCTCACGGTGCGGAAGTCCCGCTCGTCGGGGATCCTCGCGGCGCAGCAGCGCTTTCGGTCCTTGGTCCGGGACTTGGACAGGGGTTGGTGGGTTGTGGGTCGACGGGTGCGGGGTCAGGGTCGGGTTCGTGTGCTGGCGTCGTGCTGTTGGTAGAGGGTGACGAGCAGGCCGTGCACGGGTTCGCCGGGGTCTTCCTCCACTTCGTCGACCAGGCGGGTCAGCGCCTGGGCCAGCTGTGCGGCCTTGGCGGGGCTGAGTCGGAGGTGGCGCAGGGTCAGGGTGTGTTCGAGGGGGGAGCGGTCCGTCTCGGCGGCGACCGCGCCGAGCATCGCGGCTGTGCCTTCGGCCTGTGGCTCGTCGACGAGGAGGCGTTGTGCGGTTCGCCGGTAGTATTTCTCGGTGCCGCCACGGACCTGCCGAGTCCCGGCGTCCTGGACCAGTCCGGCTTCGCACAGCACTCGCAGGTGGTGGGAGACACTGCCCTTGTTCACGCCCAGTTGCGCGGCGAGTCGGCTGATCGTGGAGGGCTGCCCGCTCAGGGCGAAGAGCAGGCGTTGGCGTACGGGGTGGGCGAGCGCGGCGTGCTGCTGGGGTGTGCTGATCTGCTGGACGTCTTCGTCTGGTTGATGGCTCACCGAATCAAGTGTTAAGTGCGGTTGACGCTTTGACAAGTCGCTGGTCTACTCCCTGCCATGACCACCACCACCTCGTCACCCGCGCTGGACAACGCCACCGCCGCTGACACCACTGCCCCCGTTACCGACACCGTCACGGCCGCCGGCCTCACCGCCGTCCCGGTCCCGGACGCTGCCGGCGTCGTCGAGTCGATCGCCGACCTGGTCGCCGGGAACTACGTCTTCCCCGATGTCGCCCGGCAGTTGGCGGCCCTGCTGCGAAGCCGGTGTGCGGAGGGAGCCTACCGGGCCGCGACCGCGGAGGAGTTGGCCGAAGGGGTCACCGCCGACCTGCGGTCCGTCAACGGTGACCAGCACCTGGCTCTGAAGTTCCATGCCGAGCCCGTACCGTCGGAGCGGGGCGCGGCCGTACTCGCCGAGATGCGGCGGCAGTTCGACGAGGGCCTGGGGGGTGTTCCGCGGGTGGAGCTCCTCGATTCCGGAGTCGCGGTCCTGGAGATCGCACCCGCGATGTTCCCCCTGGACTGGGCGGCCGAGCCGCTGGCCGCGGCGCTCTCCCTGGTGGCCCCGGCCCGCGCGCTGATCCTGGACCTGCGCCGCAACGTCGGTGGCGACCCGGACACGGTCGCCTTCGTCTGCGGCTACCTGCTCGACGGCCGCACCCACCTGAACACCATCGTCTCGCGGCAGGGGGAGAAGACCGAGCAGTCCTGGACGCCCCCGTTCGTCCCGGGCGCCCGCTACGGCGCCACCAAGCCGCTCTACGTGCTCACGAGTGCGAAGACCTTCTCCGCGGGTGAGGAACTCGCCTACGACCTGCAGCAACTCGGGCGCGCCGAGGTCGTCGGGGAGAGCACCCGCGGCGGTGCGCACCCGCGCGAGGGCTGGACGGTGCACCCGCACCTGGAACTCTCCGTCCCCGTCGCCCGCGCGCTCAACCCCGTCTCGGGCACCAACTGGGAGGGCACCGGCGTCCAGCCCGACGTGCCGTGCCGAGCCGAAACCGCACTCGAGCGCGCGTTGGAACTGGCCGTGACGCGCCTGGCGCAGAACGGCTCCTGACACAGCCCCGCCACCCCGGACACCGCCACCGGCCGCCACTACCGGACCGGTGGCGAGGCGGCCCGGGTTTTCCGGTCCGGCGTGCGGCTGCGCGGGCGGGCCGGGGCCCGCATCGACGGGAGGCTGACCGGCGGGTGGAGTGTGCTCCTGACACGCTCCACCGGCGGGCCGGGGCTGTCGCCGGCCGGCCCGCCCCATACGCCCCGTCCGTCCCGCGGTCCTGTCCCGGCGGCGGTGGTCCCGTACAGCCTGGCCCCGCCGACGCCGACGCCGGCACAGGCACCGGTCCGGTAGCGGTCGTGTCGGTCATGGTCGGTTGCGGGGTCAGTGGGGTCAGTGGGGTTGAGGGGTGGCCAGGAGGTCGGTGGCGCGGGGCGTTTGGCGGTAGAGGACGTGTTGTCCGGTGCGGGTGCGGGTGACCAGTGCGGTGCGGTGCAGGATGCCGAGGTGGTAGGAGACGGTGCTGGTGGCGAGGAAGTGCCGTTCGCTGAGTTCCGCGGTGGTGCGGGGGGTGTGCAGGTCGGACAGCAGGCGTGTGCGGGTCGCTCCGAGGAGGGCGTGGACGGCCGGTCCGGGGCGGGTGGCCGGTCCGGGGCGGCAGGGGTAGGCGAGCATGGGCTGGCGTGTGGCGGGTGCGGGTATCGAGTCGATGACCACGCGTAGGTCCGTGGTGAACACGGAGGGGGTCAGGACCAGGCCGGTGGCGGCGCTGGTCCGGGCGTGGAAGCGGCTGGTCAGACTCAGGTGGTCGTCGTTCCAGAGCATCCTGGGGTGCAGGGTGGCGAGCATGCCGGACAGGCCGTGGCGGGCGGTGGTCTGCGCCCGGTGGGTGATGTCCTCTTCCATACGGGTACGCAGGGCCGTCCAGTGCGGGGCGAGGGCGCGTTCCCACAGCCGGTGCAGTTCCGCCGCCATCCGTTCGGCGAAGTCGTGCTCGCCCCGTTCCAGGGCGTCGCGCAGGGCCACGGGAGTGGCCCGGCCCGCCAGGTGCTCCTCGCTGACCCCTTGGGCCATGACCTGCAGCTCCCAGCGCAGCCGGGCGGGATCCGTGGTGGCGACGGTGTGCAGTTCCTCGTGCAGTCCGGTCTCGGGGGCGTGCGGCTGGGGTGTCAGGAAGTCCGGTACGTAGTCCCACGAGCCGCTGAACAGCGAGCCCAGCAGGACGAGCTTGCGGTCATGGACGGTCTCCTGGATTCTGCCCCGCCAACCGTCGCCGCCCGGGCGCTTGTTGTCGCGCAGGAGGCGCAGCGCGCCGATCCCGGTGCTGAGCGGCGAGATCGCGAACCGGGTGTTCGCGAGTACGGTGCGGTCCATGTCGAGGTGGAGCACGACACCCCCCGGAGGTCGGCTGCCGGCCGCCCGTGCGGTCGGCGTCATGAGTGTTCGAACCTGATCGAATCACTCGAGGGGCGGTCCCGTCAGCCGGTTGCCTTGAGTCAGGAACACACCGAACACCAGGAGACACTGATGATCAGGAAGCGCACCGCTGTCCGCCTCGGCGCTGTCGTCGTCGCCGCCACCGCCGGCTTGGGCCTCAGCGCCGCGACGGCGTCGGCCAGTACCACCTACACGGCCAACGTCCCCGGTTGCGCCGGGGGCATGGTGGTCACGTTCGCCGACGGGCACGACCACGTGCAGGGCTACGCGACCTCCACCACCGGCGACGGCTGCAGCGTGGTGCTCACGCAGTCGAACGGCGGGCGCTCGAGCAACTGGACCAGCATCCCTCACGACACGGCCTGGACCGCGAAGCTCCTGGACGCCGGAATCACCTCGTACGTCGTCGTGTGCAACCTGGACTCCCGCCGGTGCGCCACCAGCGCCTCGTACTGACAGGCCTCGCCGGTTCCGTCCTGGCCCCGCCTCGGGGGACCGGACCATGACGGGACCGGCGGCACGTCCCGGAGCCGAACCGCCCCGGGTACCGCCGCCGAGCCCGGGAGGAGGACGCCGCCCGCGTCCTGACCGACGGCCCCGGCCGACGAGGCCGGACGCCCGGGCAGGCGCGGGTCGGCGGGTGGTTCAGGACCGGCGGCGCAGGCGGCGGGCGAGGAGGACCGCGCCGGTGCCGAGGGCGGCGAGTGCCGCGGCGGTGGCGGCCGTGATGCCGTCGGACTGGGCGCCGGTGGCGGCGAGTTCACCCGTGACGGGGGCGGCCGGGGCGGGGACGGGCGCCGTGTCGGTGGCCGGCTCGGTGTCGGTGGCAGGCTTCGCCTGAGTGCCGGGCTTGGTGCCGGTGCCGGTGCCGGGCTCGGCGCCGGTGGACTTGTCGGCGCTCGTGCCGGTGCTCTTCTCGGTGTTCTTGTCGGTGTTCTTCTCGGGGGCGACGACGTTGACGGTGGTGCCCTGGCCGCAGTTGGTGGTCCCGCGGAACGGGGCTCCTTCGTTGACGAAGACGCACGGGCTGATCTGGGTCGCGCCCGGCGGCGTGGCCGCGTCGTAGGAGACCCGCACCCGGGTCACCGTGGTCTTCCTCGCCGCGATGGAGGAGTCGCGGCCCTGGAGGTAGACGCCGGGCTTGTCGTCCGGGATCTGGTCGGAGACCTTCTGCAGGGTGGTCCACGAGCCGTCGGCCTTGCGGACCTGGACGGTGGCGTGAGGGTCGACGAAGAGCACGTTGCCGAGGTTGACGTACGCGGAGGGGGTGGGGTTGGCCAGTACCGCGTCGAACTCGATCGGCTCCCCGCCGGCGACCGCCGTGGCCGGCACGTGGGCGAGTGAGCTGCCGATGGAGTCGACCTTGATCGTCTTGACCTCATCGGCCAGGTTCTCCCCCGATCCCGGCACGGTCAGGCGGGAGTCCAGGGTGATGGAGCGGAAGCCGCCATTGGTCGCGCCGTCGTGCGGCAGGCCCATCGGGGCGCCGATGCGCAGGTCCAGCTTCACGGTCTTGCCGGCCGCGACCGTGATGGCGCCGGTCGCGCCGTCGTAGGTGGCCTCGTAGAGCCCGGCGTGGAAGCCCAGCGGGACGGACTTCCACGCGCCGTCCGCCGGGTCCTTGTAGTCGATCGTGATCGCGTGCGGCGGTGTGCCGGCCTCGGTGGTGGTCTGCAGGAGGAGCGCGAAGGCGGTGTCCTCGGTGCCGGTGTTGGCGAGGGTCTCGGTGAACGCGACCGGCTGCCCGGCGAAGCCGACCGCCGCCGGCGCCTGGACGGTCAGTGTCCCCTTGTGCGTGTCGTGCGGCGCACCCTCGGCGAAGGCCGCCTGCGCCGGCAGCGCGAGCGTGCCGCCGAGCGCGGCGACACCGAGCGCGGCCGCGACGGAGACGGCGTGGCGGGAGCGGGAGCGGCGGATACGGGTGGTGGACATGGTTCCCCCTGGAAGCAACTTTGTTGTGGGCATGACGAACATGGGGTTCGGCTACGCCGGAAGCGGATGAACGATCGAGTGGAAGATCGAGCGGCCGGGGCGGGCCCGTGACCCTGCCGGACCACGGACGCAGAGAGATCGCCCCCGCCTGCGGAAGGTGGCCCCCTTCCGCGCCTCTCACTTGTACAGACGTGCGGCACCCGCCCGGGTTGCAGGCGGGTTCGAAGAATTTTTCCCGGTGGACCCGCCGGCCACCGTCTCGGCCGCCCGGACCTCTCCGCACGGGCTCACCGCCTTGCTGATCCCGACGTCAGGAGCCGAGCGTCCGGACCGGACGTCGCGACGCTGTCGGCTCACTGATCCGCGGTGTTCAGCCGACGGGCCCGATCGTCGCGTGGGGCCCTACCGCCGGTTCGAGCAGCGACAGTGTCCGCTGCTGCGCGTCGAGGCGGACGCGGATGCCGACCGGCATCGGCAGGTTCGGGCCGGCGTGCCCGAACTCGACGTTGCCCAGGACCGGGATGTCCCGGTCGCCGAGGGCGTCGAGGACGATCTCGGGCAGGGTCGGGGACGCGCCGGGCTCGAGTCCGCTGATCTCGCGCGGAACGCCCACGACCATGCCGGAGATCCGGTCGAGGATGCCGCCGTGCCGCAGCACCTGCAGGTAGCTCCACACGTGCGATGCCAGGCCGCCCATCTCCTCCCAGAACAGCACCGCACCGTCGAACCGTTCGAGGGGCAGCGCGAAACGCGTCGCCTGCGCCAGCACGATGCGATTGATCACCCCGCCGATCAGCCGGCCCTCGGCACGGCCAGGACGCCAGCACTCCCACGACGCACTCGCAGGCAGCGCACCGATCGCCTCGGTACCGGTCAGCAGCCTGGAGTACAGCCTCTCGAGTTCCGCCCGGCGCGCCACGGGCGCGCGCTGCCAGTGTCCGCCGAAGCCGGGGACGGCCATGTCGGCGTGGAACCCGACCAGACCGGTGCACGCATAGAGCGCCAGATGCAGCAGCGAGATGTCGCTGTAGCCGAGGATCGGCTTGGGGTCGGCCCTGACCGCCTCGACATCGATCAGGTCGAGGTAGCCGAGCGCCGTCTGACCGCCGTCACTCGCGACGATCGCACGCACCTCAGGATCACGGAGAAGGCCGTTGAACTCCCCGGCGATCTCGGCCGGCGTTGCCGCGCTCCACCAGTGGTGCCGTCCTGCTTGGAGCAGCGGAGCCCGACGCACGCGGAACCCCATCCGCTCGAGCACGACCACCGCCTGCTCGACGTTGGGCTCATGAGCGGCCGGCAGCGGACCGGACAGCGCGGCGATGACAACGAGATCTCCGGGCCTCAGGGCGCGCGGTCGAAGCAGTTGCGGCAGTGCGGAACCAGTCATGGCGCCAGTGTCGCCGGTGCCACCGGCAGGGTCACCCGACTTTCGCCGCTCGTCGGCCCCAGAGCCGGGGCAGGGGCCCGCGGCTGTCCGATTGGCCCACGGAACCGGGTGCCCGATTGGATACCCCGCGGGGGCATCGTGCTGGCTAGTGTCGAGGCACGCGCTGCGCCGCCAGGCGCATGCCAAACGGGAGGGAAACAACCATGCGCAAGATCGTCATCGGGCTGGCCGCCACCGGCCTGCTCCTTGCCGGCACCGTCGCCACCGCCGGCACCGCCAACGCCGCGGGGTCTCGCTGCGGTGAGTGGAGCACCAGCGAGCCGCTGCTGAAGGTCGGTGCCACCGGCGATGCCGTACGGGAGCTTCAGTGCGAGCTGAACTACTCGATCAACCCCGACAAGCACGCCAAGATCACCGTCGACGGGGTGTTCGGCCAGGACACCCTCAACTCCGTCTACTTCTTCCAGAAGTGCATGGGATACCTCCAGGTGGACGGCCAGGTCGGCTCGCAGACCTGGGGGGCGCTGGACTGGTGGAGCTCTGTGAACGCCTACCCCAACTGCTGAGGTAGCCGGTAGGGACAGCGTCAGGGGCAGGGCATCCGCTGATGCCCTGCCCCCGACGCCGTTGGGGTCGGTGTCGGCCCTCGACGGGAAGTGAGCCCGCGCGGGCGGCGGCGACGAAGGCCCGCCAGGAGGCGGCGGTGTTCGGTTTCGCAGACCGCTGCACGACGGGCGACGCCAGCGGAAACGGATACCCTCCGGCGAGAACGGGTGGCTGCTGGGAGTGGACGTGAACATCGAGGGGATGCTGGACCGGCTCGGTGCGGTGATCGGGCCGCCGCCTGTGGGCGGGGTGGTCCCGGTCCCGTGGGAGCTGGGGCCCGAGACGCTCGGTTTCCAACTACCCGCGGACTACCGGGCGTTCGCCGACCGGTACGGGATGGTCAGCATCAGCGACGAGCTGCGCCTCTACACACCATCGGCAGCGCCCAGTCCCGAGACCGGGCAGCCGCTCGGCTTCGAGGGATTCCTGTACAACGAGATCGCGCTCGCCGTCGCGGGTTCGGGCACCGTGGGTCAGTCCGTTGCGGATCAACCGTTCGGCCGCGAGGCGAGCGAACTGGCCGGCCCAGGCGTGGTGCTCCCGTAGGTGGCCTTCGGCCAGCACCACCTCCCGGGCGCGGCTGCGGCCGACCCGGCTGAGCCGGCTCGCTTCGGTCGCCGGCCGGTCACGCAGCGCGGCCGGGTGGAGCTCGGCCTCCCTCGCCCGGCCTGGTGCTCGTGCGTGGCGGTGCCCGCCGTCCGCTGCCGGACGCGGGTTTGTCCGGCTGCTGGGGGAACCCCCGTCCGCGTGGCGCGTGGACCCCCTGGTGTCAGCTGCCCCGTCTCACATGGTTTTGACCGTCCGTCAAGTGATCCTGACTGGTTGCCTGGCGCCCCGCGCTCGGCGCCGCCCAGGCGTCGGGATAATGATCTTGATTGGTCGGTGGTGCTGAGCGAGGGGTGGGCGGGTGCGGATCAACGTTCTGGGGGCGCTACAGGTCGTCCGGGGTGAGGACGGGACGGCCCTCGAGATCGGCGGAGCGCGGCTTCGGCTGCTGCTGCTCCGGCTGACGCTCGATCCAGGGCGTGTGGTCACCCGGGAGCGTCTGGTGGACGACCTCTGGGGGGACGCCCCGCCGGAGGAGCCGGCCGGTGCCCTGCAGTCCCTGGTCTCCCGGCTCCGTCGGGTGTTGGGGACCGATCGGTCCGTGGTCGGCTCGCACCCCGCCGGGTACCTGCTCGACCTGCCCCGGGCGAGCGTGGACGCCTGGGACTTCGAGCAGCGGGTGGCGGCGGGGCGGGCTGCGCTGGCGGCGGGCGGGTTCACCGAGGCGATCGCGCTGTTGGGCGGGGCGCTGGAACTGTGGCGCGGGGCACCGTTCGCGGACGGCGAGGGCGCCGGGTTCACCGCGGCGCCGGCGGCCCGGCTGGCGGAGCTGCGGCTGTCGGCGGTCGAGGACCGGGCCGACGCCCTGCTCGCCCTTGGCGAGGTCGGCACGCTGCCGCGGCTGGTCGCCGAGCTCACCGGGCTCTGCGTCACCCACCCGCTGCGCGAGCGGGCCGCCGTCAGGCTGATGCGCGCGCTCCACGCGGACGGACAGCAGGCCGCGGCGCTGGAGGTGTTCGAACGGACCCGGCGGGCGCTGGCCGAGGAGCTGGGCGCCGACCCGTCCGCCGAACTGCGGGATGCTCACCTGCGGGTACTGTCCGGCGCACAGTCGCCTCCGCCGAGGCCGGCCCCCGTTTCCACCGGGAACCCCGTCGGCCGTGCGGCACTGCCGACCTGGCTCACCGCTCTGATCGGCCGCGACGAGGCACTGACGGCGGTCCGGGAGCGCCTGCGTTGCTCCCGCCTGGTCACCCTGACCGGGCCGGGCGGTGTCGGCAAGACCCGGCTGGCGGTCGCGGCCGTGGCGACCGCGCCGCCCGCGACGGACGTCCGGCTCGCCGAACTCGCGGGTGCCGACGGCCCGGACGCGGTGGCCCGGGTCGTGCTGGCAGCCGTCTGTCGACCGGCGGAGGCCGGGGTGCTGGCGGGCGGCCTGCCCGCCGGCGATCAGTCCGGGGACCCCGTCGAGCGGATCGTCCGGGCCCTGGAGGGGCGTGACGTCCTGCTCGTCCTGGACAACTGCGAGCACCTGATCGAGGATGCGGCCCTGCTGGCGCACCGCCTGCTGGCCGCCGCGCCCCGGCTCAGCGTGCTGGCCACCAGCCGCGAACCGCTCGGTGTCCCAGGCGAGGTGCTCTGGCCGGTGGCGCCGCTCGCCGTACCCGCACCCGGCTCCACCGCACAGGAGGCGCTCGCACACCCGGCCGTCGCCCTCTTCGTCGAGCGGGCCGCCGCGGCCCGTCCCGGATTCGCCCTGGACCACGACACCGTCGAGCCGGTCGTCCGGATCTGCCGGGAGCTGGACGGCCTGCCGCTGGCCCTCGAACTGGCGGCGGCCCGGCTGCGCGCCCTGAACCCCGGTCAGGTCGCGGCGCGGCTGCACGACCGGCTCCGGCTGCTGGACCGGGGCTCCCGCACCGGCCCCGACCGGCACCGCACGCTGCGCGCCGTCGTCGACTGGAGCTGGGAGCTGCTGGACGAGGACGAGCGCGTCCTGCTGCGACGGCTCTCGGTGTTCGCCGGCGGGGCGACGCTCCCCGACGCGCACCTGGTCTGCGCCGGCGACTGGCCGCACGGGCCGGCGCCCGACCCGACGGCCGTCGAGGACCTGCTGTCCTCCCTGGTCGACAAGTCCCTGGTCGACAGATCCCTGTTCGACAGGTCCCTGACCGACATGTCCCTGGTCGCGGCCGTCGACCGGGAGCCGGGGCTGGTGCGGTACCGGCTGCTGGAGACGGTCCGCGCGTACGCCGCAGAACGGCTCGTCGAGGCCGGCGAGGACGGCCCGACCGGCGCCGCCCACCTGCGCCGTTTCGTCGAGCTCGCCGAGAACGCCGAACCCCTGCTCCGGACGGGCCGTCAGATCTCCCTGATGGCCCGGCTCGACGCGGAACAGGGCAACCTGGACGCGGCGCTGCGCCGGGCGGTCGCTGTCGGCCCGCCGGAACACGCCCTGCGGCTGACGGCCGCCCGGGCCTGGCCCTGGCTGATGCGCGGTCAGGGCCGTGAGGCCGGTGCGTGGACGTCCGCCGTCTTCGCTGCGCACGGCTTCGGCGCGCCGCCCGGTCTGGAGCAGGCACACGCCCTGTGCGTGATCCTGGCGCAGCTCACCTCCCCGTTCCGGGAGCCCGGCGACACCGTGATCCCGCCGGAGGCGATGGGCGGGGCGTTGGTCGCGGCGCAGCGGGCCGAGCACCCCGTCGCCCTGGCCGCCGCACTGCTGCTCGCCATGGCGGGGCCGCCGGACGCAGTGGGCGCCACGGCGCAGCGGTACGGCGAGCACCCGGACCGGTGGATACGGGCCGCCGCCCATCTGGTGCTGGGCCGGATCGAGTTGGGCGCGGGCCGGATCGGGCGCGCCGAGCACTGTCTGCGGACCGCCGTGGACGGATTCCGTGTCCTGGGCGACCGCTGGGGCCTGGCCCTGGCGCTGGTCACTCTGGCCGCGCTGCTGTCGGTCACCGGCGCGGCCGAGGAGGCGCTCGCGGCGCTGGCGGAGGCCGGTGAACGGGATGCCGAGATGGGGGGTTCCGGCGAGGCGCCGCTGTCGCTGCTGCTGTCGGGCCGGCTGCGGGCGCGCTGCGGCGAACCGGCCGCAGCCCGAGTGGACCTGGAGCGCGCGCTGGCCGCCGCCGAACGTGACCGGGACCGGCATCTGCAGGCCGCCGTCGGCTACGCGCTCGGTGAACTCGCCCGGCGCACCGGCGACTTGGCGACGGCGCTGGACCGCCAGCAGGAGACACTGCGGCGGCTGGAGCGGCTGCCCGCGACCGGCCCCGGTGCCCCGGCGCGGCTGCACCTGCTGGCCCTGCTGCACACCGGCCTGGCCCGGACCGAGCAGCGGCGCGGCGCGCCGGACGCGGCCGACCCGCTGCACCGCCGTGCCCTGGAACTTGCCGCGGACAGCGGCGACCAGCCGGTGCGGGCGGACGTCCTGGAGGGGTACGCCGAGTACTGCCTCGCGCTCGGCCAGGCGGCGCGCGGTGCGGCGGCTCTGGGCGCGGCGTACGGCCTGCGCGGGGCCCATGACGTGGGCGACCCGGAACTGCGGGCCATCCTGGACGGCTGCGCCGAGGCCCTCGGCGAGTCCGGTTTCCGGGCCGCCTGGGAATGCGGCCGGGCGTTGTCGCGACCGGAGTCGCTACTCCTGGAGGCCGGCTGACCGGCTCTCCGGAGCGCGTCCGGCGCGCCACCCTGGGTGGGTGGCGCGACAGGGCGGATGTGCGATCAGCCGCTGAACGGCGGCTGGGTGGGTGCGCAGACCGTGCCGGAGGCGGGGAGGGCGCCGTCGATCAGGTAGCGGGTCTCGTGCCGGGCGGCGCAGTCGCTGGGGTTGGCCAGCACGGTGTGGCCGTAGCCGTCGACGGTCAGCAGCTGCGCGCGGGCGAGCGAGCGGGCCATCGCGTGGGACCCTTCGTACGGCATGGCCGGGTCGCCGGTGTTGGCGACCACCAGGATCGGCCGGGCGGTCGGGTGGTTCCAGGGGCCGTCGTAGCGGTCGCGGTCCCGGGCGGGCCAGTCGGCGCAGCGCTCGTCGGTCCAGGCGAAGTACGGGCCGGCCTCGCCGGAGCGGGCCCGGGCGTACGCGGCCAGGGCCGGGTAGTCGGCCCGGGCGGGCGGGTAGGCACTGTCCGAACAGGCCACCGCGAGCGCCTGGTCCGGCGACCGGTGGAGGACGGGCGGCAGCGGGGTGCCCGGCGGGGCCGGGGCCTCGGTGGCGGCCCACAGCGCCTGGAGGGTTGCGCCGAGCCGGGTCCAGCCCGTGCCGGGCAGGTTCGGGACGGGGTTGGCGGCGTAGAGCGAGAGGATCGTCGCCTCCACGGCCGAGCCGGCGGTGAAGGTCACGCCGCCGACCGCGACCGGCCGGGTGCGCAGCCGCTGGAGCAGCTCGCCGTACCTGGCCCGGGTGGCGGCAGCCGTTCCGGCGGAGAAGGAGCAGGTCCGGGGGCCGGCCTGGCCGCACTGGTCGAGGAAGGCGTCGAGGACGCGGTCGGCGGCCACGTCGCTGCCGTTGCGCAGCAGGGGGCCCGTGGTGGTGGCCTGGTTTCCGTGGCCGGTCGACCAGGCCACCGGGTCCGGGGCGCTGTCGAGGACCATGGCGCGAACCCGGCCGGGGAACAGGTTGGCGTAGGTGGCGCCGAGGTAGCTGCCGTACGAGGTGCCCAGGTAGGTGAGCTGCCGGTCGCCGACCGCCCGGCGGAGCAGGTCCATGTCGCGGGCCACGTTGGCGGTGGAGATGTGCGCCAGCAGGGCGGGGTTGCGGGCCGCGCACTGCCGGGCGAGGCGCTGGTAGGCGTCGGCCCAGGCGTTCTGTTGGTCCGCGCCCTCGGGGTAGCCGGCGGCCGTGCCGGCCAGCAGGGCCTGCTCGTCGGCCGGGTCGTCGAAGCACTGGACGGGTGCGCTGCCGCCGGTGCCGCGCGGGTCGAAGCTGACGATGTCGAAGCGCTTGAGCACCTCCTCGGGGAACTGGCCGAGCATCAGGGGCAGAGCCACGGTGCCGGCCACGGCAGGGCCTCCCGGGTTGTAGAACAGCGAGCCGATCCGATGGGCCGGGTCGCCAGCCGGGTGCCGGATGACGGCGAGGTCGATCCCGGCGCCGCGCGGATCGTGGTGGTCGAGCGGGACGCGGGCGGTCGCGCACTCGAAGCCGTCCGTGCACGTCGCCCAGGCGAGTCGCGGTACCGGGGCGGTGTCCGGCGCGGCCACGGCGGTCCCTGGACACACCGCGGCCAGGAGCGCGGCCGCGGCGGCTCCCGCGCCGAGCCGCCACGAGGCCACCGACCGTCGGACTGCAGCACGGGAAGCCCTGGGCCGGCGTGGGTCTGCCGGGGGGCTGGTGGGAGGGGAGGTGCGAGTCACGTGAGTGCCCTTTCGTCAACGGGCCGGACAGTCGCGCGCTCCTGTGTCGCGGCGTACCGCCCGGCACATCCGACAGTTCCGCACCTCACTGGCAGAGCGCTGGCATCCCGCTGGCAGCGGCTCGGGCACCGTCCGCCAGGGCGGTGGCAGGGCGGGGCAGGGCGGTGGCCACCGCCTACGCCCTGGCAGCCGCGCTGCCCCCACCCGGAGACCCCCGGCCGCCCTGCCTGCCCTCCTCACTCGCGAGGACGACCCTGTGACACGTACCTGCCTGGTTCTGGCGATCGGCCAACTCGCCTGGGAAGAAGGCAATCCGGCAGCCTCCACCAGTGGCCGGTGGTTCGGCGGCTATTGCCGGCCCAGGGGTGGCTGCCCCTGCCGAGTCGTTGAGCCGCTGGTCTGGCGCAGTCCGAGCCGCACCGCGCGTTCGACCGGTGTGTACGCGCCATCGGTGCGGTCGAGGTCGAGCGGGGCGGCCGAGTACAGCGGAGGCTGAGCGAGGAACCTCGCCTGGGTGCCGCGGTTGGGCTGGGCGGCGTGGATCAGGAACGGGTGGCAGAGGTAGACGTCTCCGGCTCGCCCGGTGGCGAGCGCCGGCGGGCGGTCAGGGGCATCAAGCTTGCCCGCGGTGTCCATGGTCCGGCAGAGCTCCATCCCGTCGATACCGCGTTCGCCCGCCGGCTCCAGGAAGGCGGGAACGTCCAGGTGCGAGCCGACCTTGATCCGGGTCGGCCCGTGGTCGGCGTCGACGTCCGAGAACAGGAACAGCATCAGCAACGCCCGCTCACGGGAGCGGAGGTTGAGCCAGTAGCCGGTCTCCCCCTCTGGCGTGTAACTGGCATCCATGTGCCACCCGGTGTCGCCGGGATCGTCAGGGTGCGGAAAGCGAATGGGAAAAGTGCCCAGGCCGATACGCGGCAACCAGCGGCCCGGGCCGACCAGTTGGTCGAACGCACCGTGCAGGCGCTCGGTGGTCGCGGCGCGCTGGAACGGCGCCTGCGCGTATCCCCACAGCCTGACCACCGGTTGGGTCCAGGTGGCGGGATCGTCCGGATCAAGACCGGTCTCGCGCCACAGGAACGCCCGGCACTCATCGGCCAGCGACCGGGAGAATGCCTCTTCGAGGTGGATGAAGCCATCGGAAACGAATCGGTCGATCTGATCCGACGTCAGAACATCTCGCATGCTGCTACTTTCCATCGCAGTCGGTGGACGGCTAGTGGGTTTCCGGTGCCGCGCAGACCGGCGCTGCATGGCACCGCCGACCCGTTCGGCCACGTCCGGGAGCCGGCCGGGTGTCCGGCCGGTCGCCGCTTGTTCCGGTCAGGATGTCGGTGCCCGGCCGACGTGCCGGTCGGCGAGGTCGACGCCCGGGGCGCGGCCGTGCTCGTCCTCGGGGTCACGGTCGACCAGGCCCGCGTAGTGCTCGAGCGCGAATCGGACGATGGCATGGCTGCCGGGGATGCCCTGCGGCCCGGCGTTGGAGGCGGACACGACGGCGAAGTCGCGTTCCGGCGCCAGGAGCAGTTCGACGAACTGACCGAAGGCCGAGCCGCCTTGCCAGACGGTGCGTACCTGATCGATATCGCGCAGGACCCAGCAGGTCCCGATCGCGTCGGCGAGTGCGCTGGAGCGCACGGTGCCGGGTGGTTCCCTCATCTGCCGCAGCGAGTCGGCGGGGAGCAGGCGTTCGCCACGCTGCGTCCGACCGTCGCCGAGATGGAACCGTGCCCAGCGCAACAGGTCGGCAGGCGAGGAGGACAGGCCCCCTCCGGGGCTGTTCGCGCGGGTTCCGTTCCGGCGTCGCGAGACCGCCGACTTTCTTTCTGCGTCTGTTGTGTGTCCGGCGGCGAAGCGCCACCTCGGCACGTCGCCGGATGCGAAGAGGGAGTCTTCGAGTCCTAGGGGGTCGAGGACGAACTCGGCGATGGCTTGCTCGTAGGGCATCCCGCTGACCTTCTCGATCACCCGTCCGAGCAGGTTGTAGCCGGCCTGACTGCAGGAGGCCCGCTCCTCGGGTGCTGCCAGGAGCGGCAGGTCTATCCGCCGGGCCACCTCGGCGGCCAGGGCGTCGTCGCCCTCCGCGGTGTCGAGGACCGGGCCGCGGTCCGGTCCGGCCGTGTGGTTGAGCAGGTCCGACACGGTCGTCTGCACGGCGGCCTGCTCGTCGGCGAGCCGCAGCTGCGGCACGTAGCGGCGCACCGGCGAGCCGAGGTCGACCAGCCCGTCCTCGACCAGCCACATCAGGGCGGTCGCGGTGAACGTCTTCGTCACGGACCCCAGGGCGAACACGGTGTCCCGGGTGACCGGCAGGGGGTCGTCGACACTCGTCACACCGTGGCAGGCGAAGGTCTCCTGGCCGTTCGCCCACACCGCCACGGCGACACCGGGGATCCCGGACCCGGTCGCGGTGGCCTCGACGAAACCGGCCAACGCACTGTCGGGCGGCGCCAGGCCGGCATCGCCCCCTGTCGTGCCAGTGTCGTTCACGGTCATCTCTTCCTCCTCGGGTGGCTGGTCCAACCGGGCCTGCGCCTCGGACACACCGGGGCGGCGCAGGTCGTAGCACCAACGCTAGGAGGGGTGACGGTGAGTCGACCCGACCCTTCGAGGAGCGCTTTGGTCGGGTCGAAGGGGCCGGGAGGGGTATAGGTCAGGCCGGGCGGTTCACGGCGGCGAGCCGCTGCCGCGAAGCCTCGTACAGCACGGCGGTCGCGGCGTTCGCCGCGTTCAGAGAGCTCGCCGAGCCGCTCATCGGAATGCTGACCGTGTGGTCGCACAACTCCCGCCAAGCGCTGCTCAGCCCTGACGTCTCGTTGCCGATCAGCAGCAGCACCGGCTGGGTGAAGTCGAAGTCGAAGACGTCGCAGTCACCCTTCTCGTCGGTGCCGACCAGGGCGATCGGCTGCCCCTCGGCCCGCTGCTCGCCGACCCAGGCCATCACGTCGTCGGGCGACGGCACGCGCACGGCGGGCAGTGCGAACAGGGATCCCGTACTGGCCCGAACCGCCCTGGGGTCGTATACGTCTGCGGCATGGCCCGAGACGATGAGCCCGTGCGCACCGAAGGCGTCCGCGGACCGGATGATGCTGCCGATGTTGCCGGGGCTGGTCGGCCGGTCGAACAGGACACCCAGGAAGCTGTTCCCGGCCCGTCGCAGCCGACTCAGATCGTCGGCCGGCATCTCCACCACGGCGACCATTTCCGGCGCGCTCTCGTTCTTCTCCCCCAGATCCGCCAGCATCTCGGGTGCCATGGCGATCTGTTCGGCGTCGAGCGTCCGCAGCAGTTCCTGCGCCCATCGGGACAGCTTCCGCTTGCAGTCGAAGATCAACGCCCGGACGGGCCAGCCGTACTGGACCGCCAAGGAGATCGGACGTACGCCCTGGACCAGGAACTCTCCCGCCCGCGTCCGCTTGTTGCGGTTGCCGAGCAGTGATTCCCACTGCTGGAAGCGCGCGTTGCGCGACATGATCCGCTGAATCGCCGGCACCTGACCCCCCAAGTCGACCGCCATCTGCAGTGCGCTCCACCCCGACGGAGTCCGCACCAGCACCTCTCGACACACTACACCCCGCAAGATCATGACCGGCCCGTGGCGGCGAGTGCGCAGAAGCAGTGCTGACGGCAACTCAGACCCTGAACTCGCGTGCGTCGCCCGTCGATGCCGACCGCTGCGGGCGAAGTCGCCGACATGCTGCGGCCACGGGAGAGAAGCACGACAGTGCGTGTCTGTTGCCGTTTCGATCCTGAGAGGTGGCGGCCGAGCGGAGGTCTCGGACGGGTGACTGCGACGGCTGCCGAGCACGAGCGCAGGGCCTCTTGGTACTCCCAGTGGTGTCGAAGCCGACGAGCGCTCCAGGAGGCGCTGTTGTCCCATCGGTACGCCGCCGGGGGAGGGGTCGGATGAATCTGAACCGTTCAGTTCAATTGATCAACCAGACGGTTCAGTCTTGACTCTGAACTGGATCGTGTAGTTCAGTTGGGGCATGACGACGACTCAGCTCGCCGCGGCCCAGGCCGCCCCCGTCCGTTCGACCACCACCGTCCGTTCGACCACCACCGTCATCGATCCCGTGCACACCTTCGAGGGCGCCGGTTTCCCCGTCCGCCGCCCGTTCCCGGTGGCCGAGCTCCCGATGCTCGACCCGTTCCTGATGGTCGACCAGACCGGTCCGCTGCTGCTGGCCCCCGGCGAGGCCAAGGGTGCCCCCGCCCACCCGCACCGCGGGTTCGAGGCGGTCTCCTACCTCATCGAGGGCTCGATGGACTGGGCCGACTCGACCGGCCGGCGCGGCACCAGCGTCGCCGGCGAGGTCGAGTGGCTCACCGCCGGTGCCGGCATCGTCCACTCCAACGAGCCGACCGCCGAACTGCTCGCCCACGGCGGCCGCCAGCACATGCTCCAGATCTGGGTGAACCTGCCCGCCCGGCTGAAGGACCTCCCGGCCCGCAGCCAGAACCAGGGGCCCGACACCATCCCGGTGGTGCACACCGAGGACGGCAGCCGGGTCAAGGTGATCGCGGGCCGCAGCCACGGCGTGGCCGGACCCTTCGAGACGCACCTGCCGGTCCTGCTCGCGCACGCCGTGCTGGCCGCCGGCGGGCGGGCCGAATTCACCGTGCCGGTCGGCCACAACGCCGCCGTCTACGTGCTCTCCGGCGCCGTCGAACTGCCCGACGCGCCGCTGGCGGACGGCCAACTCGCCGTACTGGCGCACGACGGCGAGCGGATCGCCGTCGCCGCGCCGGACGGCCCGGCCGAGGTACTGGTCCTGGCCGGCGAGCCGATCGGCGAGCCGGTGGCCCGCGGCGGCCCGTTCGTGATGAACACCGCGGCCGAGCTCCGGCAGGCCCAACTCGACTTCTCGAACGGAAAGTTCGGGAGGATCCCGGCGTGAGTCCGGGAGTGCTGGACACGGCGGCAGGGGCGGGCACGCGCTCGGCGCAGCCGCCGACGGGCAGCGCCGGCCGGGGCGTACAGGGGTCGCTCCGGACCGGCTTGCTGCTCGCGGCGGTCGCCGCCCCAGGAGCGGCCGGACTCTCCAGTCCGAGCCTCGTCCTGCCCGCCATCGCGCGGGAGCTGCACACCAGCCCCGACTCCGCCGCCTGGCTGATGAGCGGCTACGGGCTCGGCATGATGCTCGGCACCCCGCTGCTCACCGGCACTGCCGGGCGGCGCGGCCCCCGGGCGCTGCTGCTCGCCTCCGCGGGGGCGCTGCTGCTCGGCGTGCTGGTCACGCTCGCCGCCGGGGCGGCCCTCGGCCCGCTGGTCGCCGGGCGCGCTCTGCTGGCGGTCGGCGCCGCCGGATTCAACGTGGCCGCCTTCCAGCTGGCCGCGCGCCAACCGGACGGACGGACCTCCGGGGTCGTCGCGATCGGCAGCGCGGCGGGCGGCACTGCCGGGCTGTTCATCGGCGCGGCGGTGGCGGCCGGGCTGGGCTGGCGGGCCTGCCTGCTGCTGCCGGTGCTGACCTTCGCGGTGCTGCCGGCCGCACTGCGCGGGTGCGCCGGACCGGAGCCGGCGCCGGGCACGGGTGCGGAGGCGGAGGCGGCCCGGGGCATGGGTGCGGGTGTGGGTGTGGGTGTGGAGCCGGCGCGGGGCGCGGGCGCGGGTGCGGCGTGCCGCTCGTTCCTCGGCCTGGACGCCCTGGCGGTGCCGCGCTTCCGGGCCGTCGCGGCGGTGATGCTGGTCCTGGCGACCGTCAACTTCGGCCTGGTGTACGGCGCGCCCCGGCGGGCCGCCGCGCTGACCGGCTGGAGCGCCGTCCAGACCGGCGCCGTCGGCTCGCTCGCCACCCTGACCGGCGCGCTGCTCTCCTGGTCGCTGGTGCGCGCCGCGCCCCGGCTGGGCCTGCGGCGGACCACCGGACTGCTTGTCGGCGTCTCGTTCGCCGCACTCGCGCTCGCCGCGTTCGGCCCCTGGACGCCGCTGGTGCTGCTGGGCGCCGGGGCCAGCGCCTGCGTCACCGCGGGCGGCCAGGGCGTCCTGACCGGCGCCGCCGCCGAGGCCGTGGCGCCGCAGCGGCGGTCGGAGGCGATCGGGCTGTTCAACCTGGTGTTCCTGCTCGGGGCGGCGCTCGGCCCGCAGCTGGCGGTGTTCGGCGAGCGGATCGCCGGGCTGGGCCCGTACGTCGCCTCGCTGGTGCACTGACCGGACGCGCCGCCGAGTGCCGCCGGGTCGCCCGTACACCGGCCGGAGTGCCGGCGGAGTCGCCGCCGGGCCGGGCGCCAGGAGTACCGACCGAACCGTTCAGTTTCCTATGCTGGTCCGTACCGTCTCCCCCCGAGCACCCCGAGGAGAACCCCGATGGCCGCCGACAGCCCCCAGCCGACCGACGAGTTCGGCATCCCGATCATCCCGAGCCCGGTCGACGCCGCCCAGCGGCGCCGGCAGGCGATCATCGACGCGGCCCTGGCCGAGTTCCTGAAGGAGGGCTACTCCGCCGCCTCGATGGACGCCATCACCGCGCGCTCCGGTGTCTCCAAGGCGACCATCTACAAGCACTTCGGGAACAAGGAACGGCTCTTCCTCGCGGTGATCGGCGGCATACTGCCCACCACCTACGAGGACCTCAAGCCGTGGAACTCCACCATCGCCGAGGCCGACGACCTGCGCTCCGCACTGATCACGCTCACCCTCGACTGGACCCGCATCCTGCTGCGCCCCGACATCATGTCGCTGCGCCGGCTGGTGATCGGCGAGATCGACCGCTTCCCGCAGCTGGGCCAGCTCTGGTACCGGGTCAGCTACGACATGAACAACGGCCCGCTGATCGAGGCCTTCGCCGAACTGGACCGCCGCGGCGTGCTCGCCGTGGAGGACCCGGCGCTGGCCGTGCAGCAGCTGGTCGCCTGCACGGTGGGCGTGCCGCAGCTGGTGCGGACGTTCAGCCCGGAGGCCGAACTGGACGAGGCCGAGATGCACCGGATGATCAGCTCCGGGGTCGACTTGTTCCTGGCACGGTACGCGCGGGAGCAGTGACCACGGCGACGGCGGGCCCGGCGGCCAGCCGGCGACGGCGCCGCCGCAGCCCGGCCACCAGCAGCAGCACCGCCGTCCACGCGCCGGTGCAGAGCACCTGGCTGCGGCTGCCCGGGTCCACCAGCATGAACACCAGCACCCCGGCCATCGCCGCCAGCGCCAGGTAGCCCAGGTACGGGAAGCCCCGCATCGGGGCCGCCTGCTGCGGCCCGCGCTGCTGCTCCGGCCAGTGCTCCTGCTGCGGCCCGTCCGTGCGCTGCGGCCGGCCGTGCAGCCGCAGGTGGGAGGCGGCGATCAGGATCCAGACCACCAGGATCGCCGTCCCGATCGAGTTCAGCAGGAACGGGAAGACGGTCCGCGGCCACAGCAGGCTGAGCACCACCGACGCGAAGCCGAACGCGGCCGAGGCGAGCACGGCGCGGCCGGTGCCGGTCGGGGCAGCCGAGGTGCCGGCCGCGTCGGCCGAGCCGTCGCCGCCGCGGTCGGCCGACCGGCCGCGGCGGGTCAGCAGACGTGGGGCGTCGCCGCGGGCGGCGAGGGCGTGCAGCATCCGCGAGGAGCCGTAGATGTTGGCGTTCATCGCTGACAGCAGGGCCACCAGCACGACGGCGTTCATCAGCTGCGCCGCGCCCGGCACCCCGATCCGGCCGATCGCCGCCGCGTACGGGCCGCCGGCGACCGCCGGGTCGTCCCACGGCACCACGGCGACGATCACCGCCATCGAGCCGATGTAGAACAGCGCCACCCGCCACAGCACCGTGCGCACCGCCCGGCGCACCGCGGCCACCGGGTCCTCGCACTCGGCGGCGGCGATGGTCACCGTCTCCAGCCCGCCGTACGCGAACACCGCCGCGATGGTGCCCACCGCGACCCCGTGCCAGCCGTGCGGCAGCAGGCCGCCGTGCGCGGTCAGGTTCTCCGCGGCCGGCGTCCGGCCGGTGAGCACGGCGGCGGCGCCGAGCAGGATGAACGCGCAGATCGAGGCCGCCTTCACCCCGGCGAACCAGAACTCCAGCTCGCCGAAGTGCCGCACACCCGCCAGATTCGTCCCGGTGAACAGCGCCATGAACGCCGCCACCCACACCCAGGCCGGCACCTGCGGCAGCCATCCCGCCACGATCCGGGACGCCCCGATCGCCTCCGCGGCCACGCTCACCACCAGCAGCGCCCAGTACATCCAGCCGGCCAGCAGCCCGGCCCACGGCCCCCAGGCGCGGGTGGCGTGCGCGGCGAACGACCCGGAGCCGGGGCGGGCGGCGGACATCTCGCCGAGCATCCGCATGACCAGCACCGTGAGCACCCCGGCCACCACGTACGACACCACGATCCCGGGCCCCGCCGCGGCGATCCCGACGCCGGAGCCGACGAACAGCCCGGCTCCGATCGCACCACCCAGCGCGATCATGGCAATGTGGCGCTGTCTCAGCCCACGACTGACCGACCGGTCCTCGGACATCACGTCTCCCCCCGTTGTGATCCAACCGGGGGAGATCCTGGCCCCGACCGCCCGTCGTGATCAAGTCCTCCGGCCGGTCCGACCGAGGCGTGGACACCCGTCGACCGGAGTGCGGGACGGCCGTCGGCCCGGCCCCGGGGTGAAATTCCCCAGCCTGCCGGTGCCTCGCCACGCGCCGGCGAAGGCCGGCTGACCACCGCGGCCGATCAGCGGCCCGTCACCGCACGTGTGAGGGGCCGGATCGCTCATCCGAAGCTCGTGCCCCGGGACCAGACGTGCTGGACCGTTCGATAGTCGATCACGGCTATGTCCTCCTGGTGGAGAACATCACGGGCTTGCTGCGAAGTCAGGAACTCGTAGTCCGTCCGACGCACGGGCCGGCCACCGTCGACGGCCTGCGACTCCTCGTCGCCCAGACTGGGATGCACCGCCCACTCATTGAGTCCAGCCGGCAGGTCGCGCAGCAGTCGAACGAATCCGGCCGTCTTTCCTTCGATGCTCAGGGAGAAGCTGTCCAGGAAGTCGTTGTCGGTGACCGGAAGCCCGCGTTCGCGCATCGTCCGGCGCCCTGGTTCGAGCCAGACCCGGACCGCGAGGCCGTACTCCGCGGCCAGCACGACGGTCAGGTCGAGGATGTCGTCGCGGCCGCCATCGGCCAGGCAATGGAAGTCCAGGTGGGTCGGCGTGAGCCCGGCGTCGGCGACGGCGTTGATCTGGGCGCGGAACTCGAGTTCGATCTCATCGAGTCGGGCCTGGCCGAGCAAGGCCGCCCGTCCGGCGGGCGACGGCGAGAACAGCTCGCCTGCGTGGTCCAGCAGTGAGGGGACTCGTTCCTTGGCGGTCAGCGGCCCCCACGGGAAGCCGGGCATCTCGCACACCAGGGTGAGGTGGATTCCGAACGGGATCCGAGGGCGTCGGCTGAGCATCTCCATGGCCTGCGGCGCCGCGGGACACGGGACCATCAGGCTGCACGAACTCGCGATGCCCTCTTCGATCGACTCGATCACCGCCGCGTTGATCGCCGGATACATCCCGAAGTCATCGCAGTTGACGATCAACAGCCGCGCACCAGGTGGGTACCCCAGTAACTGACTCGACTGCTCCGCAGGCGCGACGGCCGCGGGATTGGTGGTTTCATCCATGTCCGCAGTCTGAGACCCAGCCGGAGGTCACGCACCGGAATATGCCTGCCCCGAGGCGACACCACCGTCAACTCTCGTGAACATCCACGAGCTTGCCGATCACCAACTGACGAGCGAGCCGTCCTTCACCGACGCCGCCGGCACCGCCGCCCGGGCGGCGGTGCCAGGCTCCTACTCGGCCCAGTTCAGCGAACTGCGGAGGCGCGTTCTCTCGATGCCGCGTCAGGCGGCTGCCTCAGCTGACTCCGGTGACGAAGTGCGGCGCCCGCGCGAAGAGTGCCAGGTGCGCCAGGTGCGCCAGAGAAACACCGGCCAGGCAATTGCTGCCGCCAGACCGCCAACGGCAAAGGCCGTCACCAGCAGGTAGGAAGAACCGCCCCCCGTTGAAAAGACTCCGCCAGGGGCACCGGAGTCCAGTGCTGCGGCCGTCCCGCCGATCCGCATGGAATCCGGTCCGTCGTAAAGGAGGACGTCCGTGCGCGTGGAAGCGCCGTCCGCCGCCTTCCAGCCGCCGTAGAAGTCGCAGGACCCGTGGCTGCAGGACTCCCGGACGGCAGTGAACGTCCCGACGACTCCGCTGCCGCTCTGCGCCTTCCAGGCCGGTACGAGATCAGGCGCGGCCTTGGCAATGCCGACGAAGGCTATGAAGGGCAAGCCGATCCAGAGGAATATCGACATGCGCCAGTGACGCTTTGCGGGGGAATCGCTCATGATCGTGGAGCCTACGATGGGGGCCGGTTTTCGTAAAACCCTTTCAGTCGCGCAACTCGCGCAACTCCCCCCCAAAAAAGGCATATTTCGCCCTTCGTATTCATGGCGATGAGGCCAGCCTCACTCGGGTACCTCGCCCTGAATACCGTCCCGCAACGACGGTGTGGACTTCACATCTCCTCGGCAACGGCTGGAGCAGCATGACGGCGAGCCGACCCGGCCCCGGGTGCCCGGGACCGGCGGCGTCGTGACCCGGGTGAACGGGCGTGGCAGGCGTGCCGCGCTACCTACGGGAGGCGCGAACCGCGCCAATGACGATCGCGATCGGGAAGGACACCAGGAAGAGCGTCACCGCAGGCCAGAGCGGATCGCCGTTGACGACTGCGTTCATGAGCGTGCGGACACCGGCACTGATGGCATGCATGCGCGTATCGTAGCGCCACCGCCGCCCCGGCCCTGGCGGAGCGCCAGGGCCGGGGCGGCGGTGTGAGCCGGTGCCCGCCGTGGTGACGAAGGGGCCGTCCGGGGCGGCCCGTTGCAGGGGCAGGATGGTCTTGCCATCCGTGATGCGTCCGTCGCGGACCATGGCGAGGGCGCCGGCGAAGGGAAGTTCGAGGACCTCGATGTCCTTGCCGTCCTCCTCGAGGCCGCCGCCCTTTCCGGTGCGGTGGGCCTGGGTGTAGGGGCGGCGTAGAAGTGCAGCCGCTCGGTGACCGAGCCGGGCCGCGCCGCGGCGGCCCGCACCACACCGAGGGCCTCGATCCGGTGCAGCTCCAGGTACAGGGTCGCGTGCTCAGTCCCGATTGCCGAGGACAACGCTGTCGGCGACCTTCCGTGGGGTCGGTTGGTGGGCCTGGTGGAGTTGCCCGGGAGCGACTGGTCGGGCCGGCGTGCTATTTTTTGTGAGCAGTCGTTCAACTACGGAGGTTTCGGTGGGCCGCAGACAGCTCTGGGATCAGGCGGAGGTACTGGCCTCCGCCATGCGACTGTTCCGCCACCGGGGTTACCTCGGCGCCTCGCTGCGGGACATCGAGGAGGCGACCGGGCTGCACCCGGGCAGCCTGTACCGGGTCTTCGAAAGCAAGGACGGCCTGTTCCGCGCTGCCCTGGACGCCTACAACGACCAGGTGGTGCAGGGCCGGGTCCGGGTCCACCTCCTGGAACCGACTGACCCCGTGGCGGGCATCCGGTCGTTCTTCACCTCGGCGTTCGAGACCGGCCTCGATCCCGATCCGGGCTGTCTGCTCACCAACACCGCCGTGGAGTCCTTCACCGTTCCACAGGCCACCGCCGGAGTGCGCCGAGGGCTGGACGTGATCGAGTCCGGCTTCGCCGACGCGCTGACGCGGGCCCGCGCCCTGGGCCTGCTGTCGGCGGATCTGGACGTCGAGGTGTCGGCAGCCCGGCTGCTGGCGCTCTATCAGGGGCTCCTGGTGCTGGTCAGAGCCGGCACGCCCCACACGAAACTGCACACCATCACCGATGGCGCGATCGCGTCGATCGGCCCCATGAAAGAGGGACAGCGATGAGTGACTCACAGCAGCTCTGGACGAACTATGCCGCGTGCTGGTCGGCCGACCCCGGCGAGCGGCTCGCCGCCCTTCGCACGGTCGCGGTCGAAGACGTCGCCTACCGGGACCCGGGCACGGAGGTCAGCGGGCTGACCGAGCTGGCCGCCTACATGACCGGATTCGCAGGAGCCTTCCCCGGGCACCGGTTCCGCATAGACGAGGTCCTCGACCACCACGACCGCTCGCTCGCACGGTGGACCCAGCTCGGCGAGCAGGACGAACCCGCCATGGCGGGCGTGAGCACCGCGCTCCACCGCGACGGCCGACTCGCCGACATCACCGGGTTCTTCCTCCCCGCGTGAGCGGATCTCGCAGCCTCGCCGAGTACGTCGCCGATCAACTGACGCCGCTCGGCGAGGTCACCATCCAGCGCTACTTCGGTGGCTGGGCACTGCGCAGCCACGGCAGGCAGTTCGCCATGGTGATGGACACCCTCTACCTCCGCGTCGACAGCGCGGCCCGCTCTTCCCACGCGAATTCCGGATCCAAGCCGTTCACCTACCACGCCGCAGGCCGCGAGGTGGTGGTGCACTCCTACTACAGCGTCCCGGTGGAGGCGATGGACGATCAGGCTGAGCTGTGCTCCCTGGCCCGCACGGCACTCCGCTGATCAGCCGATCCGTTGCTGTAACCCGCCTGGGATGTCTCAGGGAACGGCCCGTCCACTGTCGGCGGTTTCTAGGGATCGTTGCAACACGTGGTCGGTTTGATCAGGCGGCGAGCAGTTTATGCAGGCGCTCGGCTGGGGTTTCCCAGCCGAGCGTTTTGCGTGGGCGGCGGCCCCGATCCCGTTCCGCAACTTCGTCGCCCAGGCCCGCCTGCGGGTCAGCCGCGAGGAGATGTTCCAGGCACCCGCCGGTACACCGGACGGCACGCTCGACGGGACGCCGCTGACTCGCGAACAGGTCATCCGGACACTGGTCGAGCGCTCCTTCGACTCCTTCTCGGCGCAGGACCTCCCGGCCATGGGCGAGGCCTGGGAACGCCACGTCGCCGGTGATGCGGGCCTTCGAACCGGCCCGCTTCACCGGCGACGTGGTTCCTGCTCGCTCCGACCTCGGCGCTTGGCCGACCGGTAGGGATGGTCGGGCCGGGTGGGGCCGGCTCAGGTGTCGGTGTGCTGGGGCAGCAGCAGCTCGGCCAGCGTCCCGCCGCGGGGGGCCGGGGAGAGCTGGGCGGTGCCGCCGTGGAGTTCGGCAACCCAGCGGACGATGGCGAGGCCGGTGCCGGTGCCGGTGCTCGCGGGTCCGGTGACGCGGCGTTCGAAGACCCGGGCGCGGTCTTCGGCGGGGATGCCGGGGCCGTGGTCCCGGACGGTGATGCGTCCCGGGGTGACGCTCACGTCGACCGGGGTGCCGCCGCCGTGGCGCAGGGCGTTCTCGACGAGGTTGCGGACGGCCTGGGCGAGCAGTTCGGGGTCGCCGTTGACGATGGCGGCCTCGGTGGTCAGCGTGACGCCGGTGTGGTCGGGGAGTTCCTCGACGGTCTGTTCGACGAGCTGGTCGAGCCGTAGCGGGGTCAGCTCGATTTCCTGGGTGCCGGCTTCGACGCGGGCGCGGGCCAGCAGGCCGGTGACCAGGCGGCCCAGGCGGTCGACCAGTCGGACGGCCTCGTCCAGGGCTGCGGGTGCCCGGGTCGGCGTGGTGCTGCCGCCTTCGACCACCAGCCGCAGGGTGGCCAGCGGGGTGCGCAGTTCGTGTGCCGCCTCGGCGAGGAACTGTTCCTGCTGTTCGAGCCCCTGCAGGGCGGGTCGCATGGCCCGCCCGGACAGGAGGTGGCCGACCGCGGCGGCGGCCAGCACCAGGGCCGCGCAGCCCGCGGCCAGCCAGTGCAGCAGTCGGGTGTGGGCGGCCAGGCTCCGGGCGGGGTCGGCGCCGACCAGGACGGCGGCGCCGATCCTGTCGTTGTCCCAGACAGGGGCCGCGGCCCACTGGTATTCCCGGCCGTCGACGTCGGCGCTGACCAGGACGGTCTCCTGGTCGTGCTGGACCTGCTGCCAGATCTCGTCCAGCGCCGCCTGGCCGGGAAGGGCGGTGGGGGAGTCGCGGGCGTAGCGGATCTGCGGCCGGGCGTGTTCGGGTGCCTGGAGGACGCCGAGCATCTCGGCGCTGCGGGCCAGGTCGTCCTCCGACAGCGCGTCGAGGTGCAGGACGCCGCCGTCGTAGTACATCGTGCGGGCGAGCCCGTCCGCCCGGTGGCTGACGCCGTTGTCGAGTTCGTCCGTCCGGGACCGGCCGTCGGTGCGCACCGCGATGACGGCGAGCACCAGAAGGCAGGCGGCGGTGGTCGCGGCGAACAGCAGGGTCATCGCCCAGCGGGCGCGGTGCAGGCGTGCGACGGCGGGAGTGCGCGTTGTCACAGGCCCGGGGCCTGGTCGTCGATGCGGTAGCCGACACCGCGCACCGTCCGGATGAGTTCGGGCGGGCCCAGTTTGCGGCGCAGTTGGCCTATGAGGACGTCGACGACGTTGGAGAGCGGTTCGGCCTGCTCGTCCCAGCAGCGTTCGATGAGGTCGGTGCGGGTGACCACGTCGCCGGCCCGCAGCATCAGGACCTCCAGGACGGAGAACTCCTTCGCGGTGAGGGTGAGGAGCACGCCCGCTCGCCGTACCCGGCGGCGCGGCAGGTCGAGTTCCAGGTCGCCGACCCGCAGCTCGGGCAGCCGTGCGGGCTGGCCGCGACGGCACAGGGTCCGCACCCGGGCGCTGAGTTCGGCGAAGGCGAAGGGTTTGACGAGGTAGTCGTCGGCGCCGTGCTCGAAGCCGGCCACGCGGTCGGTGACCGCGTCCAGGGCTGTGAGCAGGAGGACCGGCAGGGTGGAGCCCCGCCTGCGCTGGGCGGCGAGGAGGGTGAGCGCGTCGCCGTCGGGCAGGATGCGGTCGGCGATGAGGCAGTCGTAGGTGTTGACCGCGAGCTTGAAGTCGGCGTCGGCGAGATCGCCGGCGAAGTCGACGGCGAAGCCGGCTTCGCGCAGGCCTCTGAGATGTGGTCAGCCATCCATGATCAGGCCGGTGGTGGCGAGGCATCCGTCGATGAGGTGAGGGCGGTACTGGAGTCTCTTCAGGCTGCGTTTGACGGCTCGGGCGAGTTGGTCGATGTCGGAGGCGGCGAGGTTGCCGATGGTGCGCTTGACCAGCGACCAGATGCCCTCTTGCGGGTTGAGGTCGGGAGCGTACGAGGGGAGTTGGAAGACGGTCAGCCAGTCCTTGTTCGCCTCGATGAACTCCTGCATCGGCGGCATCAGGTGGGCACGCAGGTTGTCCCACACGAGCACGATCGGACCGCCGAGCTGGATGTGCGCCCGGATGAGCAGGTCCCGGTAGTCCTGCCAGGTCAGGCCCTTCTTCTCGCCTTTGCGGCCCCGATAGACGTGGAAGCTGTAGAACATCCGCGAGCGCTGACCGGGTTTGTAGCAGCTCAGCCCCGCCATGGAGACCCGGCCGCCTCCTCGGCCGCGCACCCGAACCACGGGCGTGCAGCCGACCCGGCCCCAGGTCCGGGCGCGCGGCGGCCTCATCGACTGGTTCAGTCAAGATTTTCGTGATGCGGTGACGGAGCGTCATGCTGATCAGCTGACGTGCTCTGCCCGTACTCCGGTGCGCTGGTGACGCGCCGGT